>JAVHRO010000159.1:0-6793 GCA_036171675.1 Vicingus sp. | reverse complement strand
CTATTTTTTCGATAATAGATAGGATATTCATTTTCGTCTAAATATTTAAAATAATATTCATAACCATTTTCAGCTAGTGGTAATGATTCATAGTTTTTCTCGGTCATTAGTCTTAAATCATCAAACAATATCCGTTGAGATTTTCTTAATGTGGTAAAATAGTTGTCAAAATAATCGTTTTCGGCATTAATGTAATCCATTACTTCTTTATTGTAGAGCGGATTTTTCACATCTTTTAACCAAGCATAATCATCCACAACAGTTTGGTCGTGAATGTTGTATTCAAAATGTTTTTTTGCAGCAATTGGTGCTTTTAAAGAAGTGTCTCTTTCAAGTTTACTAGAGAATTGTTTCTCTAAAACCATTTTTTCTTCCATATCTGTACTTATGGAACTTGGAATACTGAACTGAGGATTTTCAGCTGTATATTGAGTCCAAAACGTATCATTATAATCAAGCGGAAAATCAAACAATTGGTTGGCATCAGCATTTACAAAAACTTCTTCATTTTTAAAGGGACGAACATCTTTGCTTTTGATGTTGTCAATAAAAACTTCTAAAGTTGCATTGTAAGGAGTTGTAGTGTTAATAATGGTGTCGTTATAAATAAACTCATCTTGTTGTTTTAAATGAGTTAAATAATACCGACCGTTTATTAATGAATAATCCGCTTTTATTTGATAATCAAAATGTCGAATAGCATTGTTTCTGTAACCACAAATATATTTTTTCAAATTCTTATTTATCGAATATTCGATAGATTTTATGGCAAATGTATTTCTATCAATAACTATTTTACCTTCTTGATTATTACGTCCCAGTTTCATTCTAGGTTTCCAATCAATTTCATTCTGAGGTGCCTCATTTGCTCTTCGAGGAATAAAATAAATCACATAATTCCATTCCCTGTTGGTGGAATCATATTTTTCTTCGAAGCTATAATTAAACTCATCGAAATTTTTATGATCTAAAAAATATTCTTGAAATTTTACTCTATCTTTAGCTAACAATCCCATTGGTCCACCTTCAATGTTTGCTTTAAATTTTTTTTCTGATAAATTTTTACTGCTTCGTGCTTCAATAATTTTTACTTGATCTTTTTTAAATGTTTGATTCCAAAAATGCCCTCTGTGCATTCTTGCACCCCACCACATGGGTAAATCGCTTAAACTATTGGGATCATCAAAAGCACTTGTGTATTCTTTTCGATTATGATTTTTATTATCATAAGGTGTATAATAAAACTGACAATCGGCATCAGCATATTTTATGTATTTGCCGTTTTCAGTAAGGGTTTCTCTATAATAACCATCAAAAATTATGGTATCTTGGGTGTAATTTTTTGGGATGTTCTTAAGTACTTTTCGTAACAACTCTTTAGGCTTATAATCTCTTTTTGCAGTAAGCGTAAATAATGCCAAGTTTGCCACATCTTTTTCCAAATAAATGGTGTTTGATTTATCGGTATGTAAATCACTAATGATTACATTTTTTTTAGCGTAGCCAAGAAATGAAATGGTTAAGACCTCATTTTTATATTTTACAGGAATGGTTAATTGAAATTTTCCGTTTTCATCGGTTACTGTTCCAAAGCCTTTCCCATTTATTAATATTGTAGCAAAAGAGGCTGGTTGTTTATCGTCGTTAGAAATAATAGTGCCAGTAATAGTTTGAGCATGTAAAAAATTACAACACATTAAGAGTGAAAAAATGAATAGCTTCATAAACCAATAATTAATAAAAAGTAAGTGTAACGAAAATAATATAAGTTACATTGTATCCATCATTTTTATTATGAATATTTTTGATGAATGTCTTTTTTAAGCACCGATCATATTAACTTAACTTCTAAAATAACGATAGAACGTTTTTTCAATGCTTTAAAAGTATATTCTAGTTTTTACCGTGCAAAATTTTTTAATAAAACTGGTGTAAGCGGTTTGCCACTAAGCATAACCATTGAACCCACCACCGCTTGTAATTTGGGTTGCCCCGAATGCCCAAGCGGATTAAAACAATTTACCAGAGCCGAAGGAAATTTAAAAGCTGATTTTTATAAAAAAATAATTGACGAGGTGCAAACTCATGTTTTTTATCTCAACTTTTATTTTCAAGGGGAGCCTTATATAAATCCCGATTTTTTAGAAATGGTTGTTTATGCTCACAACAAAAAAATATACACCGCCACTTCAACCAACGCACATTTTTTAACCAAACAAAAAGCCGAAGAAACGGTAAAATCTGGATTGAGTCGATTAACCATTTCTATTGATGGAACAACTCAAGAAACTTATGAAAGCTATCGAAAAGGTGGAAGTTTAGCTAAAGTGCTGGAAGGAACAAAAAATATTATTGAAGCAAAAAATGAATTAAAAAGTAAAACGCCATACCTAATTTTTCAGTTTTTAGTAGTAAAACCTAACGAACATCAACTGGAAGATGCCAAAAAATTAGCTGCCGATTTGGGTGTGGACGAAATCCGATTTAAAACCGCCCAGGTTTACGATTACAAAAATGGCAACCCTCTAATTCCAACCATTGAGAAATATGCCCGTTACAAAAAGCAATCGGACGGAACGTATCGTTTAAAAAATAAGTTGTTAAACGAATGTTGGCGGATGTGGAGTTCTTGTGTAATCACTTGGGATGGAAAAATTGTTCCGTGTTGTTTCGATAAAGATGCAAAGCATCAGTTGGGCGACTTGAACGAAAACTCATTAAAACAAATTTGGCAAAATCCTAACTATATCGGTTTTAGAAAAGCATTGTTGAACAATAGAGCAGAAATAGACATTTGCCAAAACTGTACCGAAGGAACAAAGGTTTTTGATTGATTTTTTAAAATAAGCCTACATTTGTTTGCAACGAAATGAGCAGCGAAACTGAAAATAAAAAACAACAATTTACTACATGGGTAGATGATTTTACCGATGAGTTGATGTCGTGGGCGTACCATAAAACTTCATCAAAAGAAACCGCTGAAGATTTAGTACAAGAAACCTTTTTATCGGCATATCATTCGTTCGACAATTTTAAAAACGAAAGTTCCCCAAAAACATGGTTGTTGTCCATTTTAAATCATAAAATCATCGACTTCTACCGTAAAAAAAGCAAGAGTTTATCCATTATTGATAATACTGCAGAAGACGAAGCCAACAATAGAGTTAACGACTTGTTTGACGAAAACGACCGTTGGAAAAATCCAAAAGAACATAGTTTTGATATGGAAGAACATTTGTTAGATAATGCTGATTTTAATTCAACCCTAGAAAAATGTATGGAGAATTTGCCCGAAAAATGGCGAATAGCTATTCATTCAAAATACCTTACTGATGTTAGTGTTGACGAAATTTGTAAGCAATTAGAAGTTTCAACAGCTAATTATTGGCAAATTATACACCGATCAAAATTGCATTTAAAAAATTGTATCGATAAAAACTGGAAATAATGGCTACCCTTTTTAATACCTTATTTTATAGCTGTAAAAAAGCAACCGAACTGATAGATAGTAGTGAGTTTAAGCGGTTGACTTTGATGCAAAAAATACGTTTGTATTTTCATAAATTACTCTGTCCACCTTGCGAATGTTATGCAAAATCATCGCCCACCATTGATTCTTTTTTAAAAAATACTAAACCATTGAATCCGAAAGAAATGGAAGAGTTTAAAAGTCGTTTAATAAATAAACTTAAATAGTGTTCTGCTATAAAAATTTAATCATCTGTATTCCTGTATTTTAACAACATTTTATTAATAAAATAATTAGTTTTTGTCAGGTTAAAAAATTCGTTTCGACTGTTCCATTGGAATGAATCCAAATAATATAAACCTTTAAATTTTTATTTTATGAAAAATGTAATCTCATCAGTACTTATGTTATTAATTATGGTAACATCAACAGCAAACGCTAAAAAAGTAATTGTTAAAGAAAAAGAAGCAAAAGTAATTGTAATGGTAAACACAGCAACTTGGTGCCCTGTTTGTCAAGGTAATGGTGCAAGGGTAGAAAAAGAAGTTTTATCGAGCTACATGAAAAATCCAAAAGTTTCAATTGTAGTAAACGATATGTCGAACGATGAAACCAAAAAAACTTCAAAAGCAAGTTGTGAAAAAGCAGGAATTACCAATGTTGCACAAGCAAACAACGGTACTGGAGTAATCTATTTTATTGATGCTAAAACTAAAACAGTTTTATCAAAAATAAGTGTTACCAAAACAACCGAAGAAATTAATGCAGCCTTCAAAGATGTTCTTGAAAAAGCATAATTATTTTTTAAAGATAAACAAAATGAATTTTTTAGGTACAGTTTATAATTTCAATCAATTTATCAACTGGATGAGTAGTTTGGTTGCCCAAGGAAATTCCTCGGGCAACCAGTTAACTCCTCAATTGATTGGGTTTATTGCTTTAAACTTAAAACGAATTGAACGATTAAATAAAACAATTGAGTTAAATGATGAATTGCTTACTGCGTTAGTATTGTTGCAAAACAAACAACATTGGGTTGTAATTAGTGAAGCATGGTGTGGCGATAGTGCTCAAATACTTCCTGTTATTGCAAAAATTGCAGAACTATCCAACGGAATGATTGATTTACAAATTATTTTACGTGATGAAAATCCTGAGTTAATGAATAAATATCTGACCAATGGAAGCAAATCTATTCCAAAACTCATTGCTTTTGATGATAGAAAAAATGAATTATTCACTTGGGGTTCACGACCAGCAGAAGCTCAAGAGATTTTTAAAGCATGGAAAAATAATCCTGATGGAAAAACTTGGGATGATTTTGAAAAAGAACTCCATACGTGGTATGCAAAAGATAAAACAAAAGCCATACAATCAGAATTGTTGATAATGCTTAAAAAAAGCACACCAACAACCCCATCTAAAAAATTTACTTTTTCTAAAAACTAAATAATGGAAACATGGCAAATTAATCTTTCTCTAATTCCAAGTATTGCAGTTATCTTAACCAGTTCTAACCGAATGGCATTGGGACTAACGGACGAAATTAACTCTCGATTAGCTGCAAATGTAGAAGTGTATAAAGAAATTTTACCCAATAAAATTAAACAGTTAAAACGTTTAAGCATTTCCATTCTTTTAATGTATATCAGTTTGTCGATTTTAATTTTAAATGCTTTATTGGTGGGCATGAAAATTATTTCCGAATATCACGATAAGTTGCTCATTTTTATTTCCATTATCATTTTTTTTGTAGCCATTTATTTTAGTACGCTATTTTCGTGGAATGCCTATTTTATTAGGCAAAAGCAGTTCGAAAAGTTTAAAGAATAAATTTTTTTGTATTACTTATTTAAGTATTTGCTTAAATAATTAATTTATTTTTATATCTTTGCATTATAAAGCATATAAAAATGGAAAACAATCAGACATGTTCAAGAATATTTGCCGATAAAACACAAATAAATAACTGTAAGGAAATGTTGCAAACGAACTCAACTGCCTTTGAGCAATTGAGTAATTTATTAGCATTAGCAGGAAATGAAGTCCGTTTAAAGATATTGTTTTTGTTAGAAGAAGAAAAGGAGCTTTGTCCTTGCGATATTTCCGATATCTTAGAAATGAGTATTCCTGCCATATCGCAACACCTTCGTAAAATGAAAGATGGAAATGTATTACAGACCAGACGTTCGGGACAAACCATTTATTATTCGCTTAAAGCAGAACACCACCAATTGCTACAGCCGTTATTTAAAATTATAAATACCACTAAAACACTGGTGTAATGGAAACAAAAAACAACTCAAAAAAAGCTGTTTTTACAGGAGTAGTAGCCGCCATTGCTGCCTCATCGTGTTGCATTCCACCTGTAATTGCTGCCATAGCCGGAATTGGTGGAGCTGCCGGAACATTATCGTTTATGGAGCCTCTCCGTCCTTATTTAATCGGATTAGCCGTAATAGCCATTGGCTACGCTTGGTACAGTCATTTAAAACCGAAAAAAGATAATGATTGCGGGTGCGAAACTGTGTCCGACTCAGGCGTGATTGAAAAACCTAAATTTTACCAAACTAAGGGATTTTTGGTGGGGATAACCTTGTTTACTGCTTTATCTATTACCTTTCCTTATTATTTAGGAATATTTTATCCAGATAGTAAACAAGAAGTGATTATTTCTGATAACGGCAACATCCAAAAAACAACTATAAGTATTGATGGCATGACTTGCGATGCCTGTCAATATCATGTAAACCAAGCGGTAAATAATCTTCCGGGAATTGTGTCAGTAAATTCTTCTTACGAAAAAGGAAATGCCGAAATAGCATTTGACAGCACACAAACTACGATTGTAGAAATAGAAAAAGCCATTAATTCAACAGGATATAACGTTACGAAAATCAATTAACATACATAATACAAACAAAACCACATAGAAACATAGGTATATAGATTTCAAAAGATTTATATAGTTTCACAAAGTATCCCGATTTTATCGGGACAAGCTATGTGAAGCTAATTTTTTCTCTTTCTACTATTAAAAGCTATGTATCTATGTGGTTACAATCTTAGGTTAACCATTAAAATTAAACACATGAAATAGCCATGTACAAAAGCACACACCAACGAAGTTAGCAGCGAAACAATAAAAAACAACAGAAATATTGAGCTAAAGAGTGATGAAGATAACATGGCGTATTCCTTCTGACATAAAAAACAACCGAGTGAAACGAGCTCATAAGTACAATATAATTAACAATAAGAAAGAACGCATAAAGACCGTTGCAAGGTAAAAAAACAAAAAAAAGAACGTAACAATTTGTATAT
>JAVHRO010000158.1:0-65788 GCA_036171675.1 Vicingus sp. | reverse complement strand
AAAATTTTTGAGATAAAAAAAAGAGGCTGTCTATTTCTTTTTAGACACCCTCTTTGCTTTTATAAAGTAACTTTAATATTCAATTCGTCCAATTGTTTTTTGTCAATTGTTGCAGGAGCATCAATCATTACATCTCGTCCGCTGTTGTTTTTTGGGAAAGAAATAAAATCACGAATGGTTTCTTGTCCGCCAAACAACGCACACAACCTGTCAAAACCTAAAGCAATACCACCGTGAGGAGGAGCTCCATATTCAAATGCATTCATTAAAAATCCGAATTGTGCTTGAGCTTCTTCTTTGGTAAATCCTAATAAGTCAAACATTCTTGATTGCACCGATTTATCATGAATACGAATAGAACCACCACCAATCTCAGTTCCGTTCAACACCAAATCGTAAGCATTTGCTCTAACTTTTCCCGGGTCAGAATCTAACAATGCTAAATCTTCAATTTTTGGTGAAGTAAATGGGTGGTGCATGGCATGAAAACGTTTATTTTCTTCATTCCATTCTAACAAAGGAAAATCATACACCCAAAGTGGAGCATAAATATCGGGATTTCTTAATCCCAATTGATTTCCTAAATGTAAACGTAAAGCACTTAGTTGAGTTTGAGTAGTTGTAGTTTCGCCAGATAAAACAAGGATTAAATCACCGGCTTTTGCATTACATGTTGACGCCCATTTTTTTAATTCATCTTCACTATAAAATTTATCTACTGATGATTTAAAAGTGCCATCTTCGTTGCAACGCAAGTAAATCAGTCCTTTTGCACCAACTTGTGGTCGTTTTACAAAATCGGTTAATTCGTCTAGTTGTTTTCTGGTATAGGAAGCACAATTTTCAGCATTTATGGCAATTATACTTTCGGCATCATCAAAAACGACAAAACCTTTTCCTTTTACTAGCTCGGTAAGGTAGTTAAACTGCATATTAAAACGAATGTCTGGTTTGTCGCACCCATAATTTAGCATGGCATCGGCGTAACTCATTCTTGGAAACGAATCAAAATCAATTCCTTTGGTTATTTGAAACAAATGAACCATTAATGCTTCAAAGGTTTGCAAAATATCTTCTTGTGTTACAAAAGCCATTTCACAATCAATTTGTGTAAACTCGGGTTGACGGTCGGCTCTTAAATCTTCATCTCTAAAACAACGAACAATTTGATAATACCTATCATAACCACTTACCATCAACAATTGTTTAAAGGTTTGTGGCGATTGTGGTAAAGCGTAAAACTGTCCGGGGTTCATTCTGCTAGGAACTACAAAATCCCTTGCTCCTTCGGGTGTTGATTTTATTAAATAAGGAGTTTCAATTTCCAAGAAATTTAACGAATCTAAATATTTTCGCACCTCAATTGATAAGCGGTGACGAAGCTCCAAATTTTTTCTGAGCGGATTCCTTCTTAAGTCTAAATAGCGGTATTGCATCCTTAACTCTTCGCCACCATCCGAAACATCTTCAATAGTAAAAGGAGGGGTTTTGCTTTTATTTAAAACGATAAGTGTTGAAACAATAATTTCAATTTCACCCGTTGGAATGTTGTTATTTTTGCTTTGTCGTTCGGCTACTTTTCCAGTAACTTGAATAACAAATTCCCGACCTAAATTAGCGGTAAGGTCGCTTTGAGTATGAGAAAACACCAATTGAGTTATCCCATAACGGTCACGCAAATCCACGAAAGTCATGGCGCCTAAATCACGTTTTTTTTGCACCCAGCCACAAAGGGTAACTTCTTGGTTGATGTTGTTAATTCTTAATTCTCCGTTGGTGTGAGATCTGTACATCTTTATATAAATTTTGAGCGACAAAAGTAATAAAAATCAAGTTCTATTTTCGATACCATATAAGGATAATGAAAACAGCATAATTCTTTTAAGATAAAATATGGTGCAATTTTAAAAAAAAATTAAATTTGTACCACAAAACAGTTTGTTGGATATCCATTTGGATAATAGAGGGCGTTGGTAAGAGCATTTATCCTAACTGTTATGATATAAAGCAATTGTTTTTATTTCGAAATAATTCATAAATTAACTATATAAAAAATTATAAATCATGGCATTTGACATAGAAATGATAAAAGCTGTTTACGCAAAGTATCCTGAGCGAGTTGCGGCAGCAAGAAAGGTAGTTGGCAAACCGTTGACCTTAGCCGAAAAAATACTTTACACTCATCTTTGGGAGGGAAGTGCAAAACAAGCTTACGATAGAGGTAAATCGTATGTAGATTTTGCTCCTGATAGAGTGGCTATGCAAGATGCTACTGCTCAAATGGCTTTGTTGCAGTTTATGCAGGCAGGCAGAGCTAAAGTGGCTGTGCCTTCTACTGCACATGCCGACCATTTAATTCAAGCAAAAGTAGGTGCTGCAACAGATTTATCTACTGCAAAACATACCAATGGAGAGGTTTATGACTTTTTAAGCTCCGTTTGTAATAAATATGGTATTGGTTTTTGGAAACCGGGAGCTGGAATTATTCATCAAGTGGTGTTAGAAAATTATGCATTTCCTGGTGGAATGATGATAGGAACCGATTCGCACACTGTTAATGCTGGCGGATTAGGAATGGTTGCCATTGGAGTTGGTGGTGCTGATGCAGTTGATGTAATGGCTGGCATGGCTTGGGAATTAAAAATGCCCAAATTAATTGGTATAAAATTAACTGGTAAATTAAACGGTTGGGCAGCTCCAAAAGATATTATCTTAAAAGTTGCAGGAATATTAACCGTAAAAGGTGGTACAGGTGCTATTGTAGAATATTTTGGTGAAGGAGCAAAATCACTTTCTTGTACAGGAAAAGGAACTATTTGTAACATGGGAGCAGAAATTGGAGCTACCACTTCTACTTTTGGTTATGATGATTCGATGAGAAGATATTTAAAAGCTACCGGAAGGGAAGATGTTGTGGCTGTGGCAGATAAAGTTGCCGAACATTTAACAGGTGATGCTGAGGTTTATGCCAACCCTACGCAATATTTCGACCAAGTAATTGAAATTGATTTAAATACGTTAACTCCTTATTTAAACGGACCTTTTACTCCCGATTTGGCTACTCCAGTTGCAGAAATGAAAGCAAAAGCAACTTCCAACAATTGGCCAACAAATGTAGAATGGGCATTAATAGGTTCTTGTACCAACTCATCTTATGAGGATTTAACCAGGGCTGCTTCTATTGTTGAAGATGCGGTAAGCAAAGGGGTAAAACCAAAAGCAATTTTAGGAATTAACCCAGGTTCTGAACAAGTGTATTTTACTGCAAAACGTGATGGTTTAATTGATACGTTTAATAAATTTGAATCTGCTAAAATTTTTACCAATGCTTGTGGACCGTGTATCGGACAATGGGACAGACCAGGTGCTGAGAAAAAAGAAAAAAATTCTATTGTCCATTCCTTTAACAGAAACTTTGCAAAACGTGCCGATGGAAATCCGAATACACATGCTTTTGTTGCCTCGCCAGAAATGGTTGCTGCTATTGCTATTTCAGGAAAATTAGATTTTAATCCAATTACTGATACGTTGACAAATCAAAAAGGAGAGCAAGTAAAATTAGCCGAACCAAAAGGATTTGAGTTACCTCCAAAAGGTTTTGCTGTTGATGATAATGGATATCAAGCACCTGCAACAGATGGAAGTAAAGTGGTGGTGAAGGTTGCTCCAGATTCAACAAGGTTACAATTGTTAGCATCTTTTACTCCTTGGAACGGATTAAATATTACAGGTGCTAAATTATTAATCAAAGCACAAGGTAAATGTACTACCGACCATATTTCTATGGCTGGTCCATGGTTACAATACAGAGGTCATTTAGATAATATTTCTAATAACTGTTTAATTGGTGCGGTAAATGCTTTTGGAGGTGCAACCAACGAAGTAGTCAACCAATTAACTGGTGCTAAAGGAGAAGTTCCTGCTACAGCAAGAGCATATAAAGCTGCAGGAGTTCCAAGTATTGTGGTGGGCGACCAAAATTATGGGGAAGGTTCTTCGAGAGAACATGCGGCTATGGAACCTCGTCATTTAGGTGTGGTTGCTGTTATTGTTAAATCGTTTGCACGTATTCACGAAACCAACCTTAAAAAACAAGGAATGTTAGGATTGACTTTTGCCAACGAAGCAGACTACGATAAAATCAAAGAAGATGATACGTTTAACTTTGTTGATTTAAAGGATTTTGCACCTGGAAAACAATTGACCTTAGAATTGGCTCATGCTAATGGAAACAAAGAAACCATTAAACTAAATCATACCTACAATGCTCAACAAATTGATTGGTACAGAGCAGGTTCTGCGTTGAATTTAATTAAATTGGAAGCTGCTAAGGCATAATAAATGATAAAACGATAAAATGCCTCACTGAAAAGTGGGGCATTTTTTATTAGTCGTCATTCTATCTTTATGGTCGAATTTTTTTCGCCGCCCACTTTCCTGCGAAGGCAGGAAAACGAAGTCTCATCAATACATTAATCTAAAATAAAAAAGTATTGATAATCTAGACATGAAACCATACTCCAGCAGAAATTTAGCTGTATAAACTGGATTCCTGAACTTCGTTGCACTGCGTCAGGAAAGTGGTTAGACGAAAGCAATTTGTAGAATTGTGGGATATTTATTTTATTAATTGTGTTTGTAATAAGGTGATTACTCTCACTCACTCGCTTGGCTGTGCCGAGTGAGTATTATGTTTGTTTTAGTGCGTAGTTTTAGTGCCGCTTTAAGCTACTTATTCAAACAAAATACCAAAATTACATAGCATAAATACCAAAATTACATAATTAATACTTAGCTTTGTGATATGATAAATCGTTTTGCAAAGAAGAAAGTCATAGAAATGGCTCAAAAATTTCCTGTGTTAGTTTTTACAGGACCGAGGCAGTCTGGAAAAACAACCTTGTGTAAAATAGCTTTTCCGACTTACAGGTACGTGTCGCTAGAAAACCCTGACATGTTGTATTTTGCTACTTCCGACCCAAAAGGTTTTTTAAAAGTTTATGACAAGTATGTAATTATTGATGAAGCTCAAAATGCTCCACAACTTTTTTCATACATTCAACAACTAGTTGATGATGCTAATGTTACAGGGCAATATATTTTAAGTGGCTCTCAAAACTTTTTGCTACTAGAGAAAATTACACAAAGTTTAGCAGGTAGGGTTTATATGATGGAGTTGTTGCCACTAAATCACAAAGAAATAGCAAGTGTTAAAGAACAAACCGTGTATGAAGAAATGGTTGTTGGAAGTTATCCAAGGGTTTATGATAAAGGAATTCATCCGCAAGATTTTTATGGACAGTATATCCAAACATATATAGAAAGAGATGTTAGAAGTATAATCAATGTTCAAGATTTAACCTTATTCAGGAAATTTATGATGCTTTTGGCTCATCATGTTGGGCAGTTATTCAATGCAAACAGCATATCTAAAAACTTAGGTATTGATGTAAAAACGGTACAAAGATGGTTGTCAATTTTAGAAGCTAGTTACATTGTTTTTACCCTTCCTCCATGGCATAAAAATTTTTCAAAAAGAATTGTAAAAACTCCAAAATTGTATTTCTATGATATAGGTTTAGTTGCCTATTTATTAGGAATTGAAACATCGGAAGAGTTAATACTTTCTAACTATAAAGGAGCATTATTTAAAAACTATGGGTTATTAGAGCTATTAAAGTCTCATAAAAATTTAGGCATAAAACACAATTATTACTTTTGGAGAGATAGTAATGGACATGAAATTGACCTTATTATTGAGCAAGGGCAGCAAGTTAAATGTGTTGAATTTAAAGCCTCAGAAACAGTAAAAAGCGATTTTATAAAAGCATTACATTATTTAGATGGCTTGGAAAAAAAATTAATTTTAAGCCACTACTTGTACAATACACAAGATACGACCCAAAAAAGAAGTAATGAAACAATTGTTTCATGGAAAGATGTTGCTGCAATTTTATAGGTTTTTTGATGGGGTAATATAGTAACAAATCAATTACATTTGAATCCCATAAATTTTAGAAAATGAAAATACAAGAAATAATAAATATCATTGAAGAATTTGCCCCATTATCCTATCAAGAAAGTTATGATAATGCAGGATTAATTGTTGGAAATAATTCTACAGCTGTTACTGGTGTTTTAATCTGTTTGGATAGTACCGAAGAAGTGGTACAGGAAGCCATCGATAAAAAATGCAATTTGATTGTAGCACATCACCCCATTATTTTTTCTGGAATAAAAAAGATAAATGGCAAAAATTACATTGAACGAACGGTAATAAAAGCCATAAAAAATGATGTGGCTATTTATGCTGCTCATACCAATTTAGACAGTGTTGTAAACGGTGTAAATTATAAAATTGCTGAAAAACTAGGATTGAAAAACGTTCAGATTTTATCCAAAAAGAATCAGTTACTAAAAAAGATAGTTGTTTTTTGCCCTGTTTCTCATGCCGATAAAGTGAGAAACGAACTGTTTGCAAATGGAGCAGGTTCTATTGGAAATTATTCGGAATGTAGTTTTAATACTAACGGAACTGGAACTTTTAAAGCAAACAAAGGTGCAACTCCTTTTGTAGGCGAAATTGATAAATTACATTTAGAAGAAGAAGTAAAAATTGAAGTTGTAGCAGAATCTCATAAAGTAAATCAAATCATTGAAGCAATGTTAAAGGTTCATCCTTACGAAGAAGTGGCTTACGATATTTATCATTTAGAAAATTATCAAAATGTAGGAATTGGTGTGGTGGGTGATTTAGAACAATCGATGAATGAACTTGAATTTTTAAAATTTATTAAACAAACTTTTCATGCAAACGGAATTAGATATACTGCGTTACGAAATAAAAACATACAAAAAGTAGCTCTTTGTGGGGGTTCTGGCAGCTTTTTATTAAATGATGCGATTAAATCGGGTGCAGATATCTTTATTTCGGCTGACTTTAAATATCATCAATTTTTTGATGCAGAAAACAACATAGTTATCGCTGATATGGGGCATTATGAAAGCGAACAATTTACTTGTGAAATTTTTTATGAAATACTTACAAAAAAAATTACTAATTTTGCCGTTCGTTTATCTGAAATAAATACAAACCCAATTAATTACCTTTAATATGGCAAAAAAAGAAGTTACAGTAGAAGAAAAATTAAGAGCATTGTATGATTTACAAATGATTGATTCTACTATAGACAAAATACGTACGATAAGAGGAGAATTACCTCTTGAGGTTCAAGATCTAGAAGATGAAGTTGTAGGTTTAGAAATGAGGCTTGGAAATTTAACTTCTGAAATTGAAAATTTAAAAATTGAATTAGCCAATAAAAAAAACGCTATAACCGATTCTAATCATTTAATAAAGAAATACGAAGAGCAACAAAATAAAGTTAGAAATAACAGAGAGTTTGATGCAATCACTAAAGAGATAGAATTCCAAAAATTAGAAATTGAATTAGCCGAAAAGAAAATTAAAGAAGGTGGTTTTTTATTGATTTCTAAACAAGAAAAAATTAATGAAGCGTCAGAATATCTTGATGGTCGTAAAATTGACTTGCAAAACAAGAAAAATGAATTGAACGAAATAACTTCAGAAACTCAAGCTGATGAGCAAACGTTAATAAAAAAATCTGAAGCAGCCGAAAAGGTGATTGATGAAAGATTATTAAAAGCATACCATAGAATACGTTCTAACGCTAGAAACGGTTTAGGAGTTGTTACTATTCAAAGAGATTCTTGCGGAGGTTGTTTTAATTCAATACCACCTCAACGTCAATTAGATATTAAAATGCATAAAAAAGTATTGGTTTGTGAACATTGTGGTAGAATACTTGTAGATTCATCATTCGATCCAAATTACGTTGAAATTTCTGAAGATGCTAAACCTAAAAAACGTTTGTCAAAAGCTAGAGCGGTTGATTTTGAGGAAGAAGCATAATCTAATACGATTGATTAAAAAATCCAGTATTGTTTTTCAATACTGGATTTTTTTTAATCATTAATTAACTCATTAATGTCAATTTCATCTTTAACGATAAAACTGTTAGGAAATTGTAAATAAATTTCACGCTGAAATTTATAAGCTTCAAGTTTTGTTTTAAAATCACCAACTCTAATTTTAAAGTAAGGTTGTTGGTAGATTTCATGTGCTTTAACTCCCGAAAAAGAGCTTAAAAATTTTGCTTTTTCATCTCTTGCCGCTTGTTTTTTGTTGTCGGAATATATTTGAATTCTGTACCCATTCATTACAAATGATTTTTTATAGGAGGAGAGAATATCATCAATTCTAGCGTCTTTTATGACCTTTACTTCAATTATCGAATCTGAATTATGGGTTGTTTGGCTAAATAATGAAATATAAAGCAAGGTTAAAATTGATAATAAAAAAATTCGATTGACCATTCCTATTAAATATTTTGATACAAAGATAAAGCAAATAAATGAAATACAAATTATACTGTATAACTCATTATTATGGTATTTATAACTGATTTTATTGTGTTGTATAACTAAAAAAACTTTATCAAAAATTGATGTAAATCATTTTTATTATTTAGAATCATTCTAAATTAAAAACATAATGGAATAATTTATTTAAATAATATAGTAAAAAAACTTCCATTCCTTTAAATTTGCAGACTTTGAACTAACAGAATTCTTAATATTATTGTAACTATTTTAGTATGAATAAGATAATAACAAAGGTAAAAAAAACAATTGTGATTAAATTATCAATTTTAGCGATTGTTTCACTTTTTGCTCAAACTTCTTTATTCGCACAAAGCGGTAAAGATTTATTCAAAGCCAATTGTTCGGCGTGCCATAACGTAACGGCTGCTAGATTAGTAGGGCCTGGATTGGAAGGGGTTACCAATAAAAGAAGTAAGGAATGGTTTATGAAATGGGTAAAAAATTCAACAGAATTTATTGCCAGTGGAGATGCAGATGCGAAAGCTATTTTTGATGAGTTTAAAATTCCAATGCCCCCACAAAATTTAACTGACGAACAGTTGACTTTATTGTATGATTATTTAGCCAATCCAAATGCAGAAGTAACTGCTAGTGCTGGAACTGTGACCACTGTTTCTGGAGCTACAGAGCAAGAATTATTAGGAGAGAAACTTTTTAAAACGATATGTTCAGCGTGTCATAGTATTGGCGACAATAAAATTGTTGGTCCTGGATTGAAAGGAGTTTGCGACAGACGTAGTGAAGAATGGATAATTAAATGGGTTACGAATTCTGCCGACTTAATTGCAAGTGGTGATGCTGATGCTAAAGCTGTATTTGAGCAAAATAATAAAATACCAATGCCAGCTCAGGCATTAAGCCCTGACGAAATTAAAGCAGTTATTGCATATATTAAAAATCCGCCACAAGCAGCTGCTAAAGTAGATACACCAAGTGCTACTCAAGATGTTGTCGCCGAAGATGGAAAGGAATCAACCTCGTCAATATTTATAATATTAATCATAATTATTGTTATTTTAATTCCATTAATAATTTTCTTAAATAAACCTAGGGTTAACCTTGCAAAACTTGCTGCTGAAAAAGAAGGTGTTGATTATGTAGGACCAACAACATTTATTCAATCGGTTAAACATACCATTTCAAAAAATAAAGGTGTTGTTGCTGTTCTTATTATAATATTATTTTTTACAGGATTAGTTAAATTAATGGACGGAGCCTTTACAATTGGAGTTCATACTGGATTTAAACCTGAACAGCCTATTAAGTTTTCACACAAAGTTCATGCTGGCGACAATAAAATAGATTGTAATTATTGTCATTCAAGTGCTCGAAAAAGTAAAACATCGGGTATACCTTCATTAAACGTTTGTATGAATTGTCATAAATATATTGATGGTTCTAACGGAAAAACATTTATGTATAATGGAGCTCAGTTTTCAATGACGGATGAAGTAAAAAAACTTTATCAAGCAATAGATTATGATACTCAAAAATTGACTTATGGAAATAATCCTACTCCTGTAAAATGGATTAAAGTTCATAATTTACCCGATCACGCCTTTTTTAGCCATGCTCAACACGTTACTATGGGTAAACAGGCTTGCCAAACTTGTCATGGTGATGTTGCTAAAATGGATGTTGTTGAACAATTTGCTCCATTAACGATGAAATGGTGTATTCAATGCCATGATAATACAGGCGTAAATAATGATGGAAAAGGGAATGGATATTACGAGGAAATGCACAAAAGAATGACTCAAGAATACAAAGATAAATGGTTGGGTGACGGAAAACTTACCGTTGCAGAAATGGGTGGATGGGAATGTGCAAAATGTCATTATTAATTTAATTAGAACTTTTAAGCTTTAACATAATATGGCTAATTCAAAAAAATACTGGAAAGGTTTAGAACAACTTAATGAAGATGCTAACTTTTTGGCTTCGTCACAAAACGAATTTCCAGAACATTTACCTGTTGATGAATTTCTAGGTGATGCTGCATCGTTAGAAAGTTCTTCAACATCAAGAAGAGATTTTCTTAAATTTCTTGGATTCAGTGTCGCAGCAGCTTCATTGGCTTCGTGTGAAACTCCGATAACAAAAGCGATACCTTATATCAATAAACCAGAAGAAATTACACCTGGTGTTGCTAACTATTATGCATCAACGTATTTTGATGGTAACGACTATGCTCCCATTTTAGTTAAAACTAGAGAAGGACGACCAATTTTTATTAGTGGTAATAATCTGTCAACACTTACCAAAGGTGCAATTAATGCTAGAGTTAATGCCTCTGTGTTGTCTTTATACGATAACAATAGATTAAAAAACCCGATGGCAAACGGTAAGGATTCCGATTGGAATACGGTTGATACGGCTATTAAAAACGAATTGGCAAATTCAAAAAATATAAAAATTCTATCGAATACTATTATTAGTCCTGCAACAAGAAGTATTTTATTTGATTTCGCTGCCAAAGAAGTTCATGACGAGAAAGGATTTGTAAAAGGTCGCCAATTAGAGGGTTGGGTTCAATACAATCCTATTTCTTATTCAGGAATATTAAATGCAAATCAAGTCACGTTTGGCAAGGCAGCAATACCTACTTATAACTTTAAAAAGGCGAAAACTATAGTTAGTATTGGTGCTGATTTTATGGCTAGTTGGTTAGATTCGTTAATGTATCTTAACGATTATGCTCAAACCAGAAAACCAGATAATGATTGGATGTCGAAACATTATCAGTTTGAGGCCAATATGTCGTTAACTGGAACTAATGCAGATGTTAGAGTACCCGTAAAACCATCTGAATACGGTGCAATAGTAGCTCAAATATTAAATAAATTAGGTGGTAATGTTAGTGCTGACTCTACAAAATATGATGATTACATTGCTAAGGTGGTTAATGATTTAAAATCTACGTTAGGTGAATCAATAGTTATTTGTGGTTCGAACGATAAAAATGTTCAAATTCTTGTTAATGCTATCAATAATTTACTGGGTAATTATGGTAAAACAATTGATTTGGCTCGTTCTTCAAACACCAAAGCAGGAGATGATGCTGAATTAGTTGCTTTAATCAAAGCAATGAACGCTGGTGAAGTAGATGCCTTATTTATTTATGGTGTTGACCCCGTTTATACATTAGGGGAAGAATTTAAATCGGCTTTAGCTAAAGTTAAACTTTCGGTTTCTTTTGCTTCAAAACTAACGGATACTGCTGCTGTTTGTAAATATGTTTGTCCTGACAATCACGCCTTAGAATCATGGAATGACGCTTGTCCTGTTGAAGGATATTACTCATTAGCTCAACCCACTATTTCAAAATTATTCAATACCCGTCAAGCTCAAGAGAGTTTTTTAGTTTGGAAAGGTAATACAACTCCTTATTATGATTATCTAAAATCCTATTGGGATAAAAATATTTTCACCCAACAAACCAGTCAATTGTTTTTTACTGATTTTTGGAATAAGTCTTTACATGACGGAGTTGTTGAAATACCAACTAAAATAACAGATGTAGCTCCTTTTAATGCTGATTTGAATATTGCTTATACTGCAATAAAAGATATAAAATCAGGGGCAATAGAAATTGTATTAACCCAAAATATGGGAGTGGGTGATGGCTCAGGTGCTGACAACCCATGGCTACAAGAAATGCCAGACCCACTTACAAAGGTAACCTGGGATAATTATGTTACCATGAATCCAGCAGAAATGCTAGACAAAGGTTACAATATTAATCTCGGCCAAGAACAATTGGCTAATGTGGTTAGTGTTACTGTAAACGGTAAAACAGTTGAAAATTTACCCGTTGTGGCACAACCAGGTCAAGCTAAAGGAACTATTGGTTTAGCTCTTGGATATGGTAAAAAAGTGGGCAATATGATTGAAGCTACCGGTAAAAACGCTTACCCATTGGTTTCTCTAAATGATGCTGGTTTTAGTTATTATGGAGTTGCTACATTAGTTGATGTAACAATGGAATATCATGTTGCAGCAACACAAACGCAACAAACCATTATGGGAAGAGATTCTATTGTTAGAGAAACTACTTTAGATGTTTATAAAAAAGGTAATAAAGACGATTATAATCCAGCGCATACCTTATTGGTTCATGAAAATGGAGAAGCCATACAAAAAAATGTAAAAGAAATTGATTTATGGAAAGCCCAGCCTGTTGAAAATATTGGACATAGATGGGGAATGACGATTGATTTAAATACCTGTATCGGATGTAGTGCTTGTGTTACTTCATGTATTTCTGAAAATAATATCGCTGTAATAGGCAAAGATGAAGTAAGAAGAGGAAGAATAATGCATTGGTTAAGAATTGATAGGTATTATTCTAGTGATCATCAAGAAGTTGGAGCAATTGGTGAAACTCATGAAAAAACAAAATTAGCTGAAAATATTGGAGGAATTGCTGCTTATACCCAAATGGAAAGAGCATCAGATAATCCACAAGTTATACATCAACCTATGATGTGTCAACATTGTAATCATGCAGGATGTGAAACAGTTTGCCCTGTTGCGGCTACAACACATAGCAATGAAGGATTAAACATGATGGCATATAACCGTTGTATTGGTACTAGATATTGTGCTAATAACTGCGCCTATAAAGTGAGAAGATTTAACTGGTATAATTATAAAGCATATAGCAAATTTACTGAAGTAAATCCATCGCAAGACGATTTAGGACGTATGGTATTAAATCCAGATGTTGTTGTTCGTTCAAGAGGGGTTATGGAAAAATGTAGCATGTGTGTTCAACGAATTCAAGCGGGTAAGTTAGAAGCAAAAATTGCAAGCACAAAAGTTCAAGACGGATCAATCCAAACGGCTTGTGCGACAGCTTGTCCCACAAACGCAATTACGTTTGGTGATTTGAACGACACCACAAGTAAAGCAAGTGAAGGTAAAAATCATAATAGAGCTTTTAGGGTAATTGAAGAAGTTGGTCAACAGCCAAACATATATTATCAAACGAAAGTAAGAAATCTTAAAAATAACGAAGCTTAATAGTTGTTTTAATAAAATTTAAAAGAATGCATAAAGAAGCGGTAATTAGAGAACCATTAATCTTAGGTAATGATGTTACTTATAGTAAAATAAGTGATGATGTACTTCATACCATAGAGCATGCACCCACTAAAACGTGGAAAATATTAATGACCATTGCATCAATCATTGCTCTTTGGGGTGTTTGTTGCATATTGTATCTTATTGGAACTGGAATTGGGGTTTGGGGATTGAATAATACAGTAGGTTGGGCTTGGGATATTACAAACTTTGTATGGTGGGTTGGTATCGGCCACGCCGGGACATTAATTTCTGCAGTATTGTTGTTGTTCCGTCAAAAATGGAGAATGGCAATTAACAGACCAGCAGAGGCAATGACAATCTTTGCTGTGTTTATGGCAGGAACATTTCCAATGATTCACATGGGTAGAATATGGATGGCTTATTGGGTTTTACCTTTGCCTAATCAATTTGGTTCACTTTGGGTAAATTTTAACTCCCCTTTGTTATGGGATGTTTTTGCAATTAGCACCTATATGTCGGTTTCATTGGTGTTTTGGTATATTGGATTAATTCCCGATTTTGCTACAATCAGAGATAGAGCAAAAACTCCTGTTTCTAAATTAATGTATTCATTGTTGAGTTTTGGTTGGACAGGAAATGCAAAAGCTTGGCAACGATTTGAAGAAGTTTCATTGGTTTTAGCTGGTTTGGCTACTCCATTAGTATTTTCCGTTCACTCTATAGTATCTATGGACTTTGCTACTTCTGTTATACCTGGTTGGCATACCACTATTTTTCCACCCTACTTTGTTGCAGGAGCAGTTTTTTCTGGATTTGCAATGGTTCAAACTTTAATGTTAATTGTTCGTAAAGCGATGCATTTAGAACAATATGTTACCATTAAGCATATTGAATACATGAACATTGTAATTATTGTTACGGGATCCATTGTTGGTGTAGCCTATTTAACAGAATTATTCATGTCTTATTATTCAGGTGTTGAATACGAATCATATGCATTCATTAATCGATTCTCTGGGCCTTATGCATGGGCATATTGGACCATGATGACCTGTAATGTGGTTTCTCCACACTTATTTTGGTTTAAAAAATTAAGAACTAATCTTGGATTCACTTTCTTTATGTCAATAATTGTGAATATAGGAATGTGGTTTGAACGTTTTGTCATTATTGTAACTTCAGTTCACCGTGATTATTTGCCATCAAGTTGGTCTATGTTTTATCCTACTTGGGTTGATATAGGGGTCTATATTGGAACAATTGGAATTTTCTCTGTATTTTATTTATTGTTTTTAAAATATTTCCCAGTATTAGCTTTTAATGAGGTAAAATCAATATTAAAATCATCTGGCGAACGTTATAAAAATATGTCGGATGAAGATTTTAAAAAATTACATCCAGTAAAAAAAATAAATTAGTTCAAGGTTTGAAGTTTGAAGTTCAATGTTAAAAAAAACCTCAAACCTCAAACCTCAAATTTTAAATTTTAAAGTATGTCAGACAAAAAAATATATGCGATTTATGATGATGATTATGTGCTTTTAGAAAGTGCAAAACATCTTGTTGCAAAAGGAGTATACATCAGAGATGTATTTTCACCTTTTCCAGTTCATGGACTTGACCCAGTTATTGGGCTTAAAAGAACCAGAATTGCCATTGCCGCTTTTATTTATGGTATGATTGGTGTTTCTTTAGCATTAACTGGAATGTGGTTTTTCATGATTAAAGATTGGCCATTAAATGTTGGTGGAAAACCAAATTTTTCAATCTTTACTAACTTACCTTCATTTATTCCAATAACTTTTGAGTTTGGTGTATTGTGTGCTGCACATGGTATGGCAATTACTTATTTATTAAGAAACTGGACTTTGCCCGGATTTAAATCAAGAAATCCTTATCCAAGAACTACTGATGATAGATTTGTTATGGAAATTCATACTCATGACAATGAAGTAAGTGAAGAAGAAATTAAATCATTGATAAATGAAACATGTGTTTTAGAAATCGATGTAAAAAATTCATAATTATAGAAATGTTGTTTATGAAAAAGAATTATCAAAAAGGTGTTGCAAAAATATTACTTGCCGTTATAGTTGTATCTATGTTTTCATGTAGAGAAAAAGATGGACAAGCTCCTGAATACATGCCTGACATGTTTCGATCGCCATCAATAGAAACCTATGTGGATTTTGGAGAAGTACGTGGTGATCGACCAAATTTAGATATGAAAAATACCATGTCGGCACGATTACCTGTTGTAGGAACAATTCCAAGAGGATTTACTCCTTATCCTTTCGAAAATACACCAGAAGGTTACGAACAAGCTGGACTTTTATTAAAAAATCCACTTCACTTTAGTGATACAATTGTTAAAGAAGGAGAAGTATTATTTGGAATGTTCTGTGTGCATTGCCATGGTGCAAATGGTCAAGGAGATGGTGTTTTAGTGCAAAACGAAAAATTTCCACCATTACCTGTTAAATTTGCTCCTGGGTTAGCTATTCCGGAAGGTAAAATGTTTCATACCCTTACCTATGGAAAGAATTTGATGGGTTCACACGCTTCTCAATTAACTAAAGAAGAAAGATGGAAATTGATTTATTTTATCAGAACCAAGTTTATGAACGAAAATCAACCAACCGTTGTTACAGATAGTAATGTAGTGGTTGATAAAATTGCTCAAAAATAATTTAGACTTAATTAAACATTTATAAAATGGAATATAAAGTATCGAGTAAAGCTAATATCACCACCATAATATTAATTGTAATTGGGTTAGCTGCTTTTTTAATAGGAGTATTTACAAGTCATGAACATACAGGACAACGAATTTGGGCCAACGTTTTAGTAAATGGATATTTCTTTTTCACAATTTCGTTAGCATCATTGTTTTTTATTGCCTTACAATATGTTTCTGAAATGTCGTGGGGAGTTACTACTCAACGAATTTTCCAATCTATGTTGAGTTTTATGCCAATTTCCGCATTGTTGTTGTTACTTGTTTTTATTGGAGCAAGTTTGCATTGGAACCATATTTACCATTGGATGGCTTATGGAATTACTGATCCTGCAAGTGAGCATTTTGATAAAGTTATTGCAGAAAAATCAGGATATTTAAATCTACCATTCTTTTGGGGAAGAACAATAGTGTATTTTATAGTTTGGTTATATTTTGCCAATTGGTTCAGAAAAAAATCGTTGGAAGAAGATAAATTTGTGTTAGGAGCAGGTGAGGTTTCAACAACTTATAAGAAGGGAATAATTATGGGTGTATTGTTTATAGCCTTCTTTGCATATACATCATCTTCGTCCGCTTGGGATTGGTTAATGTCAATCGATGTTCATTGGTTTAGTACAATGTTTGGTTGGTATGCATTTTCTGGAATGTGGGTTTCCGCAATTATTTTTTCACTTTTATTGGTTCTTTATTTAAAATCGCAAGGTTATTTAAAAGAAGTAAATAATAGCCATATTCACGATTTAGGAAAATGGATGTTTGCTATAAGTATGTTGTGGTCGTACTTGTGGTTTTCTCAATTTATGCTAATTTGGTATTCCGATATTCCAGAAGAGGTTACCTACTATTTGGAAAGATTTAATGAATACAAAGTTATTTATTTGAGTATTTTCTTTATCAATTTTTTATTTCCATTTTTTGTATTGATGTCAAGAGATGCAAAAAGAAATGTGGTATTTTTAGTTCCTGTTGCATTGGTTATTTTTTGTACACATTGGCTGGATGTATTAATTATGGTTTTACCTGGGACAATGCACGAACATGGTCAAGTAGGCGCTGTTGAAATAGGTATGTTTTTAATGTTTTTGGGCGCATTTATTAAAGTGACTTTAAGCGCACTTTCAAAAGCTCCACTAATGACAAAAAATCATCCGATGTATGATGAGAGTTTACATTTACATACCTAATCAATCAACGATATAAACTTTTTTTGAATTTAACTTAACTTATATTACCATGGAAGATAATTGTGTTGGCAGTTGTGTTAGTTGTTTGAAGGTTATTTTTTCGTTATTTAGTGAATTAAGCCCAGAAGAGTTAAAAATTATTAACAAAGGAAGAACTAAATACTATTACAAACCTGGAGATATTATTTTTAAAGAAGGAAGTAAACCATCAGGTTTATATTGTTTAAATGATGGTAATGTAAAAATTGTAAAACAAGGGAATATCGAAGAAGAATTTATTATTGGATTACAAAAACCTGTTGACTTTATTGGGTTTGAAAGCCTAATGGCCGACATGCCTTTTGATTCAACTGCAATTGCCTTAAATCACGCTTCAGTGTGTATTATAAAAAAAGAACATCTCTTTAAAGTAATTAACCAAAATAATATACTTGCTACTAAAATTACATTGTATTTCTCTAGAAAATTAATTGAACATAACGAAAAGTTATTGGTTTTAACTCAATCTAAACTTGAATCAAGATTGGCTTATATTTTGCTCGAATTGATCAATTTTTTTGGTTACCGAGAAGATAACAAAACTATAGCTATAGAATTAAAACGTAAAGAGATAGCTTCTTTGGCTAACATGAACACAGCAAATGTTATTCGGGTAATGAGTCAGTTCAAAAAACAAGGTATTCTTGATACTAATCTTCGCAAAATATCTATTTTAAAAATAGATGAATTAAAAAAACTTATGAAATAGTTAAATTTTAATCAATAAATTAAAGGTTGTTTAAAGAAAATGTTTATTTTCGTCTCTAAATTTATGTTATATAACATAAAACACAACTAAAAAATAAATTTATAGTACTATGATGGTCTTGCTGGTAGGTGTAACAGTGTTATTATTAATAATTTCTGCTGCACAAATATTAAAAATTTCTGAACTTACTGCTGCAGCGAAAGGAGAAAAGGTTTACGAAATAAATGAACAACAAAATAAGTTACACTCACTTTTAATGTTAGCATTCCTGGTGTTTTATTTTGCTTTTTTTACTTGGCAATACATAAAATGGGGTAAATATATACTACCTGTTGCAGCATCTGCTCATGGTGTTGGAATAGACAGTTTAATGAAAGTTACTTGGGTGCTAATAATTCCAGTATTTATTATTACTCACATTTTACTTTTTTGGTTTGCCTATAAATACGCTTACAATCCAACAAGAAAATCAACTTTCTTTTCTCACAGTAATAAACTTGAATTAGTTTGGACGCTTGCTCCAACATTAGCACTAACTATATTAATTCTATATGGTTTGAACAATTGGAATAAAATCATGACACCAGTTAATCCTGAAGAAGATCACGTCTTAATTGAATTGGTTGGTCAACAGTTTTCTTGGGGTGCGCGTTATGCTGGAGACGATAAAAAATTAGGCAGAGCTAATGTGAATTTTATTGAAGGTACTAATTTTATGGGATTAGATTCAACCGATTCAAACTCAAAAGATGATATTATTGTTAGAGGTGAATTTCATTTACCCGTTAACATTCCTGTTCAATTTGTAATGCGTTCAAATGATGTTTTACACAGCGCATTTATGCCGCATTTTAGAGCTCAAATGAACTGTGTACCAGGTTTAAAAACACAATTTAATTATACCCCTACAATTACTACTGCTGAAATGCGTAAGATTACCAATAATGATAAATTCGATTATTTATTGTTGTGTAACAAAATTTGTGGAGCGGCACATTACAATATGCAAATGAATATTATTGTTGAAAGTAAAGCCGATTATGAAAAATGGCTTTCAACTCAAAAGAAATTTGCTGAAAACATATAATACTAAAGCGTTATAAATTAAACTAACAATGAGTACACATCACCACCACCAACAAGATTTTTTATTTAAATACATTTTTAGTACCGACCATAAAATGATTTCAAAACAGTTTTTAATTACTGGTTTTATCATGGGATTTATTGGTATGGTAATGTCAACCATATTCAGATTACAACTTGGTTGGCCGGGAGAAAGTTTTTGGATAGTGGATAAATTACTAGGTACATGGGCTGAAAATGGAGTAATGGCTCCTGATAAATATTTGGCCTTAGTAACCATGCATGGAACAATAATGGTGTTTTTCCTATTAACAGCAGGGTTAAGTGGTACGTTTAGTAATCTACTTATTCCTCTCCAAATTGGAGCTCGAGATATGGCATCTGGTTTTTTAAATATGTTATCCTATTGGTTATTTTTCCTTTCATGTATAATTATGTTAGCATCGTTAGGCGTTGAAGGTGGCTCTGCCTCTGCTGGTTGGACAATATATCCTCCTTTAAGTGCTTTGCCTCAAGCAATACCTGGTTCAGGATTAGGTATGACCTTGTGGTTAGTGGCCATGTCAATTTTTATTGTTTCATCGTTATTAGGAAGTCTTAATTATATTGTTACGATATTAAACCTAAGAACTAAAGGAATGAGTATGACTAGATTGCCATTGACAATTTGGGCTTTTTTATTAACTGCAATAATTGGTGTTATATCATTCCCTGTGTTACTTTCAGCAGCGTTGTTATTGGTGTTTGACCGTAGTTTTGGAACAAGCTTCTACTTATCGGATATTTATGTCGGTGGACAAGTTTTAGAACATTCGGGTGGAAGCCCTATATTATTTGAGCATTTGTTCTGGTTTCTTGGACATCCAGAAGTTTATATCGTTTTATTACCTGCTTTGGGTATTACATCTGAGATTGTTTCTGCCATGTCTAGAAAACCAATTTTTGGTTACCGCGCTATGATTGGATCTATGATTTCTATTGCATTTTTGTCTACTATTGTATGGGGACATCATATGTTTGTTACGGGTATGAATCCATTTCTAGGAGCGGTATTTACCTTTACCACCTTGTTAATAGCCATACCTTCTGCAGTTAAAGTATTTAACTATTTAACTACGCTTTGGAAAGGAAATATCAAATTTTCTCCAGCTATGTTGTTTAGTATAGGATTGGTTTCTACATTTATAACTGGAGGTTTAACAGGATTGATATTAGGTGACTCTGCATTAGATATTAGCGTTCATGATACCTATTTTGTTGTTGGTCACTTTCATATTGTAATGGCACTTTCTGCTATTTTTGGTATGTTTGCTGGAGTTTATCATTGGTTTCCAAAATTGTTTGGAAGAATGATGAATAATAACTTAGGAAGTCTTCACTTTTGGATAACTATTGTTTGTGCTTATGGAGTATTTTTCCCGATGCATTTCTTAGGTTTAGCTGGTGTTCCACGTAGATATTATACCAATTCTCAGTTTCCTTTGTTTGATAATTTAATGGATATTAATGTATTGATAAGCACTTTCGCAATAATAATTGCATTTGGACAATTGCTCTTTTTATTTAACTTTTTATACAGTGCGTTTAGAGGCCCTAAAGCACCTCAAAATCCATGGAATTCTAATTCTTTAGAATGGACAACTCCAGTAGAACATATTCATGGAAACTGGTATGGAGATATACCTGAAATACATCGTTGGCCATATGATTATAGCAAAGTTGACGAAAATGGTGAATATATTGGTGGTAAAGATTTCATTCCACAAACCACCCCTTTATACGATAACGAATTAGACGAAAATCATTAAAACTAGATTATGGAGGCCATATTAATTCAAGATTTTAACGATCGAGCTGAAATTAAAAAGAAAACGGCAAAACCATTGCTTTGGATTGCTATTGTTAGTATTATAATGCTTTTTAGTGGTTGGACAAGTGCTGTAATAGTGACCAAGGCTGCTAATACGAAATGGGTGGAGATTGAAATGCCAATTGCATTTACTATAAGTACTTTAATTATTATTTTGAGCAGTCTTGTGTATCAATTTGGTCTGGTTTCGATTAAAAAAGACCATAAAAAAATATTCAAACTAACTGCGTTACTCACTTTGGTATTAGGAATTTTATTCGTGGTTAGCCAGTTTTTTGGTTGGAAAGAATTATATACTAATGGAATTGTAGCTACCGGTCCATCAAGTTCAAATGCAAGTTCATTTTTGTATATTATTACATTGTTTCACGTGTTGCATTTACTAGCGGGTATTATTTCGTTGATAGTGGTTTCTGTAAAATCATTTCGAGAAAAATATTCATCTACCAATTTTTTAGGTATTGAGATTAGTTTAATTTATTGGCATTTTTTAGGCATTTTGTGGATTTATCTTTTCTTTTTTTTAAAATACGTTGCTTAGTTTATAATAAAAATTTCAAATATGTCGACTACTATTACAATGGACAAAAAATCAGCTTGGGCAGGTGACAACAAATCACCTTTGAATGCAGGATATGGAAAACTAATGATGTGGTTTTTTCTAGTTTCTGATGCATTGTCATTTACCGGATTTCTTGCAGCTTATGGGTTTTACCGTCATTATTACAACCACATTTGGCCAACTGCTGAAAATGTGTTTACGCATTTTCCTTTTATGCACGGTCATCATCCGTTATTGTATGTTGCATTAATGACATTCATACTTATTATGAGTTCTGTTACCATGGTTTTGGCTGTTGAGGCGGGTCATCGAATGGACAGAAAAGGGGTTGTTTTATGGATGGGATTTACCATTGTTGGTGGAACAATATTCTTAGCTTCTCAAGCATGGGAATGGATGCATTTTATAGAGGGAACAGGGTTGGGTGCTATTGAGTTGGGAAAAGGTGTGTTTACACTGCCCGATGGTTCGGTAGAAATGACCAAAGGAATTATTGCAAGATGGTCGGACGAATCGAAACAAACCTTATTGTTGCCTTGGAAAGAAACTGGTGAATATATTCAAGTTACTGGTTCAAAAATGACCGAATTGCTTGCCAATGGAAAAGAAATTTTTGGAGCTAATTTAACCCATAACGAATATGGTAATCCACTTTTTGCTAATTTCTTCTTTTTTATTACAGGGTTTCATGGTACCCACGTATTGAGTGGCGTTATTCTAAATTTCATAATTTTTGTCAATGTTATTATGGGAACCTATCAAAAAAGAGGCCATTATGAAATGATTGAAAAAGTAGGGTTATACTGGCATTTTGTAGATTTAGTTTGGGTTTTCGTATTTACATTCTTTTATTTAATTTAAGTAACTTATTATATAATATTATGGAACATTCACAGGAAGAAGTATATCAATATGCAGTTCATCATTCTGAAGAAGATGGCAAAAAGATAAGAAAACGAATATGGCAAATATTTTGGGTTTTGCTAGCTATTACTTCCGTTGAAGTGTTGCTCGGACTATTTTATAAGGAAGTAGGATTGCCGTGGCACTTTGTTAAAATGACTTTCATTATTTTAACGATTGTCAAGGCTTTTTATATCGTATCTGAGTATATGCATCTAAAACATGAAGTAACATTTTTGAAAAATATTATTATATTAACATTTGTTTTTTTAGCAATGTACTTAGCCTATCATATATTAACGGAAGGTGTTTATTCTGAAATGATGCATAAGTGGATGTACTAATAATAGTTTGATTTTTATGAAATAATAGAAAGATCACAACTAACTTTGTGGTCTTTTTTATTTATATCCATATTCTGCATGAACCCAAAAAGAAAAAAAATTGCAATTTTAGTTGGCATACTTTTAATGCCTTCCATAGTTTACTTGTTGTTATTTTCAGCAAAACACAATTATCATAAACTTCCTATTGTTGGTCCAAAAAAAGCGATATTAAATAGTGAAGGAAATTATGACACCATTTATCATCAAATTCCATATTTCGAATTTACCAATCAAGATGGTAAAAAGGTTACTCGTGATGATTTATTAGGACATGTATATTTGGCCAATTTCTTCTTCGCAACTTGTCCAACAATTTGTCCAAAAATGGCAACCAACATGTCTTATTTGCAAGATAAATTTTCAAATATTGATAATCTTCGATTTCTATCTATAACTGTTAATCCTGAGCATGATTCTGTCCCTGTTTTAGCCGCTTATGCACAAAAGATTCATGCCAATACCAAAAATTGGGATTTTGTTACTGGAAGTAAAGATTCCATTTATGATATTGCATTTAATGGTTTCTTTGTAAGTACCCAACGTGATTCTATAGCTCCTGGGGGATTTCTTCATTCTGGAATGATTATATTGGTAGATAAGTTTGCCCGAATTCGAGGTTATTTTGATGGGACAATTTATAAAGTTTCGAAAGAAAATTTGACCGACGCCATTGATATTATTTACAAAGAAGATGTAGTTCCATTAAAAGGGTCGAAAAAAAATATTATAGAGCAAAGGAGATGAATTATAACCAAGAAGCGATTAACTTTATAACATGAAGCAATCATTAAAAATAGTCTTTACCATTTTCTTTATTATTACCATTCAGTCAACTTTCGCTCAATGTGCCATGTGTAAAGCAGTATTGGAAAGTGATTCTGGTTTGGCAAAAGGAGTTAATGATGGTATTTTATATTTAATGGCAATTCCTTATATATTATTGTTAGTTATTGGTTTTTTAATATACTTGCATTACAAGAAGAACAAATCCACTAGTTAGAATTAGCAAAATGATATTTAAAAAGACAGTTGTATTGTTTTTATTGGTTTGCTCTACATTCATTTTATTAGCACAACAAACTACCTTCCCCAAATTTTTTGAAGACGATTTTAAAGAATCCTTTAAATCAACACCTCAAATTGATGTAAAGTTCGATTCTCGATTTTCCTTTGTTCGTGGCACAGACTTACGCACTAGTGGCTTCAAATTGGGTGTAAGTTTTAATCGGAAATTTAAATTGGGATTAGGATATAATCAGCTCCTTATTCCTGCAAGAACCACCATAGAGAAACAAAATAAATTAATAAATGCTGAATTAAAATATGTGTATGTTTCTCCTTATTTTGAATATGTTTACTATTCATCAAAGCGTTGGGATTTTAACTTATCTACTCAATTTGGTATTGGTCGGGCACATTATCAATTTCATGATGATGTGTTGAAAAAGGCTGTAGGTGTAAGTTATTCAACCATAATTTCCTACGAACCAGCCATGTTAATTGATTATAAAATAATTAAATGGTTTGGTATTGGTACGGGTGTTGGATACCGATTAATACTGTTTAAAAGTAATGAAATTAAAGAAAAGTTAAGCTCTCCTGTATATGTTGTAAAAGTAAAAGTTTATCTAGGTGAGATTGTGAGAACATTTACAGGTAAACAAATACAAGCAGAATAAAAGCCCCGAAGGGGACTTCCCACCACACAAGCCAAAACCTCTATATCAACAAAGTTACCGTACCCTTCAAACTTTCACTTTCTCCACTTAATTTGGTGTAAGTAACCACATAAAAATACGTCCCTTCGGGAACTTTTGTACCTGCGTTTGTAGTTCCATCCCAAATAACAAAAGTCCCTTTCGAACTTGCCAAACTTTGAACATCAAACTCGGAACTTTGAACCGTTTGCCCCCACCTATTAAAAATCTCTACATCAATGCTCTCTAACAAATCAGCACCTTGCACTTGTAACACAAAATTATCATTGTTGCCGTCGTGGTTGGGGCTAAACACATTGGGGACAATAAACACCATGCTATCAGGTGCAGGAGCAATAACAACGGTTTTACACACCGTATTGCCACAAGTAGGTATGTTGTTGTAAGCAAACAGGCAAATTTCAAAAGTTCCTCCATCTTCAAAAGAATGTTGAGTGTTAAATGAGGTATATTGTGCAATAGTATCTTGCGAACTGTCAACTGGCGACTGTTGACTGATTGTCCACTCATAACTATTCACATTTACACTCGAATTTTGCGTATAAACCGTAAGCGGAGCAGTACCTAAAGGATTAGGCTCAGGGAACACCCAAGGCAGGGTATAAACACTAAAATTTACCGTAATATCATCTATTTCGGCAACTATAAGCGTGTCGCTTTGCCAAGTACAGCCGTTGCTGTCTGTAATTTGCAAAAGGTAATTGGCAGCGAGGAGATTATTAAAAATGTTTGAGGTTTGAAGTTCGATGTTTGAGGTTGTTAAATTGGTTAACTGGTAATTAAATGGTGCTGTACCATTTGGTATATTACCAACGGTAATACTACCATTAGCACTACCGCAGCGTTGTGGCGTTACCATAATAGTATCGGGTTTTGGTGCTGGGTGTACCCATACTTTTACATGTTCGGTTTTTACGCAACCTAGTGCGTTTTTTATGGTAACAATATACGTAGTGGTTTGTGTGGGGGTTGCCACAGGGTTAGCCAAAGTACTATCATTAAAGGTACTAAAAGCACTAAACCAACTGTACGTTGCTCCACCTGTGGCGGTTAGCTGTACGTTTTCTCCTTTGCAAATGGTATCTTGCAAGGGTGTAGCAGTGGTAGTGAAGGTATCGCAAGGGGTGGAGTAGGATAACATGACAGCTCGGATGGGGTTAGTGTAAATCCCACCATTAGAATTGTTTAATGTTTGATAGGTGAAAACAACATCAATAGCAGTATCGCCATTATTGACATAACTTTTTATATCTGCCAAAGCATCCGTTCCAGCCATTAAACTGTCTGGATTATCATCATCTAAACCAAACAAACTATCGTTGTAATGGGCAAAGTTAGCCCAAGGACCGACACACGTCCATAAATTTGAATTTAAATCATCACCACCCAACAAGCCTATGGTATTACCGTTTATTGCCACGTAAGAACCATCTAGTAGGGTGTTGCAAAAATCGGTAGTAGCAACACCTAAGCTAATAGGGTTGTTTGTAGCTAAAGGCGACAAATTAGTTAATCCATATAGTGTAATTGGAGCAACATCTTGCGTATTTAAAAATAAATTGCAACTAATTTTTGGCAGAAACAGATTCTCAAAAATTATAAATAAATGAAATGTTCTGTAGCCACCTCTAAAAGCGTTGGGTTGGGGTGGAATAAATAAGCTATAATTATTTACTGATGAGTCAATATTAGAAGTTATATCTAAAACATGTATACTTGAATTAGGTCTAGTAAAAGTGGAAATAATTATAGGGTTAAATCCGTTTGTGATTATTGATGGTTCAGTAAAAGTATAATTTATTCCGTTTAAAGTAACCGTAATATCATCTGCCAAGCTATCTCGTGCAGCAATTAAATAGGCTTTTTTTATAGTACTGTTTGGGGGTATTTGTATAGGAAAAGTAATTGTTCCTGACCCAAAACCAGCACTACCTCCATTTCCAGTTACTCCACCATAAAGTATATTGGAATACACCAACTGTTGGGCTTGTAAAAACTGGCAACACAGCAATAAAAAAAATACACCAAGTGATTTGAAAAGCATCATACGGTAAAAGTACATAAAATTAAAAGTTTAACAAAATTGTTCATAACTTTTTGAATAAAAATTTGCTCATGTTTTTTTTTTTTTAAGCATTTTGGTCGGACATTCCAATTTATTCATCTAAAACCAATAATTATGAAAAAACTTATCCTCACATTCGCACATTTGCTTATCATCACATCATTAATTGCTCAACAAAATGCAATATGGAGTTTACCTCCAAAATATGCTAAATGGATTGGAAATGTTTTACAACCATCGATAGCCCTACCGATACCGCAATACCAGCCCGATGGAATAACACTCAACAACCCAACCGACCCCTACGACGGCTACGATGGGCAAGTATCACAATTTTGCCATAATGCCATGCAAGATGTAAATGGTGATTTATTGTTTTTTATTGTGGATGGTTTTATTTTTGATAAAAATGGCCATACCATAGGAAAAATTTGGCATCCGTTTATTTCTTATACTTATAACAATCATGTAACTGGCTATGTTGAAACACTTATTGTTCCTGTACCTGGTAATTGCCAACAATATTATATAATAAGCAATCCATATCGAAATGTTGCCCATCCAGGTAATGCGTTATATTATGTATTACTCGATATGTCAGTGATTGGTATTGGAGAAGGGTCTCCTAATACTGGAGAAGGTGCTTTAGGAGGAATTATTCATCCTATACCCTACTACACTCCAGATAATCAATCATTTATTTCTGGAGGAGACAATTCGATAGATATATATACTGGACTAGGTTTTAATGCAAGTGGTGAGCAAGCATTAAACATTTCTATGGCAGTTAGTAAGCTACGCAGTGATAACACACGATTTTTGTATGCTGAGGGTGAGGGGGTATTGGCTCGTTTTAAAATTACAGCATCAGGTATTACTTATGATGGTTATACCTTTGATTTAAATTCAGCAGACCAGCATATCCGTACCGAAATGGAGTTGGTAGAAATCCCCTCAGGTTATCGTATAGCATTTTCTTATCCGTCATCCCCAGTAAGTTCAGCTAGAGTGTTGTTTGTAGGTGAATTAAATAGCAATGGAACTATGGTAAGTTATAATACTAAACCTTTTGCAAGTGATGTAGGTGGTGCAGAATTGATACCAGATATAAAAGGAATAGAATTTTCACCAAACGGCAACTACCTTTATATAACACATAACCCAACAAATACATATCCTTTTCCTTTTAAAATATACGACGTAATTAATGATGTTTTTATACCGCTAACCAGTAATGCCAATATGCAGAGTCAAATCTCAGATTTTAAATATTCTCAAATAGAATTAGGTAAAGACGGTAAACTGTATTTAGCCAATACAACTTCTTTAGCAACTATTGGCAATTCTAATAACCCAGGTATTGATGGAAGTGGCTTAATTTGGAACAATTCGGCATTAACTATTTCGTACAATCTAAATGATTTAGGAAATAATAATCCTAATATTTCAGAATATCTAAAACTCTACACCTTACCCGACCAAATAGACGGAATGGATTATACCGCTTACTTTACAGAAGGCTCATTGGAGTGTTGTATTAAATTTTCGCCTTTTACCACAGGCATAGACCTAAACAATAATGAGCATACCACATCAGGAACATGGAGTGCTATCTTAAACCCTTACGGAGTAAGTACCATTACTGTAAAAGACGAATTAGTCATCAAAAGTGGAGCTAACATTGTTGCCAACAATTTACGTTTTGAATTTGCCCCAAATGCCAAATTGGTAATAGAAACAGGAGCAACCTTTACCGCCAACAACTGTACCTTAACCGTAGAAAACACCTGCGAAAACTTACCCATGTGGAATGGAGTGGATGTATATGGACCAAGCAATGGAATACAAACCTATACCACAGGTACACAAAGTATAACCGATGCAGGTAAATTTATTGCCAACAATTCGCTGATAGAACATTCGTACCTTGGAGCTCACAATTTTTCTACCATTAAAAGCAGTACTCCAGGTATATTTACAGAAACAGGAAACAGAGGCGGCGTAATATTAGCCACCAACACCACCTTTAGAAACAACCATAGAGGAACGGTGTTTTTCGATTTTCAAAACAAAAATGCAAACAACCAATTCATCGACGATGAATCAAAATTTAACAACTGTACCTTTATAACCGATGCCCTATTAAATAAACCAGCCTTAACACCAACAGTAATTATGGCACATTTGTTTAATGTACAAGGGGTAAACTTTAAAGGTTGTGATTTTAAAACCACCACCACCGACCCCAGCATAGCCCCACACCAAAGAGGCTCAGGCATAGAAGCATACAACTGTTTGTTAACCGTAAGTTCATTAACAACAGGTGGTATTAGTGTTGACCGAAGCACCTTTACCGGCATGACTAGAGGCATAGATGCCTATTCAAGTTTAAGCTCGTCGAGAACAACCAAAGTAAGAAACACCGATTTTAACAACGTGTGGAGAGGCATTTATTTAAAATCGAATAACTTAGCCATGGTGTTAGACAACACATTTGATGTAGCCTCTAGCAATGGGTGGGGTTCTTCCTATGGTTTGTACCTCGACCTGTGCAACAGATACAAAGTAGAAAACAATGCCTATAACACCACTCACAACGGTAATATAGGAACTTATACCTTCCAATCGTTAGGAAACAATAACAATGAAATTTACCGCAACACCTTTAATAATTTTGTAATAGGCTCACAAGCCGCAGGAATAAATGGAAACACCAGTTCAACCAATGGCGGTTTGGGTTTAGTATATCGTTGCAACACCTACACCAATACCAATAATGCTGATATTTATGTGTCGAGCGGTAGGGTAAAACCATTTCATGGCGATTGTGTACTTGCAAAAGCAGCCTCCAACAACAAATTCTCATACACTGCTTTGTATGGCGATTTTTTACAAGCCCCCGCCCCTGCAGTAGTCGATTACGTTTCGTACCAACACAACATAGGAGCCAATTTAGCCCCTCGTACTGGTTATTTTAATTCGGTAAACACTGACCCTACCCAATGTGCTACTATTTATAATGCAGCTACCCAATGTCCAATCCATGTAACAAAATCGTTTGTGGTATTAAAAGATGAATTGGCAGTAGAAAAACAACAAGTAATTACCTTAACAGCACAAATAGACGAAGGCAATACCAAAGAGTTAATAAACATATTACAAAGCCAATCGCCAGGCAATGTAAAAAATGCATTAATGGCAGCATCACCTTATTTGAGCGATGAAGTATTGTTAGCCTATTTACAAACTAATGCACCAAACGGACACTTACAACAAGTGTTGTTGGCAAACAGTCCGTTAAGCGAAGAAGTGATGGAAGTAGTAAAACAATTAAACCTTCCAAAAGGCATAACAACACAAATTACTAATGCCCAAACAGGCACATCAGCCATGCAAGAATTGCAAACAGAAATAGCCTATCACGAAAACGAAGTTGACCAAATAAAAAGTGATATATTACGCTACTTTTGGTTTGACGATGCCGTAGAAGAACGCATCAAAGAAGCTATTGCCTTTTTAAACGAAGGAACATGTACAAAAAAACAATGCGATTTAATCGAGTTTTATACCGTAAACAAAGAATATGATAAAGCCCAACAAGAGTTGAGTACATTAACCGACAACATTGAAGATGCCGACTTTGTAAAACTGTTTACCAATATAATAGCTTTAGAACAAACCGCTAATCCTACTCAGGAATTGGTAACCAATGCAAGCATACAACAACCCATTATTGAAGTTGCCGAAGCTACCAACAGAAAACAAGAAACAGCAAGAGCAGAAGTGATGTTAAAACGTTCAAAACTTCGTAATTACCAAGAAACCATCGAAGAGTTAATCATTGGTGGCTCAGGATTAAGGTTAATGAATCAAGAAGAACAATCTTCAAAATTCAGTCTTCAATCTTCAAATTCAATAACTGTGTATCCAAATCCAACAAGTGGAGAAGTAAACATTACCCACAACTTAAGTATTGAAAATGGTAAGGTAACCTTTAAAGTGTATAATATGTTAGGAGTTGAAGTGTTAAACGAAAACTTAACATCAACCAACAACGAAATAAAAATCAACAACCTGAAAGCAGGTGTTTATTTTTATACTGTTACTCAAAACAATCAAACCATTAAAACTGATAAGTTGATGGTGAGGTAAGAAAATAATTTATAGAAGAAAGCGAGTTGAAAATTTCCAACTCGCTTTTTTTTGTTAAAAAAATCCATTCAATCTAAACCTTTTAAACTAATACTTACCTTTGAATTATGAATCTCAATCTAAACCCCGATAATGAAAACCTAAATTCGACCGAAAAAGAGTTTGAAAAAGTATTGCGTCCGCTTTCTTTTGACGATTTTACTGGCCAGGTTCAGGTATTAGAAAATTTAAAAGTTTTTGTTAAAGCTGCCGAACAAAGAGGTGAGGCACTTGATCATGTTTTATTGCATGGGCCTCCAGGCTTAGGAAAAACTACACTTGCTAATATTATCGCCAACGAATTAAAAGTAGGGTTTAGAGTTACTTCTGGCCCGGTTTTAGAAAAACCTGGTGATTTAGCTGGGTTACTTACTAATTTAGAGCAAGGAGATGTGTTGTTTATTGACGAGATACATCGATTATCGCCAGTTGTAGAGGAATATTTGTACTCTGCCATGGAAGATTACAAAATAGATATTATGATTGATTCTGGTCCAAATGCCAGAAGTGTTCAAATTGAACTAAATCCATTTACTTTAGTTGGTGCTACTACAAGAACAGGTTTGTTAACTTCACCTTTAAGAGCTCGTTTTGGAATTACTTCTCGTTTAGAATATTATGATGTAGAATTACTTACCACCATTATTCAACGTTCGGCAGGAATTATTCGGGTTGATATTGATGAAGAAGCTGCCATTGAAATTGCCGGTAGAAGTAGAGGAACTCCACGAATTACCAATGCGTTATTACGACGTGTTCGTGATTTTGCTCAAGTAAAAGGTACAGGTAAAATAACCAAAGAAATTGCTTTGTATGGTTTAAATGCACTTAACGTGGATAAGCATGGATTGGATGAAATGGACAACCGAATTTTGGTGACGATTATTGATAAATTTAAGGGCGGTCCCGTTGGATTAACTACTATTTCAACTGCCGTTAGCGAAGAAGCAGGAACTATTGAAGAGGTTTATGAACCATTTTTAATAAAAGAAGGGTTTTTAATGCGCACCCCTCGTGGAAGAGAAGCTACTGAAAAAGCCTATAAACATTTAGGGCGAATACAACATCCCAACCAAGGAAACTTGTTTTAAACAAAAAAGCTCGATTATTATCGAGCTTTTTTGTTGGTCAAAAGGGTTGTAATTACCCTATCGCTTTAATCATATCTTGTTGAGTAATAATGTGGTGCTTGTCGCCATTGTAATTTACAATTACTGCTTTTACACCTTGTTGGAATTGTTTTGATACTTGTTCAAAAGTGGTTTTTTCATTCACGATTGGGAAAGATTCTTGCATAATATTTCTAACAGGTAAATCTTTTAATTCGGGATTTTCAATTAGTTTTTTGAATAAATAATTATCGTTTAACGAACCTACGAAAGCATTGTTATCTATTACCGGAATTTGAGAAATGTTGTATTGATTCATTAAAATAATAGCTTGCGAAACGGGAGTTTCTGAGCTTACCGTTACCAAATGTTTTCCCATGTGGTCTTTAATTAAATCAAGAGCCGTTTTCTTTTCTTCTTCAAGAAAACCTCTGTCACGCATCCAATCATCGTTAAACATTTTGCCTAAATAACGAGTTCCATGGTCGTGAAATATTACTACTACAACATCACCTGCTTTAAACATGTCTTTCATTTGAACTACACCAGCCATTGCACTACCTGCACTATTTCCCACAAAAATACCTTCTTCACGAGGAATCCTTCTGGTCATAATTGCCGCATCTTTATCAGTTACTTTCTCAAAATGGTCAATTAAACTAAAATCAACATTTTTAGGTAAAAAATCTTCACCAATACCTTCGGTTATGTATGGATATATTTCATTATCATCGAAAACCCCAGTTTCTTTATATTTTTTAAAGACAGAGCCGTAGGTATCAATTCCTAAAATTTTAATGTTAGGATTTTTCTCTTTTAAGAATTTTGCAGTGCCACTTATGGTTCCACCAGTACCAACACCAACTACTAAATGAGTAATTTTTCCGTCGGTTTGTTCCCAAATTTCAGGGCCGGTAGATTCGTAATGAGCAACGGCATTACTCGGATTGTCGTATTGATTTGGTTTCCATGAATTTGGAATTTCTTTAACCAAACGACTAGAAACTGAATAATATGAAGCAGGATCTTCAGGAGCAACATTAGTAGGACAAACAAAAACTTCTGCTCCAAAAGCTCTTAAGGCATCAAATTTTTCTTTCGATTGTTTATCGGTTGAAGTGAAAATACATTTGTATCCCTTAATAACTGCTGCAATTGCTAAACCCATCCCTGTGTTCCCACTAGTACCCTCAATAATTGTTCCGCCTGGTTTTAAACGTCCGTCTTTTTCAGCATCTTCAATCATTTTTAATGCCATTCGGTCTTTAATACTATTTCCAGGATTTACTGTTTCCACTTTTGCCAACACTAATGCCGGAATATCTTTGGTAATGCTGTTAATTTTCACCAAGGGAGTGTTGCCAATGGTTTCTAAAATATTGTTGTAATACTTCATTGTTTAGTTTATATGGTTAAGAGTTTGTATGTATAGAAGTTTAAGTGTTTAGGTAGTTGTTTTCTAACCTCTTAAACTTCTTAACTTTTTTTCACAAAAGTAATAAATAGGTTTTTAATTAATCAAATCTTATGGCTTTTACAGGAGAAATTTTTGTAATGACGTACGAAGGCAGAATAAGCATTAAAACACAAACCACTAATGTTCCAGTATTTAGTATTAATATAGAACTCACAGTTAGTTCAATAGGTACTTCAGAAACATAATACGATTCTTCGGGTAGTTTTAAAAAGCCAAATTTTTGTTGCATCAAACAAAGTCCGATTCCGATGATATTTCCAATAATTAATCCTTTAACAATTAAGTATAAGGCATTGTATAAAAATATTTTGCGAACACTCCAATTGTGCATGCCTAGTGCTTTTAAAATTCCAATCATGGTAGTTCGTTCTAAAATTAGAATTAACAGTGCTGAAATAATGTTGATTACGGCCACTAATACCATCAATAAAATGATAATGACGACATTAATATCTTGGAGTTCTAACCAATTAAAAATATCGGGATTTCTATCAATAATGGTCGATGAAAACAAATCGTAACCAATGTTATCGTAAATATATTGGTCTAGGTTTGCCAAATTTTTGTAATCGTCGATAATTACTTCAAAGCCTCCCACCAAATTTGAACTCCAATTATTTCGTTTTTGTATATGTGCAATATCTGTAATTAAAAATAGGTTATCGAATTGTTCTAACCCTGATTGATAAATGCCATGAACTACAAAATCTTTTGGTCGCAATTGCCCATCTTGCTGAATAAAATAAAGGTACATTTTGTCGTGCAACTTAATATTCATTTTATTGGCAATGGTTTTCGAAATCAAAATTTCGTTGTTGGGCTCTTTCTCATTAATCACAATGGAGCTTCCCTCAACCATTTTATCCTTAAAAAAGCTCCAATCAAAATCATTTCCAACCCCTTTAACAATTACGCCATAGATATCTTCTTTGGTTTTAATAATCCCAGCTTTTGTGGCAAAAACCTGAATATGTTTTATGCCCTCAACAGTATCTAAACTGGGGTAAAATGGTTGGTTTTTGTCAATAGGAGTGGCTTCGTAGGTGTTTTGAGAGTCGTATTTAGTAATTTGAATGTGTCCACCAAACCCAATCACCTTGTTTCTTATTTCGCGCTGAAACCCTGCTACAATACTTATGGCCACAATCATTACAATTAGCCCCAGTGCAATTGCAGCAATAGATATTTTAATGATAGGCTGAGTAAACTTTTTGGAGTTACTGTCACCTTTCATGATATTTTTAGCGATAAAATATTCGAGGTTCAAAATAATTACTTTTGTACGAAATTAATAGCTAACAAAAATAGTAATTTGTAACAAGATGCTTTTTAAAGAAACACGTATTCTTCTATTTGTATTGTTATTTAGCGTAAGTTGCTCGGGGCAAAAGGATATGCTGGTAGCAAATTCATCACAAGAAACTACAACCATTGAGTCGATTACCAAAGTTGATTCGGTTATTGTTGTTGGGGCAGAGCAGACCTATTTGTATTTGCCTTTGTTACAAAATAAAAAAGTGGGTGTGGTGGCTAATCATACCTCTATGATTAATCAGGTTCATTTGGTAGATTCGTTGTTGAAACTTAAAATTGATATTAAAAAAGTATTTAGTCCCGAGCATGGTTTTAGAGGAAATGCCGATGCTGGCGAAAAAGTAAAATCGAACATTGATGCCAAAACCAAATTGCCGATAATTTCGCTTTACGGAAAAAACAAAAAACCTTTTCCCGAAGAGATAAAAGGCTTGGATGTAATTGTTTTCGATATTCAGGATGTGGGTGCTCGATTTTACACCTATATTTCTACCATGCACTATGTAATGGAGGCGTGTGCCGAAAACAACATCAAGTTTGTGGTGTTGGATAGACCAAATCCCAATGGAAATTATGTGGATGGACCTATTTTAGAAAGCGAATTTAAATCGTTTGTTGGCATACATCATGTTCCGATTGTACATGGTATGACCGTGGGTGAATATGCTCAAATGATTAATGGTGAAGGTTGGTTGGCTAATGGTGTAAGGTGCGATTTGCAAGTCATCACCATGAAAAATTACTCACACAATACGGAATACGAGTTGCCGATAAAACCATCGCCTAATTTGGCGAACATGCAAGCGATATATTTGTATCCTTCACTTTGTTTGTTTGAAGGTACACCCATAAGTGTCGGACGAGGAACCGAAAAACCTTTTCAAGTGATTGGAAACCCTATCTTAAAATCGAATTTTTCGTTTGTGCCAAAAAGTATGGATGGTGCTAAAGACCCTGTATTAAAAGGACAAACTTGTTACGGCTTGGATTTATCTGCTGTTAAAGTAAAAAAGGAGTTGGACTTGTCGTATTTGATTAAGTTTTACAACGAGTATACTGATAAAGAACATTTTTTTAGTAACTTCTTTAACTTGTTGGCAGGAACTGCTACATTGCAAAAGCAAATTAAACAGGGTAAAACCGAAGCCGAAATTAAAACTACTTGGCAAAAAGGATTGCTGGAGTTTAAAGCCACACGTAAAAAATACTTGTTGTACGAGGATTTTGAGTAGATTAAACTACCTTGGGAATCACAAAACTTCTATCACCAGAATCGTTAAAAGGGCCATCAATTAAGTTACCGTTGTTGTCTATTAACTGTAAACGTATGGTATTGTTGGCTTTGGTTAAGCCTTTAATGGTGTATGCTGCCCATTTGTCAATAATAAATTCAGTTGAGTTAATGGTTACTTTCACGTTGTTTTCGGTAGCAGAAATAGAAGTGTTTACTAAATAAAAATCTAAAATAGGGTTGTTGGATTCGGGTTGTGGTAGGTAATAAAATAAATGCGGTTGGTTCATGTTAAATAATGCTTCTATATCGCCAATAATTACATTTTTAAGGATATGGGCACCGTTCTTTTTTACACTTAACTGGTTTCTGTCGGTTAAAAAAGCCAAAAACACATTGTTGCCATATAAAAATTCTTTTTTAAAGTGTGGAGTATTAAAAAAACTCAAGGAGTAATTGTTTTCTAAAAAAGCGATGTTGTAATTGTTTATGTTCTCCACATTAAAACTTAATTCGTTTACAGCTTCTTTAAATTGTTTGGTAGCTAATTTCAGTGTGGCATTGTTGTAATCTTCAGCTTTTATTTCAGTTAATGTAATACCGTTATTGGAATACGTTTTTATTTCGTTGTCCTTTATCGGCTCAATAATTACAGCTTCGTCTTTACTTATTTTAGGAGCAAATACTTTCGCTGCTATCGAATCTTTTTTAATGGAGTTATCGTCGCTTGAGTTAGAACCCGAACAAGCCATTAATGCAATAAATATGAAAGGAAATAGTTTTCTCATTCGGTTTATTGGAAATTTAGAATCACTTGGTTTTTTTCTACGGCATCGCCTTTTTTCACCAAAATGTTTTTGATAATACCATCGGTTGGCGATTTTATTACATTCTCCATTTTCATGGCTTCTAATATCATCAACGCATCACCTTTTTGTACTGTTTGTCCCACTTCAACAGATAATTCGATTACCAATCCAGGCATTGGAGCTTTTAGGTTGGCTACTTTGGTGGTGGCTAAATTGTCCATTCCAAGACTTTTTAGCAACTCGTCGTATTTGTCTTTAACTGCAAACTTGAATTTTTTGCCATTTACTTTTATAAAAAAGTTCTTGTCTTCTTTGTTTACTTTCAACAATTCCACATTATACGATTTGTGGTCTTTAATTACATGAAAAGTACGTTCATTAATTTTTGAGATATCCCAGTTGAAATTAGCATTGTCAATGGTTCCACTTTTTAATTCTTTGTCAAAAGTAATTTTATACTCTTGTTTGTTATCAGCAATAACTTTAATCAAATCCATAATTCAACTTTATTACACCTCAAAAATAATGATATAAACTAAAAATAAGAACTTTGGGCTCATAAAGAAAAACAATTATGCAATTAAATTTTAAAAAAGTAGGTGAGGGCTCCCCCTTAATTATTTTACATGGTTTGTTTGGTTCGCTAGACAATTGGATGACTGTTGCTAAGGAGTTGGGAAATTATTTTGAAGTATATATGGTGGATGCTCGAAATCATGGTCAGTCGCCACACAGCGAGGTGTTTAATTATCCTGCTATGGTTGAAGATTTGGTGGAATTTGTTACCATTCATATTGTTTATGAGAATAAAGCACTTCCAGTCATTTTAGGGCATTCTATGGGAGGAAAAACAGCTATGCAATTTGCGGTTGATTATCCGCATTTATTGTCGAAATTGATTGTAGCCGACATTGCCCCAAAAGCTTATCCAGTTCATCACGATTTAATCATCAATAGTCTAAAATCGTTGGATTTTAATGTGATAAAAACAAGACAAGCAGCTGATGAACAATTAGCACAATATATTTTTGATTTGCCTACCCGACAGTTTTTGTTAAAAAATCTTTACTGGGCAGCAGAAGGTCAATTGGCATTTCGATTTAATTTAGAAGCAATTTCAATACATATTGATGAAGTTGGTGCGGAAATTAAATACATTTTGCCTTTTTATCAACAAACCTTGTTTATAAGAGGAGATAAATCCAACTATATTTTAGATAGTGATTGGGGTCAAATTGAAAAGATTTTTCCGAATGCTCAACTTAGAACTATTGAAAACAGTGGTCATTGGGTTCATGCCGAAAATTCAAATGAGTTTATATTATTTCTTAAGGAGTTTCTAATTAATCCTTAGCGCAACCTTACTAAAATAAAATACGTCATTGAAAAGAAGGCAATATTTATAATAATATTAAGAATTTAGCAACATATTTAGTATTATTGTCGTAAGTAAACATATTTTGAATAAAAAAAGCATAAATGAATTTCAAAAAGTATTTTTTTATACTAACATTTACGTTACTTTTAGCTGTTAGTCAGGTTTTCGCGGGTAATTTGTATTGGGTAGGAAACAGCGGAAATTGGAATGATGCTTCGCATTGGGCTTCGGTTTCTGGTGGTAAAGGAGGTGCTTCTGTTCCTAGTTTTTCTGATAATATTATTATCGACAATAACTCCTTTACAACAAAAAATGCGACAGTTACTATTAGTACCAATGTTGCGGTAAACAATTTTTCGATTACTTCAAATACTATAGATTTTACTATTGAGGCCAACAAACAAAATGACATCAATATTTTTGGGTCTATTATAGTAACTTCAGTTTTCAATAATCAAATTAAGTCTTCAATTCATTTAAAGAGTTCAAATAATGAAACCGTTGATATGGGTTGGTACGTTTGGCAATCCAATATTTATTTTGAAGGAACGGGTAGCTATAAATTAACAAGTCCAATTCAAAATCATAATAATGAGATACGTCATATTTCCGGAACACTTGATTTGAACAATAACGATGTGTTGTGTGGTTCATTTATCTCCAATTCAAACTTAAAAAGAACATTATTAAGCAATAAATCTACCCTACTTGTCTACGAAAAAATTGATGTGCAAAGCAAAAAAAATAAATATGATTTTTCACAAACAACGCTATACAATCTTAGTGACAACAACATTACTCCAGCTTCAACAGACAAAACGGTAACATCTGCCACAGTAAGTAATGATACCGTGTCGTGTGGTAATAATTGCGATGGAATGCTATCCGTAACCTTTTCAATTACTTGCCCTAATGCAACGATTGACTGGTTACCTGGTAGTCCAAGTGGAGATTGTCCAGCCTGCCTAGTTCCTGGTCCAAATGGTACTTCTACCATTTTTAACCTATGCCCAGGTATATACACTGCTGTGGTACGAAACGATTGTGATCCAAGTGTAAAAGCGCCACAAGGGGAAGTAAAAGGGCATCCATCTATTGTTCCAATCTCAGAAATAATTACACAAACAACTTGTAAGGATACTTGTGATGGTGCAATTGATTTGATATTTACAGGAGCATCTTACGCTGTTTATAGTTACCAATGGTATCCAATACCACCTTTTACGGTGGCCGACAACAATTCTATCGTTACAGATTTATGTGCTGGAACTTATTCTATTGAGGTTAAAGATGGATTTGGATGTAGAGATACCTTTGATTATGTTGTTCCAGAGCCCGATTATATTTATCCAAATATTTCCGTAATTAATATTCTTTGTTATGGTCAATGTGATGGAACTGCAACAGCCAATCCAACTGGAGGTAATGGTGGATATATCTATCAATGGTCTGCTAATGCAGCCCCTAATGTGTTAACGAATCCGGGTATTACCAATTTGTGTATCGGTTCATATTCATTAGATGTTCATGATGTGAAAGGTTGTCCGGGTGATACCATAATTGACGTAACATCTCCAGATTCATTGGATATTTCATCATCCCAAATCAATGTAAGTTGTGGGGGATATTGTGATGGTTCTGCATCTGCTACTGTTATTGCAGGTGGTGTTGGATCGTACACTCACCATTGGAGTACTGGTTTTTCAGAAATACTCCTCGCAGGACAAACTTCTACAATAAATTTGCTTTGTGCCAGCTCTTATACCGACTCTATTGTTGATGCAAATGGCTGTGATACGGTGTTGACTTTTATTATTACTGAGCCAGATACATTGTTAACTAATACAACGTTTACCAACGTAAAATGTTTTGGTGCATGTGATGGAACCGCATTAACAGTGCCAATTAATGGTACAGCCCCTTATTTTTATACTTGGATACCAAATCCATCAAGTTTCGATTCAATTTTAGGGCTTTGTCCAGGGCAAGTTATCGTTAAAGTAACTGATAGTCATGGTTGCGAAATTCAAGATACCATTACCATTACTGAACCCGATTTGTTAGTTGCTAATCCATTATTGGTTTCAGACATGTCGTGCCCAGGAGTTTGTGATGGTGTTGCTACATCTAATCCAGCAGGCGGAACTATGCCTTATACTTATAGTTGGGATAATGGTGATTTTACACAAACAACTACCACTGGTTTATGTGCTGGTTTCGTTGTGGTAAAGGTTACTGATTCGAATTTATGTATTGCAATTGATAGTGTTTCTATTGCGGAGCCAATACCTATGCAGTTAACTATGAATCATACTGATGTGCAATGTAAAAATGCTTGTGATGGAATAGGTGGTGTAACTGTAGTTGGAGGAACTCCTGGATATTCGTATAATTGGTTGCCTGCTCCTCCAAACGGTCAAGGAACAAATTCCATTTCTGGGTTATGTCCAAATACCTATACTGTTACCGTAACAGATAATAATGGTATTGGTTGTAATGCAAGTAACAGTATTACTATTGTTGAACCAACCGCATTAACAGTAAATGTTGTCACAAATAATTTGAGATGCAATAATTTGTGTGAAGGCTCTGCTGTTGCTACACCTTCTGGAGGAACTCCTCCATACATGGCATCTTGGGATGGGGCTGCTTATGCTAACGTGGTCGGACCCAATGTCACTATATTAAATTTATGCGCTGCAAATCATACTGTTGATATTAGAGATGCAAACGGTTGTATTAAATCAACTAATTTTATCATAAATGAACCTACAGCAATTACAACCGTAAGTTCTGGAGTAAACTTGATTTGTAATAGTGTATGTAATGCTACAGCAACAACAAATCCTGCTGGAGGAACTGCTCCTTATACTTTTTCATGGAATTCTGTTCCAATTCAGCCAACTCAATTTGCAACCAATCTGTGTGCTGGAGTATATATAGTTACTATTACTGATGATTCGTTATGTACGTTGAAAGATACCATAACTATTATTGAACCAGATACATTAAATGCAAATATTCAGTTTACTGATATTACATGTCATAATTTAAACAACGGAACAGCTGTTGCTCTTCCTTTTGGAGGAACTGCTCCTTATACAATAGTGTGGAATACTGTGCCTGCTGGAGCTCCTCTAATTGGAAATCCAGTAAATTCTCTTGCAGCTGGATCTTATTACGTTACCATTTCAGATGGTGCAATGTGTACAAAACTTGACACGATAAGTATTACTAACCCTTCTCCGATTGTGGTGAACCCATCAGCCTTGAGCTCAAGTTGTGAAACCAATTGCGATGGTTCAGCAACAGCAAATCCTACTGGAGGAACAGGATTAACATATACTTACGCATGGTGTAGTGGTGATGTTACCCAAACAACGGCTTCAAATTTATGCCCAGGCACATACTGCATAACGGTTACAGATTCTATGGGATGTAGTAAAACTGATTCAGCGGAAATAGTCCCATCTATAGTTATTAATATCTTAACTGATACAATTGGTATTAGTTGTAATGGACTTTGTGATGGACAGGCTACAGCATCTCCATTTGGCGGTGTTGAGCCCTATTCTTATTTATGGAACGACCCATTAACTCAAACTAATCCAACTGCAATTGGGCTTTGTTCTGGGCCTTATAACATTGTGGTAACTGATTCTACAGGATGTACTGCAAGCACTTCTGTTACTATTCCTGTAGCTCCTAATGTATTGGTTCCAAACGGAATTTTAACACGCGTTTCATGTAATGGAGCAAATGATGGAACGATATCTGCTACCCCTTCTGGTGGAAACCCACCTTATGTACTAAATTGGTCAACAACACCACAAACTGGACTGTCTCCAGGTACATATTGGGTAACTGTAACCGATGCAAATTTATGTTCGGAAACAGATACTCTCGTTATTACGGAACCAGATTCTATTTCACCAAATGCAACTGTTGTCAATGTAAACTGTAATGGAAATAATTCAGGGAGCATTTCTTTGGCTCCTTCAGGAGGAACTCCAGGTTATACTTATTTATGGAGTGGTGGGTTAGGAATAAATTCTTCTATAGCTGGTTTATTAGCAGGATTTTATACATTAACGATTACCGATACTGTTGGTTGCTCAAGACAAGATACCTACGAGATTACCCAACCTACTGTTTTTGCATCAAACCCATATAATATTCCCGAAACTTGTTTTGGAGCATGTGATGGTATTGCTGGAATTACGGTTAGTGGTGGAACAGAGCCCCATACAACGAATTGGTCTAATATGTTAACAACAGACACCGTATTTAACTTATGTCCAGGTGTTTACTCTGCTATCTCTATAGATGCAAATGGATGTTCAACTACTGAAAACATTACTATCCTTGGTAACTTTGAATTATTTGCAAATGCTACTGGAACTTCTGTTTCATGTAGTGGCTCATGTTCTGGTACTGCAACTGCAACGCCAAGTGGTGGGACAGGTGCTTATACTTATTCTTGGACTACAGTTTTAGGTTCACCTATTCTTAATCCTACAGATTCTACAAATTCGTTGTTATGCCCAGACACCTATAATGTAACAGTTACAGATGCCAACGGTTGTATAGCAAGTGGAAGTTATACGGTTATTGAACCCAATGTGCTTCAAGTTACATTAGATAGTACCAATGTAGTTTGTAATGGATCAAACGATGGAACTGCAATGGCAACACCAATTGGGGGCACAGCACCATATACTTATTCGTGGGTTGGCGGTAGTTTACCTATACCAACTAATTCAAGTTCAATATCAAATTTAATACCAGGTATTTATACGGTTAATGTTGTTGATACCAATGGATGTTTCTTTATAGGCTCAGTAAATATTCATGAACCCTCTTTAATTGTTGTTAACGAAAATGTAGTTGGGGCAAATTGTGGCTTTAATGACGGATACATTACAGTTGCACCATCTGGAGGAACGTTACCATACACTCATTCATGGTCAAATGGTTCTATTCAGGATTCTATTGGTGGTTTATCTGTTGGATTTTACACCGATACCATAACAGATGGGAATGGTTGTTTACAAACGTTTACTTTCTCGATTAGCAATCCTGATGGTCCCTCTGGAGTTACAGTAACCGTAATAGATGCTTCTTGTTTTGGTGCATGTGATGGAGCAGCAAATGTAATTCCTATTGGTGGAACTCCTGGTTATACCTATAATTGGAATGTTCCTGGAAAAACTGATTCAACAATAACTGGGCAATGTGCAGGGACATTAAATTTAACGGTTACTGATGCCCTAAACTGTGTATTAAATACTTTTGTAGTTATTGGAGAAGCAGACAGTATTACAACGAATTCAACTTTTACAGGAACTTCTTGTAATGGAACTTGCGATGGTACTGCAAGTGTAACTCCAAGTGGGGGTACTGCACCCTATACCTATTTATGGTCGAATGGTTCAACAACTCCATCTGTTTCTAATCTTTGTATAGGTACAGATAGTGTTACCATAACAGATTTTAATGGCTGTACAAAAGTGGTTGTTTTTAATATCACCAGTCCAAATATATTGACTGTTACAACTTCTCATACCGATGTATCATGTAACGGAGGTAGTAATGGATCTGCAACAGCTCAACCTCTTGATGGAACGGCTCCTTATTCGTATAGCTGGACTGACCCACTTTCTCAAATCGTTCCAACTGCGGTTAATTTACCAGCAGGAACATATACCGTTACCGTAACCGATTTTAATGGTTGTTCTGCCGCCGATGTAGCAACTATTAGTGAGCCTTCTTTAATTGTTGCAAATGAAGGAATATCTGATGCTACATGTGGAGCTAATGACGGAACAATAAATCTAACTCCAACAGGAGGCACAGGCACAACTTATACATATGCTTGGCCAACTATAGGTGCAGGCTTTACTGTACCAAATGTTTCAGGGTTATCAGCTGGGTCTTATCCTGTAGAAATAACGGATGAGAACAATTGTATGCAATCGTTTTTAATCCCAATAAGTAATGTTGGTGGTCCAACAATTACTACTAATTCTACCAATGTTTCGTGTGATGGAGTATGCGATGCAACATCTACCGTTTCTGTTATTTCCGGGTCCCCAAATTATACCTATTTATGGTCTGGAGGAGCAATCACTGGGCAAACCACTTCATCGGTAAATGGATTGTGTGAAGATAACTATACCGTCCAAGTTACAGATGGAAATGGATGTATTTCAGTCTCTCCAGTTACTATTGGTGCTAACAATCCAATAATAGCTTCGGTTTCTACAATTAACGTGGGATGTAATGGCGGTTCGGATGGGTCTGCTATTGTTGTCCCCTCAGGAGGAATTCCCCCTTATACTTATACTTGGTCTGGACCATGTCCTGTAATTGGTAATAATGCAGTAGCTGGTTTATGTGCTGGCGATTACACAGTTGTAATTGCCGATGCTGTTGGTTGTTCAAGTCCTGTTGATGTGGTAATAAATGAACCAGTAGTCCTTTCAGTTTCGGCTGTAGCAAATAATTTGACTTGTTTTGCTCAAAGCGATGGCTCTGCAACGGCAACACCGAATGGAGGTACTCCACCATACACGTATTTTTGGTCTAATGGATTAGCTACTCCAACAATAGCGGGTATAAGTGCTGGTAATTATTCAGTTACCATAACAGATGCTCATGGATGTTCTGCTTCAGATAATGTGACTATTTTTAGTGGAAATAGTTTAATTGCTAATTTCAATACTACTGATGCTACTTGTGGTGTTTGTGATGGATCAGCAACAATAAACGTAGTAGTTGGTTCAGGACCTTATACCTACTTATGGCTACCTATTAATAAAAACACTCAAACTGTAAATAATTTGTGCCCTGGCGTATATACTGTTCAAGTGATAAATTCGCTTGGATGTACTCAGCCTTTTAATGTGTTGATAAGTAATCCAAATGGACCAGATATTACCACTAGTTCTGACAGCACTTTATGTAATAATTCATGCGATGGTTCTACCTGGGTAGATGTTATTGCTGGAACTTCTCCTTATATTTACCAATGGGATGATTTGTTATTACAAGCTAATGATACTGCAACAATGTTATGTGAAGGATTATATAATGTTATTGTTCAAGATAGCTCAGGATGTATTACGGTAGATTCAATTAGAGTTAACGAACCTGAACAAATATTGGCTAACGTTACAACTACACCAATTTCTTGTAATGGCGTTTGTGATGGAACAGCATCTGTTAATCCTACTGGAGGTATAGGAGCATATACAATAACTTGGGACAACGGTGATATAGGAGTACTTGCTAGTAATTTATGTGCTGGAAATCATACGGTAACTATTGTTGATGCCAATGGATGTTCAATCGTTAAGAATTTTGCATTAACTAACCCAACAACAATAACTAATAACTTAACTTCAACATCTACTACTTGTAACGCGGATTGCGATGGAACTGTGTTAGCTACTGTGAATGGAGGAACACCTCCGTATTCATATTCTTGGAATACTCCACCAGCTCAATTTAATTCTCTTGCCACTTCACTTTGTGCAGGTTTGTACACTGTAACAGTTACTGATTCAAGAGGTTGTGTTCAGTCGGATACCATTTCAGTAATTACTCCTTCAGTATTGAGTACCACTTCGGTTGTTACAGATGCAATTTGTAATGGACAAAGTAATGGAAGTATTATTACCAATCCAGTAGGTGGTGTTCCAGTTTATACTTATATATGGAGTACAACGCCCGTTCAGTTTGGTCAAACTGCAACCAATTTAGCAGCTGGAATTTACAACGTTATTGTTGTTGATGCTAACAATTGTACTGCATATGATACATTAACTGTTGGAGAGCCTAACACATTGCTTGATAGCACAACAGTTGCGGGTTCTACCTGTGGATTGTGTGATGGAATTGCAACTTCAAATCCAGTTGGTGGGGTTGGTCCATATTCTTACTTATGGGGTAATGGAGATAATACACAAACTACTACTACTGGATTGTGTGCGGGAATAATAACTCTTCAAATAACTGATCTCGGAACAGGTTGTGTTTATAATTTTAACAAAATTGTAAATAGCGTTACTGGACCAGATGTGTTAATTACATCTACTGGAGAAAGTTGTCCAGGTTCTTGCGATGGAACTGCTTTGGCTTCAGCGTCAAATGGAAATGTTCCTTATAGTTTTTCTTGGAGTCCAATTGCTCAAACAGATTCTTTAGCCACTGGATTATGTTCTAATTTTTATACAGTTACAGTAACCGACGCCATAGGTTGTATTACTATTGATACACTTTCTATAACAAGCACAGGATTAAACTTGTCTATAATAAATGTAGTTCCTGAATCCTGTTTTAATTCATGCGATGGAAGCGCAACTGTAGTTTCAGGAGCTGGAACAGCTCCATTTAATTACCAATGGACTCCTTCGGGTGGAAATAGTGATATTGCAATTAATCTTTGTTCAGGGAATTATATGGCAATTGTTACAGATGTTTCAAATTGTAGAGATTCCATAGGCGCAACAATCTTTGGACCATCAATATTAACAGCTACTGTAGATTTAAATGCCGCCATTAGTTGTAATTCTTTATGTGATGGTGCATTAATAGCATCTCCATTAGGTGGAAATATGCCTTATTCCTATTTATGGAGTGATGGACAAGCTACTCAACTTGCTAGTAATTTATGTGCTGGAACCTACTGGGTAGAAATTACGGATGGTAATGGGTGTACAGCTTATGATACACTTGTTTTAACAGATCCTTCTGCAATATTAGCTAATGCAGTATTTGTTGATCCTGCGTGTAATGCTTGTGATGGACAAATTCAATTAAACCCATCTGGTGGCGTTGGTCCTTATCAATATGCTTGGGGTTCTCCATTATTTCCTCAAAATACTGCAACGATAATCAATCTGTGTTCAGGAATTTATTCTGTCGATATTACAGATTTAAATGGTTGTTCAAATAGTTTCTTATATCCGTTGAGCAATACAAATGCTCCTGACCCAAATACAACCGTAACAGATATTACATGTAATGGTTCTTGTAATGGAGTAATTTCATCGACTCCAATTGGAGGAACCAGTCCTTATACTTATGTTTGGTCTCCAAACGCCACTCCTAATAATTTATTCGGATCTTCAATATCTAATTTGTGTGCAGATGTTTATTCAATTGAAGTAACTGATAGTGTTGGTTGCGTGGGAGTTGTTATTGATTCAATAATTGATCCAGCTATATTATTAGCAAACGTTGTTTCTTCAAATGTAACTTGCAATGGATTGAATAATGGCTGGGCAGTAGTTCATCCTTTAGGAGGTAATACTCCATACAATACCGCAATTTGGACTCCAGGTGGGGTAAATGATTCTATAATTAATTTATCACCAAACACCTATCTGGTTAATGTTACCGATGCTAATGGTTGTTCTGTAACCGATAGTGCTGTTATTATTCAGCCAGCTTTAATTACGGCACTACCAACAGTTATTGACGCAAGCTGTACAAGTATTTGTGATGGAAAAGTTACTTTGACAGTAAGTGGAGGAACAGGTTCTTATAGCTATAGCTGGAATCCTACGCTGCAGATAACTAATCCAGCTACAAATTTATGTGTAGGAAGTTATTCGATAACAGTTAGTGATCAGAGCAATTGTAGCATTCCATTTGTTGTGAATGTTGGTTCTCTTGATACTGTTATTGCTATTGCGGGAAATGATACTACTGTTTGTGCTAGTTCTACGGTTAATTTGTTAGGGTCAACCATAGGAACTGTTAGTAATGTTGAATGGTATACATTACCAAGTATGACTTCGATTTCTGTTCTTAATTCAGTAGTTGTTACTTCTGCTACCAGTGGAACAAGTTGTTACTTGTTCAAGGCTTTTGGTGCGTGCGATGATATGGATACGGTTTGTGTAACATACAATCCTATTCCAATTGCAAATGCTGGTATTGATGTTACTATCATTGAAGGAAATTCTACTCAACTTGCTGCAAGTGGAGGAGGTCTGTACAGTTGGACCCCAGCCCTTGGATTAAGTGATACCACCATCTCAAATCCAATAGCAACACCAGGAATAACAACAACTTACTTTGTTACGGTTACCTCAGCAGAAGGTTGTACATCAATTGATAGCGTTATTGTGGAAGTGATACCAACAATTAGTTTCCCAGATGGGATTACTCCAAATGGCGATGGAAAAAATGACACTTGGGTAATTGATTATATTAATGAATACCCAGATCATGTTGTTGAAATATATAATCGTTGGGGAGAATTATTGTTCAGAACAACAAAATATCAAAACGATTGGGATGGAACATTTAATGGTGAAAATTTACCAATTGGAACTTATTATTATGTTATTGAATTAAACGATGGAAAAACTAAACCTTTTACCGGTCCATTAACTGTTTTAAGGTAATGTTTATGATAGAAAATAGCTACATGAAAAAAATAATATTCATACCATTATTAATGTTGACGGTGAATTTCGCTTTTTCGCAGCAGTTACCACATTTTAGTCAGTATTACCTTAATGATTATTTGATTAATCCTGGTATTACTGGTGTTCGTCCTTATTTTGAAGGAAAATCTGCACATAGATATCAATGGGAAGGCATAACCGATGCGCCAAGAACTTATACATTAAGTGTGAATGGACCTACAAAAAATCAGAAAATGGGATTGGGAGGATATATATTTACAGATAATGTAGGCCCTACTAGAAGGACTGGATTTAACTTGTCGTATGCTTATCATATTAGAGTTACAGATAAAGTTAATTTATCTATGGGTTTGTCAGCTGGGTTAATTCAATTTATGATTGATGGTTCGAAAATAACGTTAAGAGAAAATGATGACGATATCATAACAAATGGTGTTCAGTCGGTTTTACTACCCGATGCAGGTTTTGGTCTTTATTTGTTTCACGAGAAATATTATATTGGGTTTTCTGCTCCACAATTGTTAAACAGTAGAGTGGATTTTTTCAAAAATGGTCGAAACCCAGAAGGAACATTGCCTAGCCACTTTTTCTTTAATGGAGGGTATAAATTTCAATTTTCAGACGATTTTGTATTAGAACCTTCTGTATTTGTAAAATATGTTAAGCCTGCACCAGTTCAATTTGAAGGAACGTTACGACTTCTTTATAAAGAAAAAATTTGGTTGGCAGGTACTTACCGCGACAAAGATGCAATTACTGTTTCTGTAGGATATTTAATAAATGATAGTTTTACCATAGCTTATGGTTTTGATTTTACCACAACTAATCTTAAAAATTATAGTAATGGAACCCATGAGTTGTTAGTTGGTATTCGTTTTCATCAATTCGACACTAAGAAAGCAGTTCCATTAATTAATTAGAAAAAGGCCCTTACTTGTACTCCTCCCACATGAATAATAGGAGATTCGTTTGATTTTCGTCCGTTGTAATTTAGGCTGAGTTGCATGTGTTTTGACAAATTTTGTTGATACGTTAATTCCCAAGTGATATTTTTCCCCTCCATCAATCCTTCTAGCATTTCGTATGAAATGGTTGTATTTTGAACTGCTTGATTAAAAATGTTTTGAATGAAATTCATATTGAACATTAAACTTCCTTTAGTGGCAATATTGTAGCGTAATTCACTTCCTATTTTATGAGCTTTAAGTGTTTCGTTACCATAAAAAATGCTATTATTTTTTTCTTTGTAATTGTATAAAATACTTATTCGCAATTTCACATTGGGTTGAAAGGAGAGTTTTGGCTCTTCTTCATAATTAAACAAGTAATAATTTTGATTGGTAAAAAACTCCGATTGGTTTGATTTTATTCCATTCGAAAATAGATTTTGAATACTAACGCTTCTTGAAATATTCCATCTCATTTTTAAAGATCTTAATATGGTTCTTCTAGATTCTATTCCATTAGTTAAGAGCGATTTTTCTTGATTTTCTTGATAAGTAAAATCCGAACTCCAAACCGTATTGCTTCTATTAAAATAAATGGTATTTAAAAAACCAAGATTAGTTGTTACAAGTGAACTGTCGTTAATGTTTCCAGAAAAGGGATTGAAATAATCTTTCTTGTCCGAGGTTTTTCTACTAACTCTGTAATTTGTTCTGTTGGCAAAACGTGCTACCAATTTTTTTATTCCTACGTCATCTCCCCATTGGGTTTCAGGATTTAAGAATAACCCTTCATTAAATTCGTTGGTATACGTCCTAATAAATTGATTTGTTGGAGTAAATATTTTAATAAAGTTGGCTTGGTCTTTAAATATAGCAATTTCAAACTCATTTAAATCGCTAACCCCATTTCCATTTAAATCACCTAAATAGGTGTGTGTTCCTTGCCCTGGCTGAACTTCAACAAAAGAAAACTCTTTTTTAACTTCTAGTCCAGAACCTATTTGGTAAAACATATTTGATGTTAACAAGCTTTTTAAAATATTGGCCGAATATTCTACCCTCGACAAAATATTTTCATCAGGTTTATTAGAAGTTAGAGTAGGTTCAATAATATATAATTTTCTATAAATAATACTACTTCTTATTATATGATTATTGTTTTTTAACAAGGAGTAGGAGGCTTCAATATCTTCAGTCTTTGCAATGGGTTTAAATGAAATAATATTTGCTGATTCGTCTATTCGTTGTTTGTAGCTTAATAAGAATTTGTTAATAGAAGTATCTGCGTTTTGTAAAAATCCTTTCCACGTATTAAATCGAAAACTACTCGCAGTCAATGTGTCTGTTGTTTGTAAGAAAAATTTATTTTGTTCAAGTTCTTGCTCCACGCCTAATACCAGCCATTTAATTTCCTTTGTCAATTGTGCATTGTGTCTAATAAATTCAGTGTTGTTTAGTTTTTGAGTTATTAGGTAACTGCTGGTTGATTTGAATTCAAATCCTTTTATCGCCACAATGGTTGTTACATTGTTTTTAAAACCTCGATATTCGTTAATATTTTCAAGTAAACTACTATTATAGGTTATGTTGAAGAATTTATTTTTTTCAAGTCCAACAAAAGTAGTTACAGCATGTTGATTTGAATTTAAGTTTAGAGAGGCAATGTTCCAATCTCGTTGGAATTCAATGTCTCTATAAGGCCCAATTCCTCTAAAATTTTTATCAATAAATTCATAACCTGCACCCATGTTTAATTTTAATTTATTATTGTCTTTATCTTTAGAAAACAAAATGGAATTTTCATTTTTCATTTTAAAGGCATAACCCATATTGTCTTTACTATCCTTAGTAGAAAAAGTATTGAGGTCGTTATTAGAAACTGCTCCTTCCCAACTAACTTTTGAGTTGTTAGTCACCAGATACTCACCACCGAAAGTGGTCATCTCAATTTTTTTTGGAGTAACCAATAATATTACTGGTTCATAATTTCCTTGTGGAATACCACCAATAGGTTGAACCCATTTATAAACCCTTCCGTTTGCTGAGCTTTGAATAAGTACATAATTTCCATGGTTTTGGCCTACCTGTGAAAATCCCAATTGGTAAATAGCGCTATCGGGATTGGTGGAGTATACAAAAACTGAATCGTAACCAAGTGAGTCAATCATTTGGTACAACACTAAATTTTCAGAAAATACTACTTGATGGATATTAGATACCATTGCTAATTCCAAACTATCACCAATGTTAGAAAGTAATTTTTTTTGACTGTCGGATAAGTCTTGAAGTAAAGGTTGGCTTTTAAGATCTTGTTCAGAGAAGTAATTGAAATTTAACTTTAATTTCTTGCTATCGTATTCTGTTCCAAAATTAAACATGGCTCTAGAGTAATTTCTGTCGGAATAATCAAATTCAGCAACAATTCTCGAATCTTTAGTTATTAAAAAATTAGCTGTAAAAGTCAATTCTGCAGCATTATAATCGATAACATAATCATTTTCCGACCCACGTTTTAATAATTTACCATCAACATAAATTTTCTCTGTTCCAGATAAAATTATAATGTATGATTCATTTTCGTTTCCTTTTAATCGATAAGGACCTTGATTTCCTTCAATACCTACAATTTGATTTCGCGCATATTTGCCTTTCGAAACAGCAGCACTTGCAAAAGGAGTGATTGTTCTAAATTCGTTTCTTTTGCTGGGCTGAAGGGTGATTTCAAAACTGCCGCCTTGAGCTTTTTTATTTAAATTTAAGAAATAACTTTTTGGTTTACGAACAAAAAAATCACCAGCAGTAAGTTTCCAATTTTCGTCGTATAGTTGAATAAATACTTTGTCAAAATCTTGTAATTGTTGTGTGTTTCCTTCAGCCTGAATAGGAATGTTGTCGTCGGAAATGGAAGCTAATATAGATACATTATTACTTATTTTACCTGAAAGCTGAAGGTTTAGATTGGAATTAACTGCCAAATCTTGATTATTACCAAACGAAGCTCCTCTTGAAATACTTCCTGATTTATTTAGACCATTTAAGTAAAAAATATCTTCTTTAACTGGGATGTATTCATAAACGAAAGGATTTATGGCAATGGAATCTTTTTTCTCGATGGAGTTTATTTTTTTATGTTCAAACGACTCAGTAAATGAAATAGGGAGTACTCTATAAATAATTTTTACAGTTTTGTTAAATAAATCTTGGTTTTTGATAATTAAGTTACCTTTAGTATAATCCATTTCATAAAAATTGTTACTAACTATTTCGTTATTAAAATAGATGATTTCTGAAAGAGGCGCTAACGCTTGATTATCAATCTTTAGGGTGTCATTAGTTATTTCAATCGTTTTTACACGATGATTGTCCAATAATTGAGCGTTCATCTTGATAGATGTGATACAACAAAGTAATATGACTAGGAATGGTCTCAATAAATTTAAAGTAACGCTAAAAACGTAAAGTTATTAAATTACCGCATGAATTGATTTTATATAAAAATGGATTGCAACAACATAATTTTTCAAACAATAATAACTAATATGAAATTTCATCTAAAAAAATGAATACTTTAGCTAATAATTTAGGATATTATGATGTAATATTTATATTTGTAATGTCATATAAACATGTTAAACAATACTATGAAAAAATTAATTTATTTAGTGCTGGCATCTTCCTTAATCTTTGTTGGATGTGGAGGAAACGATAATAAAGATAACGGCAATGTTAAAATTGCAAAAGGCGATGTGAAATATGGTGGAGTTTTCAAGATAAATGAAACCGAAGATTTTAGAAGTTTATACCCATTAAATGTAACTGAGGTAGTGGCTCATCATATTGTTAATCAAGTTTATCAGGGATTAGTTGGCTTGGATCAAGAAGACTTATCGGTTATACCAGCCTTGGCCGAAAAATGGGAGATTAATGATGATGCAACTATGTTTACATTTCACTTAAGAAAGGGTGTGAAATTTCAAGACAACAAATGTTTTCCTGATGAAAAAGGTAGAGAATTTAAAGCTTCTGATGTAAAATATTGTTTTGATAAAATTTGTGAAAGCTTTCCTGAAAATCAAATGTATTGGTTGTTCAAAGACAAAGTTAAAGGCGCTAACGAATATTACCAATCTACAGTCAACAAAAAACCGTTAGCTGAAGGAGTTGCCGGCGTTAAAGTTATTGACGATTATACGGTTCAAATTAATTTGAATTATTCGTTTGCTGGATTCCTTAAAATATTAGCTCATAATGCTTGTTGGATTTATCCAAAAGAAGCTTTTGATACATATGGTATTGACATGAGAATTAATTGTGTTGGAACAGGTCCATTTAGAGTTAAAACTATTAAAGAATCGGAAGCAGTAATATTAGAAGCAAATCCAAATTATTATGGTATTGATCAGTATGGCAACCAATTGCCTTATTTAGATGGAATTAAATTCTCGTTCATAAAAGAGAAAAAAGCTGAACTTTTAGAGTTTAAAAAAGGGAATCTTGATATGGTATTCCGTTTACCTCTTGAAATGATTAAAGATGTAGTAGGTGAATTAGAGGATGCAAAAAAAGGTGGAAATAGACCTTACATTATGCAAGTAGTTCCTGCTATGAGTGTAGTATATTTAGGTATGCAAACTAAATTACCTCCTTTTGATAATGTAGAAGTTCGTAAAGCATTTAATTATGCTGTTGACAAAGAAGCGATAGTTACATATACGCTTCAAGGTGAAGGAAGAGCAGGATTAAATGGAATAGTACCTCCTTTTAAAGGATACGATTATGAGAATGTAAAAGGGTATGAATATAGTCCTGAGAAAGCCAAAGAACATATGAAAAAAGCTGGTTATCCTGATGGTAAAGGATTCCCTGAAATTACACTTCAAATAAATGCTAATGGTGGTGATAGAAACGTTCAAATTTCTGAAGTAGTTCAAAAAATGCTGGCTGAGAACTTAGGTATAAAAATTAAAATTGAGCAATTGCAATTTCCACAACATTTAGAGAATGTAGAAACTGGAAAAGCGTTGTTTTTTAGAACAGCTTGGGTAGCGGATTATCCTGATCCTGAAAATTTCTTAAACTTATTATACGGAGGTAATGTTCCTGCTGATATTTCCACAAAATCATTTATCAATTCTGTAAGATATCAGAGTGAAGTATTTGATGCTAAGTTTAATGAAGCTTTAAGAGAAATTGATGAAGCTAAACGTTATGAATTGTTTAGACAAGCTGACCAAATTGCTGTTGACGATGCGGCCACTATGCCTATTTATTATGATGAAAACACACGATTAATTCAAATTTATGTGAAAAATTTCCCTTCAAATGCAATGGAGCACCGAGATATGACTAAAGTTTATTTTGATAAAGAATAATATAAACGTTAAACCGTTAATAAAAAAGCCACAAGTTATTTATTGTGGCTTTTTTATTGCCTTAACTTGGCAATTCTAATTAATTCATAAAAATAGTGGACAAAAAAATTACCGTAGTACTAATTTTTATTCTTGTAATTTTTGCGTTTGCTCATTCTCAGATTTTAGAGGTTAATAAGCCTTTATTTACTGACGAACCATTTTTTAATACTTCTTTTATTAAGAATAATAGAATTTTATCTATTACAGGCTCTCGTTCAAGCAAAAAAGTAAAAGACATTATAAGAACAAAGGGGTTGGACTTTTATTATGAATTTAATCACGACGGGCTTTTAAAAAAGCAACTTTCAACATTTAAAACTCAGCAAGAAAAAAAAGATACCAATATTATTATTTACCAGTATAATGATAAACGTCAAATTCAATCCATTAGAAAGAGTGATAGTTATGGCTATTTTTCTTATAGTTATACCTATGATAATGATAATAACTTAGTAAATCAAATTTATAGTCGAGATGAGAATGCTCATGATTACAAACGTGATTTTGATTTACAAAAGCAGTACATTATTAATAGTGATAGTTTCTCTTATTTAACACTAAGTGATACTCAACTCAAAAAATTTTATTACAATAAGTACAACAAAGTGTATAAAGAACAATTGTTTTATTATAATGAGCAAGGTTATTTATTCGAGGATGATTCAAAATATTTGGTAGGAAATAAAAAATCAAAAATCACTTATGAATATGATGAAAAAGGTAGAGTAGCAACAATAAATACCTTCCAAGATTTAAATATTGAAGAAAAAGTAACGGAAAAATATTTTTATGACGAGTTTGATAATGTTTTAGAAATAAAAATTTATAAAAACGATATTTACAAAACGTCTAAACAATATTTGTACGACAAAAAAACATTGCTTTTATCTGCACAGTTAATTCAAGAAGTTGAAACTGAATTTATTCAAATTGTGCAATATCAATATATGTTCTATACTGGAGAAACCACTTCTTTGACTCTCGATCAGCCTTGATAAAAAGGTGAAATTAATAAATATACCAATACGCCTGTAAGAGAAACATACAGCCAAATTGGTAAAGTAATTCGTGCAATTTTTTTATGCAAATCAAATTTTTCGGCTAAGGCTCTAGAAAAAGTAATTAAGACTAACGGTATAATAATCGCCGACAATAAAATATGTGTGATTAATATGAAAAAATACACGTATTTCAAAACACCTTCACCACCATAAGAGGTTGATGGGGTGGTGGCATGGTACAACACATAAGACAGAAGGAATAACACTGAAAAGCTTAAAGCCGTCCACATGAGGGATTTATGCAGCACAATATTTTTATTTTTTATGGCAATTAAGGCAGCAATTAAAATAATAAATGTGACCCCATTGATAATAGCATTTAATAAAGGTAAAAATGAAAATAATGGCGTGTTTGTTTTAGGTAAGAAGTATAAAATTGCTACTGCAATTGGAATTACAACAGAGAAAAAAATAATAAGTGATGTATACTTTGAAGGTTTCATGGAATGATTAAATCTTATCCACCAAAATTAAGAAAAGAGAAGAGATTAAATATAAATAAGATAATAACATTATTCTTAACGCATACTTATCATCTTGAGTTTTTACTAATTTAAAACTAGGAACTACCATTAGAAATGATAAGACAAACAAGCCAATAGTTGCAAAACGACCCGTTAAACCGAAATATTCAGGTAAGAAACTTGATAAAAACAATGTTATTGAGCTTAATAAAATAATAAGTGCACTTGTTTTGTCCTTTTTGTTAAAAGGCAACATTTTAAAACCTGCCTTGTTGTAGTCATCATGTAAGCGCCATGCAATAGCCCAAAAATGAGGGAATTGCCAAACAAATTGTATAAAAAATAATATACCCGCTTCCATTCCAAAACTACTTGTAGCAGCAACATATCCCAACATTGGTGGAAAAGCACCTGGAAAAGCTCCAACAAAAACTCCGAAAGTAGAAACTCGTTTTAAAGGAGTATAAACTGCAGCATACATAAAAATGGCTAATAAACCCAAAACACCACAAAGTGTATTGAGCATTATACCTAAAATCAACACCCCTACAATCCCTAAAATAAAAGAAATAACTAAAGTTTCTGAAACCAATAATTTTTGTTGTGGAAGTGGCCTGTTTTTGGTTCGATTCATTAAGGCATCATAATTTCGTTCAATTATTTGATTAAATGCATTTGCTGATCCAGCAATGAAAAACCCTCCAATGGTTAACCAAATTACACTCGAAAATGAAATTGATTCAGCGCCTATAAAGTAACCAAAAATAGATGAAATAACCACAAAAACAGTAATTTTAACCTTAAATAAGGTTAGGTAACATGTTAGTTTTTCAATAGTACTTAAGGGTATAATATTATATATTCTAGTAACCTCCATTTAAATATGTTATAAAACATAATTACAAATAAACAGAATTCCTTTCTAAATTGCTAAAATCTGGATACTTTTTTTTCGATATCAATCATCATCTTTTATAAATAACTACATTTGTCGGTTACAAGAAGTCAATGTGTCATATATTTAATATTGGAGGCATATTTGACTAGATAATAAAACAAAATAAATTTTACAATGGCAGGAGCAGGATTATTAAACCAAATACTTAAGGCATTTTTAGGAAGTAAAACCGACAGAGATTTAAAGGAGCTAACTCCAATAGTTGAAAAGACTAATCAATTATATAATACGTTAAAAACAATTTCTAACGATGAGTTAAGGGCAAAATCAGTTGAATTTAAAGCAAAAATTGCTTCAAGAACAGAAGAATTAGAGAATAAAATTGTAGGATTAAAAAATAGTATTGAAAACGATACCCAACTTTCCATAGTTGATAAAGAGAATATTTATAACCAAATTGACGTAATTGAAAAGGAAATATTAGAGAAGATTGAAGAGATTTTGAATGAAATTCAACCTGAAGCTTTTGCAGTTATCAAAGAAACTTCAAGAAGATTTGCAGAAAATAAATCAATGGAAGTGACCGCAAATCAGTTGGACAGAGATATTGCAGCAAAACACGACCACGTAAAAATAACTGGTGATAAGGCAACTTACTATAACACTTGGCTAGCAGCTGGAAATGAAGTTACTTGGGAAATGGTTCATTATGATGTTCAATTAATTGGAGGTAGTGTATTACATCAGGGAAAAATTGCTGAAATGGCTACTGGTGAGGGTAAAACACTTGTTGCAACACTTCCTGTTTATTTAAATGCTCTTGCTGGAAAAGGAGTTCATCTAGTTACTGTGAATGACTATTTGGCGAAAAGAGACTCCGAGTGGATGTCACCAATTTTTGAATTCCATGGATTAACGGTTGATTGTATAGATAAACATCAGCCCAACTCGCCAGAACGAAGAAAAGCATATTTAGCCGACATTACTTATGGAACCAATAACGAATTTGGATTCGATTATTTAAGAGATAATATGGCTCGTTTTCCTGAAGATTTAGTTCAGCGAAAACATCATTATGCTATTGTCGATGAGGTAGATTCGGTATTAATTGATGATGCGAGAACACCTTTAATTATTTCTGGACCAACTCCAAAAGGCGATAAACATGAATTCCATGAATTAAAACCAAGGGTAGAAAAATTAGTTGCTGCACAACGAAAATTTGTAACAGAAGCATTAAGTGATGCAAAACGTTTGTTAACGCCACTTATTAATGGTGAAAAAATTAGCAAAGAAGACCAAGAAAAAGGAGGCTTAGCATTGTTAAGAGCACACCGTGGTTTGCCCAAAAATACGGCTCTAATTAAGTTTTTAAGTGAACATGGTATAAAAGCCATTTTGCAAAAAACCGAAAACTATCACATGCAAGATCAAAACAAAGAAATGCCTAAAGCAGACGCTGAACTTTTCTTTGTAGTCGATGAAAAATCAAACTCGGTTGAACTTTCAGAAAAAGGGGTTGATTTAATTACAGGATCTGGTGATGACCCAAAATTCTTTGTTCTTCCTGATATTGGTTCTGAAGTAGCTGACATTGAAAAATCAACTGCTTCCGAGAATGACAAGTTGATATTGAAAGATAGAATAATTCAAGATTATTCCATTAAAGCGGAGCGTATTCACACCATTAATCAGTTGTTGAAAGCCTACGCCATGTTTGAAATTGATGTAGAATACGTGGTTATTGATAATAAAGTTAAAATTGTTGATGAACAGACCGGACGAATTATGGAGGGTAGAAGGTACTCTGATGGATTACATCAGGCTATTGAGGCAAAAGAAAATGTTAAAGTTGAAGCTGCAACTCAAACTTATGCAACAGTTACCTTGCAGAATTATTTTAGAATGTATCACAAGTTAGCTGGTATGACTGGAACAGCTGAAACTGAATCACAAGAACTTTGGGATATTTATAAATTGGATGTTGTTATTATTCCAACTAACAGAAAAATTACGAGAGATGATAGAGAGGATTTGGTTTATAAAACCAAGCGAGAGAAATACACGGCAGTAATTGATGAAATCGTTTCATTGGTAAATCAAAAAAGACCAGTTTTGGTTGGTACAACATCGGTTGAAATTTCTGAATTATTAAGCAGAATGCTAAAAATGAAAGGAATTAATCATAATGTGTTGAATGCTAAATTACACCAACGTGAGGCAGAAATTGTTGCTGGAGCTGGAAAAGCAGGTGCTGTAACCATAGCTACTAATATGGCTGGTAGAGGTACCGATATTAAATTGGGTGAAGGAGTAAAAGAGGCTGGTGGTTTAGCAATTGTTGGTACAGAGCGTCACGATTCTCGACGTGTTGACCGTCAGTTGAGAGGTCGTGCAGGTAGACAAGGTGACCCAGGTTCATCTCAATTTTTTGTTTCATTGGAAGACGATTTAATGAGACTGTTTAATTCTGAAAGAATTATTCGTTTAATGGATAGAATGGGGCTTGAAGACGGTGAGGTTATACAACATTCAATGGTTACCAAATCCATTGAAAGAGCTCAGAAAAAAGTTGAAGAAAACAATTTTGGGATTAGAAAACGTTTATTGGAGTACGATGATATCATGAACTCACAACGTGAAGTGGTTTATTCGAAACGTAGAAATGCACTCTTTGGAGAGCGTCTAGGGGTTGAAATATCCAACATGATTTATGATGTATGTGAAGCTTTGGTAAATGAACATCAAGAAATTGGAGATTACGATTTATTTAAATTAGAATTAATTCGCCTTCTTTCTATTCAATCACCATACACAGAAAAGGAATTTATTGAAGGAAATGCACAGGAGCTTATCGAAGAGTTTCATCATTTAGCCTTACAACATTATTATTTAAAATCGGAATTAATAGCCCAAATGGCTTTCCCTGTTATTAAAGATGTGTACGAAAACCAGGGAGCACAATACGAAAATATTTTGATTCCAATTACGGATGGATTTAAAGTAATTAATATCTCTACTCCTCTTGAAAAAACTTATAAATCAGAATGTAAAGAGTTTATAAAATCGATAGAAAAAAATGTGATTCTTGCCATGATTGATGAAGATTGGAAAGAGCATTTAAGAGAAATGGATGAACTAAAACAATCCGTTCAAGGAGCGGTTTACGAACAAAAAGATCCGTTATTGATTTATAAATTTGAAGCATTTAAGTTGTTTAATTTAATGTTATTAAAAATTAATAAAGAAGTAGCACGGTTTTTAATGAAAGGTAGCCTTCCTCAACAAAAAGAGGGACAAGCTGAAATAGCTACCAAACAAGCGCCTACACCTTTAAAAAACGATTTGAGTAATTTAAAATTGAGTAAACCAGAATACACCTCTTCATCGTCTGATTTGGTTGCTGGAGAACCATCGCAGCCTAAAGCACAACCAATTAGAGTGGAAAAGAAAGTAGGAAGAAACGATTTATGTCCTTGTGGAAGTGGTAAAAAATATAAACAATGTCACGGTAAATAAACGCATTCTTGTTATTCAAAAAAATCAGGCTAATGAAAATTGAGCCTGATTTTTTTTTGTATATTTATTACCTATTCCAAATGAATGTTATCCTTAAAATATTTTTCATTTTTATTACATGCTTAAGCATCCATCTAAGCATTATTGCTCAACAAACTACTACCTATTTCTTTGAAACAGAGTATGCAGCTGGAAAAATTGTGCCTAATTACTCAAAAAACTTTCCAAGTTCTTCGGTACAGCAAGCCCTAACTTTAAGTATCGGAAAAGCTTCATCAGATTCCTCGGGTTGGGGTAAATATTATCGCTTCCCTGAAACTGGAGTTTCATTTTTTGCGAGCAATATGGGTAATAATGCGATTTATGGTAATCAATTTAGTGTGTTGCCTTTTGTTAGGTTTAAACTTACCGACAAACCAACGCCGTGGTTTATAAAATTAGACATCGGGGTGTCCTATTTTACCACTCATTTTGATAGTATTACAAATGACGTCAATGTAGCCATTGGTTCATCATTTACTTGGGGATTTCAAGCCATGCTTTATAAAACTATTTACCAAAGAAACAAGCTGGATTTAAAAGTTTTTGGAGGATATTCACATAACTCAAATGGGCATACTCAAATCCCAAACTTTGGATTGAATTCCGCCCTGTTTGGTATTTCAAGCCAATTCTATTCAAAAAATAAATCTACTATTCATCAATTACAAAGTATGAACAGCGAAAAAAATATTAATTATTGTATTCAATATCGCGATGGGTTAGGATTCCACGAATTGGGTGCAACATCATTTCCTGTTGGAGGTGAAAAAAAATTGGTTTCAACGAATTCCTTTTCGTTCGGTATTTTAGTGAATATTCATGTGAAATGGAAAGCAGGGTTTTCTTACCGCTATTATCAACAGTATTATGATTACATTGAGCATCACAAGTTAGATGAGTTTAAGGATAATGTCAATTTAAATGCTTCTAATATTTATTTCTTTGTTGGAACTGAATTTTTGTTTAATCATGTTGCAATCGATGTGGAAGGAGGTTTGAATTTATATAAACCCTTTTATTCCTACTTCAATGATAACTTTGAACATGACGATGGCGTTATGTACCAATTAAAGAGATGGTTTAATGCTCGACTTGGTCTTAATTATTACCTATTAAATACGTTAATTAACCCGAAACATAATTTTTTTATAGGTACTCATATTAATGCAAATTTCGGGCAAGCTGACTTTACCGAAGGGAGTATAGGTTATGTTTATGTGCTTCACTAATTTAACTTTTTGTAGTTTTTTTTTAAAAATATAACTATACCTATTTTTGATAAAATTACTTTATAAAAAAAATCATAAATTGCGATGAATTTTTATAATAAACCAAAAAATATGAAAAATAAACTAACCTTAATTGTTGGATTAATTTTAAGTAATTGGGCATTTTGTCAAACTTACAGCCCTAATTTTCTTGACGGATCAATCCTATTTAAATTAAAACAGAACGTTCAAACCATTGAAACGTTAAGAGAAAGTAAAACAGAGGTCGTAAAATTTGAAAAACTATCTGACTACCCAGCATTAAAAAAATCACTAAAAAACTATTCAATTACTGAATTATCACGTCCGAGTTATTATACCAACAAACCCGAATTGCAAAAAATTTATCGAATTAAATTTAGCAATTATGCCGAAATCGACAACTTAATAAAAGACTTAAGTCAAATGAGTGATGTTGTATTTGCCGAAAAGGAGCCTATTTATAAAACAGGTTTTATTCCAAACGACCCTCAACATACAGGAACCACAAAATGGTATCATACATTAGTAGGTTCTGAAGCAGCATGGAATATCAGCCTAGGAAGTAATGCCATAAAAGTGGCTATTGTTGATAATGCAGTATATTGTGGTCATTCTGATTTAACTACTTTTTTACAGAGAGATGTAGCTGATAATGATAATGATGCAACCCCTCCATCAGTTTATACTGTTGATCAAGGTTGGTCACATGGAACACACTGTGCAGGATTAGCTACAGCTGATATCAACAATGGAATTGGAATTGCTTCTTTAGGTGGTAATGTTGAATTAATTGGCGTTAAAGCAACACCAAATTCAGGAACGTCTAATAGTGTTTATTATTCGTATGATGGTGTTCAGTGGGCTTGTGCCAACGGTGCAAATGTAGTAAGCATGTCGTTTGGAGGACCAACATCAAGTTCTGCTTTTCAAAATTTAATTAATAATTATCCAGATGTGGTTTTTTTAGCTGCAGCAGGTAATGATGGAAATACCACCGTAAATTATCCTGGAGGATACAATAATGTAATTTGTGTAGGCTCGGTTGATGGAAATGATTCAAGATCGAGCTTTTCCAATTATAATGGAGCTACTCCTTATGTAGATATTGCATCACCAGGAGGTTTTACAAATGGCGGTTTGCAAAGTACCGTATATTCTGCTTCAGGAAACACCTATGCAAAAATGTCAGGAACATCAATGGCAACACCATTTGCTGCTGGTCTTGTAGGTTTAATGTTAAGTGTAAATCCTACATTAACCCCAGCTCAAATTGAAAACTGTTTAATTACTACAGGTGTTTCAATTGCTGGTAATATTGGACCACGTATTAGTGCTCTTGCTGCTTTACAATGTGTAACAGCTACTTTAACTGGCGATCCACTTCCTCAATTTACTGGAGCTCCTACGTCAATCTATGTTGGACAAACCGTTAATTTTATTGATCAATCAGGTGATGGCGGTAATGCAATAACTACATGGCAATGGTCATTTCCTGGAGGAACACCTGCAAGTTTTACTGGTCAAACACCACCAGCAATTACCTATGCAGCTATAGGTCAATACGATGTTACATTAACTGTTACCAACGCTCAAAGTACACAATCAAAAACTAGAGTTCAATATGTAAATGTTAGTCTTGATCCTTATGGAAACTGGATTCCTGAGGCATCTGGTTTTGCTACAGCTTCTAGAGGTATTAATCATATCGACATTGTTGACGCAAATACGGTTTGGGCTTTAGCATATGATGGTTCTGGTACTGCTGCCAATATTCAAGAATTTACCAAAACAATTAATGGAGGAACCACTTGGACTCCACAAACTATTAATGTTGGTAATACCGGCTTAGGTATTTCTATGATTTCTGCAATTGACTCTACAACTGCTTGGTTAGCTGCATTTCCAAATGCTGCAGGACAAACTGGTGGAATATGGAAAACCGTTAATGGAGGTTCTACTTGGTCAAGACAAGCATCAGCTACTTACACCAACGCTTCGTCTTTCACCAATATTGTTCATTTTTGGGACGCTAATACTGGTTTCTGCCAAGGAGACCCGATAAATGGCGAATTTGAAGTGTATGTAACAAACAATGGAGGTACAAACTGGACTGCTGTTCCTGCAGCTAACCTGCCAAATCCATTGAGTGGAGAATATGGCTATACAAGAAATATTGAAGTTGTAGGTAATGTTGTTTGGTTTGGAACCAACAAAGGTAGATTGTATCATTCTACTGATAAAGGTAACACTTGGGCGGTTTACCAAACCCCAGAAACAGATATGCAAAATGCAAATTTCTCATTTAAAAATTCAACTACGGGATTGTTAATCTCTGGTGGTAATGTATACAATACTACCGATGCAGGTGCAACATGGAATCCATTAACAACTACCGGCTCGGTATTTACTGCAGGTTTATGTTATATTGAAGGTACAGATATTGCCTTTACAACTGGTGCAACAGGAACGGTTGGTTCTTCATATACTAATGACGGAGGAACTACTTGGAATATAATAGATACACAACAACATACGTATTGTGAGTTTATCAATCCATCCGTGGGTTGGTCAGGATGGTTTAATACTGATGCAACTACAAATGGTATTTGGAAATGGAACAGTTTAACCAGTAATTTAATTCCTGATTTTACTGCAAGTAACCAAAGTGTATGTGCTGGATCCCCTGTAAACTTTACAGATTTAACTACGGGTGGTACACCAACAACTTGGAATTGGAATTTTGGAGGTGGAGTTGCAAACGATACCACCATTGCCAATCCAACCGTTACTTTTGCTGCTGCTGGTTCTTACACTGTTAGATTAACGGTTAATGATGGCACAGTACCTGCAACTAAAACAATTGTTGGTTATGTTAATGTTGTTGATGCTACACCAGCAACTCCAACCTTTATTACTGGTAATATGAACCCTTGTAATGGTAATACTGAAATTTATTCAACGGCTAGTATTTCTGGGGTTAATTACACTTGGATCATTCCTGCCGATTGGACAGGAACAAGCAGCACAAGTAGCATTTCGGTAACTGTAGGTACTTCGGGTACAATTTCTGTTGTGGCTTCAAATGCTTGTGGCGCAAGTACTCAGTTAGACTCAACTATTACCGTTAATTGTAGTGTGGGCATTAAAAATGTTTCTGCTTCAGCATTGAGTATTTATCCTAATCCTGCTAATGAAGTGTTAACAATTTCTTCTAATATTAAATTGTTAAATCACATAATTAAAGTTGTTGATATGATTGGTAATGTTGTGTTAACGGATAAACTTATTGCTTCAACGCATAAAGTAAATATTTCTTCATTATCTAAAGGAATGTATTTTGTGGTAATTGAAGGTATTAATAATCCTTATAAATTTGTTAAAGAGTAATATAATTCATTTGAACTAAAAAGAAAAGAGGGTGTCCAAAAAGGCATCCTCTTTTTTTATGCAACAAATTTTAATTTG
>JAVHRO010000157.1:0-27533 GCA_036171675.1 Vicingus sp. | reverse complement strand
CTGGACTCTTCTGGACCAAAACCAGACGTGTTGCCAGTTACACCATCGGACAATTGGACGGCAAATTTAGTAAAATATTTTTTCTGCGCAACAATTTTATTTTTTTTCGTGAATTTTATCCTTTATAAAGTAGCTTAACACTCGAATTTATTGAAGTTTTTGCCAATACCAACTACTTTTATTTTCTAGATTTTAGTTTGCGCCAAATCAACACTAACTAAACAACACTCAAATTTTAACATAGATTAACATCCATTAACAATTTATCGTTTAGAATTTCATAAATTCGCTTCCGATTAAATACTCTTGTTATGGAATACAAAAAAATTAATAACATTTTAGGTTGGTTAGTATTTGCAGTAGCATCTGCGGTATATATTTTAACCATGGAGCCTACTGCAAGTTTTTGGGATTGTGGTGAGTTTATCTCTACCGCATACAACTTAGAAGTTGGTCATCCACCTGGTGCACCACTTTTTATGTTAATCGGCAGGTTTTTCACCATGTTTACTTCTGCACAAAATGCCGCAGTAGCTGTAAACACCGTTTCGGCATTGAGTAGTGGATTTACTATTTTGTTTTTGTTTTGGAGTATTACCGCCATGATAAAAAAATTAGCTTTAAAAACGGGCGAATTAACTACAGGAAAAACCATTGCAATTATGGGAAGTGCTTTGGTAGGCTCATTGGTCTACACCTTTTCCGATTCGTTTTGGTTTTCGGCTGTTGAAGGCGAGGTTTATGCCATGTCGTCGTTGTTTACAGCCCTAGTTTTTTGGGCCATACTAAAATGGGATGCTGTTTCTAGCGAAAGTCATAGTACACGATGGTTGGTGTTAATAGCTTATTTGATGGGATTATCTATTGGAGTCCATTTGTTAAATTTATTAGCCATACCAGCAATGGTGTTTCTATATTATTTCAAAACGAGAGATCTTAATCTTAAAAACGTTATTACTGCTGGATTTTTCTCCATTCTTATTTTAGGAATTGTTCAATTTGGAATTATTCCTGGAACCTATAAAATTGGTTCTATGTTCGAAATCTTGTTTGTTAATTCGTTTGGATTACCCTTCCATTCAGGACTAATTTTTTACATGATTTTGTTAACAGGAGTTATTGGTTATACACTTTATTTTACTCAGAAAAAAGGTAAGGTAATGTGGAACACCATTCTGTTGTGCTTTACAGTTATTCTAATCGGATATTCTACTTATGCTATTATCATGATTCGTTCGGCTGCTAATCCACCAATGGATGAAAATAACCCTGAAAATGCGTTCAGTTTATTGTCTTTTCTAAATCGTGAACAATATGGCTCTGCTCCATTTTTAACTGGCCAATATTTTAATACTCCTTTAGATGCACATGAACCTTATAAAGAAGGAAAACCAGTTTACTTTCAAAACAAAAAAACTGGCAAGTATGAAATTACCAATAAAGGTGAAAAAAATGAACCCAACTACGATAGCAACACTTCTGGATTTTTACCACGAATGTGGAGTTCGCAAGGTCAACACATTGATGCTTATAAGAGTTGGAGTAACTACAAAGGAAAACGTGTAAAAGCTGGTAACGGTGAAACAATTGCCATACCAACTTTTGGCGAAAATTTAGCATTTTTGTTTAATTACCAATGGGGTCATTTATATTGGAGATACTTTATGTGGAATTTTGTTGGCCGTCAAAGCGATGTTCAAAGTCAAGGTGAATTTACTAACGGTAGCTGGTTAAGTGGTATTGATTTTATTGATTCAGCAAGATTAGGCGACCAATCTAAAGTGCCATCGTCAACCAAAAACAATCCCGGAAGAAATGTATATTATTTCTTGCCATTAATTTTAGGGATTATTGGACTTGTATATCAATTTATTAAAAATCCAAAAGACTGGTTAGTGCTAGGGTTATTATTTTTCTTTACTGGTATGGCCATTAATTTTTACACCAACCCTCCTCCATTACAGCCGCGTGAAAGAGATTACGCCTATGTAGGTTCGTTTTATGTTTTCGCAATTTGGATTGCAGTTGGTGTTTATGCTTTATACGAAGTAATGAGCAAAAAAATGCCTCAAGTAATGAGTGCAGTAGTTATTACTTTAGCTTCGTTACTAGCAGCTCCCGTATTAATGGGCTCTCAAAACTGGGACGACCATAATCGTTCTGGACGATTTACCGCTAGAGATTTTGCAAAAAACTATTTAAACTCATGTGCACCAAATGCGATATTGTTTACTAATGGAGATAACGACACCTTCCCACTTTGGTATGTTCAAGAAGTAGAAGGTTACCGTACCGATGTAAGAGTAGTTAACTTAAGTTTATTAAATACCGATTGGTACATCGAACAAATGAGAAGAAAAGCATGGGGTGCAAAAGGAATTCCTCAAAAAATTCCTGACTTCAAAATCCGTCAAGGAACCAATGATTATTTACCTATTTATGACCGAGGTATTGAAGGTTATATTGATGTGGTAGATGCTATAGATTTTGTTATCGATGATAGTCCAAAATCTAAAGTAGGTATAAGCTCAGGAAAACAAGTAGATTATTTACCAACCAAAAATTTTAGTTTAAAAGTTGATAAACAAAAATTACTTTCTAACGGAACTGTTTCTGCCGATAGAGCGAATAGAGTGTTAGATAAAATTGAATGGACTATTGATAAGAATTACATCATGAAAAGTGAATTGATAATTCTTGACATACTAGCTGCCAACAATTGGGAACGGCCAATATATTTTGCGATAACTACTGGAAATGATGCCTATATTGGATTAACACCCTATTTTCAATTAGAAGGCTTGGCTTATCGATTGGTTCCATTTAAAGCTCAAAGTTACGACGGGCAAACGGCTGAAATTAATACCGACATCATGTACGAAAACCTGATGAATAAATTTATTTGGGGAGGAATGGAAACTGGTAAAATTTATTTAGATGAAAACAATCGTAGAATGTGTATGAACTTTAGAAACAACTTTTCTCGTTTGGCTGAAGAATTTATTAGAACAGGCAAACCAGATAAAGCTAAAGAAGTACTTGATCGTTGTGTTAAAGTAATGCCAGAAAATGTGGTAGAGTATAATTATTTTATGATTGCAGTAGCGGAATCGTACATGAAAATAAAAGACTATAAAGCAGGTAATAAAATTATTAAAAGCTTGGTCAACTCTTACGACGAAGAGTTAAGGTTTTATCTGTCATTAAAAGGAGAAAAACGAAAATTGGTTAAAACTGAAATTGATCGTTCAAAATATATTTTACAACAATTAATTTTAATGACTAACGAAAAATACAAAGAATCGGGGTTGGCAAAAGAAATGGCTTCCAAGTTTATGGAAATAAATGGGCTGTTGCTAACAGAAGGTGAATTATAAAATTGAATGATTCGGGGTTAAAGACAACAATCATCTTTAACCCTGAATTATTGAAAAAGAAAAATAGAGCATGAAAAAAGTTTTAAGAAGCATTATACGAACATTAGGGTTGTATGCCTTTACCATTAAATTAGAAAACAAAATAGTAACCGCTTTACAAAAACCAAAACAAAAAAAACTTTATGGTCAATTTATTACCAAAGGCAATTTATGTTTTGATGTTGGCGCTAATGTAGGTAATCGTACCGCTTTATTCCAAGAACTCGGCGCCAACGTAGTGATGATTGAGCCACAAAAAGAATGTTACCATGCACTAGAAAAACGATTCCCAAACTTACCCCTTATCAAAAAAGGATTAGGCGAAAAAGAAAGTACCGAAAAATTGTATGTATCTGATGTTTCGTTAATTTCTTCTTTTTCAAAAAGTCATGTTGATATGATGCAAGAAGATCGATTTAAAGGAGCTAATTGGGACAAAACAGTAGATATTGAAATGACTACCCTTGACCATTTGATAGCTGAATATGGTGTTCCTGATTTCTGTAAAATTGATGTGGAAGGTTATGAATTCGATGTGTTAAAAGGACTTTCTCAACCAATTAAAGCGTTGTCACTTGAATACATTGTTCCAGAAAACAAAGAAGTAGTGTTAAATTGCATCAAACACCTAAACAAATTAGGGAAAATTGAATGCAATCTTTCGCATGGTGAAACCATGGAATTTCATTTACCTTTTTGGAAAAATGGCGACGACATGGAAAACTATGTTCAATCAAGAGATTTTATTGAAACTTCGTATGGCGACATTTATGTTAGATTTAAATAAACAGTAACCTTGAACAACATAATAGAACGATATAAAAAAATTAGAAAAAAAGGATTGCTTGAAAAAAAATACAAGGGCAAATATGCTTTTGTTGGAATCGGCAGTCATTCCTTAAATAACTTATATCCCATTCTTGATTATTTAAAAGTTGATTTAAAATACATTGTTGCAAAATCGGACGACACGCTTGAACTTATTCGGAATAATTTTAATACTATTATAGCCACTTCCGAGTTAAGTTTGGTGCTAAACGACCCCGAAATTAAAGGTGTTTTTGTTTCGGCAAATCCAACTGCTCATTTTAGTTTGGCTAAACAAATAATAGCAAGCAACAAAAATTTATTTATTGAAAAACCACCTTGTTCAAACCTTTTAGAACTAAACGAACTAATTGCTTTACAACAAAAAAGTAACGGAACTTCTTTAGCAGGATTGCAACGAAGATATTCTCCAGTTTACACTATTTTAAAAAACAAGGTAAACGATGCTAATTACTACTCTTTAACCTATAAAACAGGAGCTTATCCCGAGGGAAACGAGTTATTGGATTTATTTATTCATCCGTTAGATGCTGCTTTTTACTTGTTTGGCAAAGGAAGAATTGAACATATTAACGTAATCAAAAGCAAAAGTTCAGTAGTATATTTGGCTCACATTATACATGCCAATGGTGTTATCGGAACTATTGAATTTTCTACCGATTATTCATGGACTGAAGCAAAAGATGAGTTAATAGTAAACACTCAAAAAGGAGAATTTAGAACCGAAAACACCAGTAAATTGGTGTTCAGTTCTAAGCCAAAAACATTGCTCAACATACCGTTAGAAAAAGTGAAATCATTCCTACCACAAACAACAACACTTTTTCAACAAAACAATTTTTTGCCAGTTAAAATGCACAATCAGTTGTATTCATCAGGATATTTTGGTGAAATAGAAACCTTTTTACAAATGTGTGAAAAAAGTGGTCGCGCTAAAAACCGTTCAGCATTTAACCAATTGCTTGTTACTTTTGAAGCATTGGAAACCCTCTCAAAAAGTAAATAAACCTCCTTTTGTTTAGGATTTTAGGCTTAGATTTTAATAAAAAGTATAGAGAAAGCACTTTTTCTTCAAAAAATTTGAATTATCAATCCGTTGTCTATTTTAAACTTTTGTATTACTCACTTTTGCTTATTTTTTATAGGTGTTCGTGAACTCACTTTATTCGGTTGATGCTACGCTGTGGTCTCGATACAAATTTCACTCATTTCAACCGTGAAATTGATTCGAATGGACAAATTTTTATCAAATGCACAACGAGTATATTTATTCCAACCCTAACATTTTACGAAGGTATTCGTTTTTTTCGTTGAGTTTAACTTTGTCAATTATGGTCATTAATTTGTCTTGTTGTAAACCAATTTGTTCAATGGCAGCATTAAGCTCAAGTTCTTTGTTAGTGTCACCTTTGGTATTTTTTAATTCTTTGTTGAGCACTTGCCCTCTCAAATAATAGTTGTTTTCTAAATCGGCTACTACATTTATTCCAGCCATGCGCATCCACCATTCGCTTTCTTTGGTCGCCATATCTTCTAAAATAGGTAAAGCATCATTTACAGTTTGGTCGTTTTGACGTTTTAAATAATTGCCATACGAACTCACAAACCCGTATCTTCCCCAACCATCAAGTGCATAATATTTTTCTTTAAAAAATGCATGCTCAGCAGCACCTCCGTGTAATTCGTACACATTGGCAACTGCAGAAACAAGAGCGGAATTGGTTTCTTTTTCGAGTGTTTTAGCAAGTTTCATTGAGCCATCTTTATCAACTACAGCAAGGGCTTCTAACGATTTTGAGCCAACGGTGTACGATTGGCTTTGAACACCATCAGAAAAAAGTGTAGCTAACGACTTGTCCGTTCCAAAATAGGTGGCCAACGCAGTAATGGCCTCGCCCTTTACTTTATTGTTCGGATCGTCTTTGGTAATTTTTATCAGCGATGCTTTTACCACTTCAGGTTGTGCGACGGCGGCATTTTTTAAAGAGTGTATAGCAAGTTTTCTGATGTTTTCGTAAGGGTCGGATAATGCTTTAATAATGGCAGTAATGGCAAAATCATCGGTTAATTCGGCTAATGCGGTAAGCGATTCGTAACGGTCTAAATACTTAGGTGCATTGTTAAACATAAATGCCCATTCGGTGGTATTTTTTTTATTGTCAACTTTTTCGCATAGCAACATTTTGTCGGCATCCACATTTACTAAATCGGGCTTTTTGCTTACCAAAAACGAAAACATATTATTGGCTTCGTTTACTTCAACTTTGTGGGTTTCAACTTTACCATCCACGTACAAATCAATTTTTATAGGCAAACGATACAAAGGTGTGGTGGTAAAAAGTTGTTTTTGTTCAATTTTTACATTTTGTGTTGAAGATAATTCGTCGTAATCGTAATTAATATCTAACACTGGATGACCACTAGCGTAAAACCATTGATTAAAAAACCAATTTAAGTCTTCGCCCGAAACCTCTTCGCAAGCCAATCTAAACTCGTGCATTTCTACATCGGTGTATTGATTTTTGTTGAGGTAATATTTTAACGATGCAAAAAAAGCATCGTCGCCAAGGTAGTTTCTAAGCATGTGCAAAATTCTGCCCCCTTTTTGGTACGAATGGTTGTCGAACATCTCTTCACGGTCGTCGTAGTTAAAACGAATCATGTTTACTTGTTTTTCTTGCGATTCTTGAATGTAAGCGTTTAAATCGTTTTGAATACCAAAATCGGCAGCGTCTAACCCATGTTTATATTCGTTCCACAAATATTCAGCGTAGGTGGCAAATGATTCGTTTAATGGAATGTTCGACCACGATTCGCAAGTAACCAAATCGCCAAACCAGTGGTGCGAAAGTTCGTGCGAAATAACATCTTCACCAGCGCTACCGTCAAGCAATTCGCGTTGATTTTGTTGAACAAATTCGCCATGGACAACAGCAGTGGTGTTTTCCATTGCTCCCGAAACGTAATCACGAACTATAACTTGGCTAAATTTTTCCCAAGGATATTCGACTCCAAATCGATTCGAAAAAAAGGTTAACATTTCTGGGGTTAAACCAAAAATGGCTTTTGCATCTTTTTCATAACTAGGTTCCACATAATAATCTACATCAATGTCTTTCCAATGGTCTTTTACCACCGCATACTCGCCAATGGCCATCATGAACAAATATGGGGCAATAGGTTGTTTTATTTCCCAATTATCGGTCCTCATTCCGTCGCCATTAATTTCTTGATGAGTTAATATTCCGTTCGATAAAGTTTTGTATTTGTCTTCAACGGTTATGGCAATTTCCCCTGTGCAACGTTCGTTAGGTGAATCGATGGTAGGAAACCATGCCGAATTCGATTCAGTTTCACCTTGTGTCCAAATCTGTTTCGGTTTATTTTTATCGCTTCCGTTAGGATTTATAAAATAGAGTCCTTTGTCAGAAGTTATGGCTTCACTTCCCTTAATCTCTAATTCATTTGGTTTAGAAGTGTAATCAAAAAACAATGATATGGTATCGTTTCGAGTATAAGTTTTGTCTAAAACAATGGCGATTACTTTTCCATCGTAGTGGTACTTTAAATCAATGTAGTTGTTGTTAGCAACAAGTTGCACTTTGTTAATATCAAAACCACGGGCATTCAATCTTAAGGTGTCTGCTGCATAAAAGTAAGGTTTCAACTTAAGTGTAGCTTTGCCATACATATAGGTTTTGTCCCAATTAAATTTAACATCCAATTTTGTATGTAACAAATCAAAATACCGCGTGGTGGAACCATGATAATCAGGTTGTTTTGGCATTGTGGCAGGATTGTTCGCCTCAATTACCTGCTCAGGTAAATTTACCGTTTGAGTAGGTTTACAGGCGTAAATTGATAGTGCTAATGATGAAATTAATAACAGATTTTTTACCATACATTTAAAAAATTAATAGTGGACAAAGTTGAATAAAAAAATAATGTAATTCATCAAATCTATGATAAAGGGTTTTATTTCATGAGGAATAAATTAGAAAAAGCTGATTTGAGTATATTTTTTTGTAAAATTGAATAGAAAATTTTGTAAGGTATGAGTAAAAATTTATTTTGGTTAGTTTCTTTTCTTTTCGTAGTTGTTGCTAGCACAACTATACAATCGTTTAGCCAAACTTTTGCTCCTACAAAATTTTATTTGATTGATAGCTTAGATTTAAAAGTATTAACCAAAAACGATCGCAAACTTTTGGATAGTTGTTTAACGCTTTTTCATTCGGTAAAAGAAGATTCAATTAAAATTAAACACGTCAATTTTATTGTTGAACAATGTCAAGATGAAAAAGTGTGGCCAAAATATAATGATTGGATTTATAAATTTGCTCAACAAAAATTATCAAATCATCCTTCAGAAACCTATAAAAAAAAATTATTAACTGCTTTGGCAGAGGCCATTAATAACATTGGTTATTATTACGACATGCAAGGCGATGTTCCAAAAGCATTGAGTTTTTACAATAAAAGTTTAAAAATTAAGAAAGAGGTTGGAGATAAAGAAGGCGTTGCGGTAGCTCTGCATAATATTGGACATGTTTACTTACTTCAAGGAAATATTTCTTATGCATTAGAATGTTTTCGTAAAAGCTTAAAACTGCACGAAGAAGTTGGAAATAAAAGCGGAATAGCAGCATCTCTTCACAGTCTTGGCGGAGTATATAGCGGCCAAGGTGATATTCCAAAAGCATTAGAGTATTATCATAGAAGTTTGAAAATAAGAGTTGAAATTAGTGATAAACATGGTGTTTCTGCTTGTTTAAACAACATTGGAGAAATTTATCGAAAACAAGCCGATTATCCAAAAGCACTAGAGTACTATCAAAAAGGGTTAATCATTCAAGAAGAAATTGGATTTATAGAAGGCGTTGCGGTCTCTCTTAATAATATTGGTTGGATTTATAATGCGATGGGTGACACCTCTAAAACGTTGGAATATTACCACAAAAGTTTAAAGATATTTGAAGAAACTGGAAATAAAAGAAGGATGGCTTCTCCTTTAACATTAATTGGAGTAATTTATTCTGAGAATGGAAATCTTTCAAAAGCATTGGAATATTTTCAAAAAGCCTTAAAGATAAGAGTAGAGATTGGAGATAAAGAAGGAGAGTCATTCAACTTAAGTGGCCTTGGAAATGTTGAATTACAAAACAACAACCTAACTAGTGCAGCTAGTTATGGTATACGAAGCCTAACCCTTGCTCAAGAAATAGGATATCCTGAGAATATTAGAGGTGCAGCAGAATTGTTAAGCAAAGTTTATTATAAACAAGCTACATTGTCGACAATATCTGCTCAAAACAAAGCCGAATACAGTATTAAAGCATTAGAAATGTACAAGTTGTTTGTGCAAATGAAAGACAGCATGATCAATGAAAACAACCAAAAAGCAGCTGTTCAACAACAAGCAAAATATGAATATGAAAAACAAAAAACAATTGACGATGCCAAATATGAGAAACAAATAGCCATTGAAAAAGAGGCAAAAGCAAAACAAAAAGTGATTACTTATGCAACTGCAGGAGGATTAGGTTTGGTCGCCATATTTTTAATTTTTGTTTTTAACCGACTACAAATTACAAAAAGACAAAAACAAGTTATTGAGGAACAGAAGTTAGAAGTTGAAGGTCAAAAGAAAGTGGTTGAACAAGCCCATTTTTTACTTGAAGTAAAAAACAAAGAAATAACTGACAGTATTCAATACGCAAAACGAATACAAGCAGCTATTCTCCCTTCAAACAGTATTATTAACGAAAGTTTACCCAATAATTTTATTTATTATAAACCAAAAGATATTGTTGCGGGAGATTTTTATTGGTTGGAAAAATTAAACGATTCAATTTTAATTGCTGCAGCGGATTGTACTGGACATGGTGTTCCAGGTGCCATGATAAGTGTTGTGTGTTGCAATGCTTTAAATCGCTCTGTACGTGAACATCAATTAATTGAACCAAACCAAATATTAATTAAAACCAGAGAAATAGTTATACAAGAGTTTGAAAAAAGCGAAGAGGAGGTAAAAGATGGAATGGATATTTCGCTATGTAAAATAAACTTCCACACGAATCAATTGAGTTGGTCGGGAGCAAACAATCCATTATGGATAATTAGGGATGGCGAACTTTTAGAAACAAAAGCCGATAAACAGCCCATTGGTAAATTTGAAATTGAAAAACCTTTTACTCAACATGTAGTTGAAATACATAAAAACGATAAAATTTACCTTTTTACTGATGGTTATCAAGACCAGTTTGGTGGAGAAAAAGGTAAGAAATTCAAAGCAGCAAAATTAAAAGAATTACTACTTTCTATTCAAAGTGAAGAAATGGAAAGACAAAAGGAAATTATTAACACTACTTTTGAAAATTGGAAAAGTGATGTAGATCAAGTTGATGATGTTTGTATAATTGGAATTAGAATATGAAAAAACTTATTTTGTTTATCTTAACCATTTTTATTTTTATTTGTGGAATTAAAAATTCACTTGCCCAAAATTCTAAAATAGATTCTTTACAAACAGTGTTAAAAAATAGCATTACCGACACTAATAAAATAAAAACATTAAATGAGTTAAGTACCGAGTTTTGTAATGTTGGCAGTTACAACGACGCAGTTGTTATTACTGAGCTATCAAAAAAATTAGCCAATCGACTTATTACAACAACTAAAAATCAGCAAACATTAAAAGTTATTAAAAAAGGTCTTGCCCGTGCTTACAATAATTTTGGCAACATTTATAGCGATCAAGGTCTTTTTACCGATGCCTTAGAAAATTATTTTGCCTCATTAAAAATTAAAGAAGAAATAAAAGATAAAAAAGGAATCGCTTCAGCATATAATAACATTGGTATTGTATATAAAACGCAAGGAAACCTCAATGATGCCCTTCATAATTATAAGGCGTCGCTCAAAATCAAAGAAGAATTGGGTGATAAACAAGGAATCGCTTCTTCATACAATAACCTCGGTAACATTTACCACATTCAAAACAATTTTGAAAAAGCGTTAGAAAGTTATAGCTCAGCATTGGTTATTTTTAAAGAAATTGGTTTTGCTTTAGGGGTTACTTCCATTTACAACAATATGGGAGCGGTGTATTACAATCGAGCAGAACAGCTAAAAGATAAAAGCAGTAAACTTCAACTATTAGAAAATGCGAGGGCAAATTACAATGCGTCTTTAGCAATTTTTGAGGAAATTGGCGATAAACGTGGTGTGGCAGCAACATTAATAAACATAGGAAATGTTGAATTAAAGGAAAATAAGCCTGAAAAAGCTAAAGAATACGCTAATAGAGCCTTTGCAATTTCAACTGCTGACGGAGGTCGTGATATTTTAAAAGATTCTTATAGTTTACTTTCTCAAATAGAAGAAAATACTGGAAATTACAAATTAGCATTTTATCATTTTAAAGACTTTTTAGTGCTTCGCGACAGTTTATTTAGCGAAGAAAACACCAAAAAAACAGTTCAAATGCAAATGCAATTTGGGTTCGATAAAAAAATGGCTGCAGATAGTATTGCCAATGCAAAATCACAAGAAATAAAGGAAATTGAAATTGCAAAACAAAAAGCAGAAATAAAAGTTAAAAAAAACCAACAATATGCATTATTCGGCGGATTGTTGTTGGTAATTATTTTTGCAGGATTCATGTACAACAGGTTTAAAGTAACAAAAAAGCAGAAACAAATAATAGAGCTTCAAAAACAAGAAGTAGAACTTCAAAAAGAGATTGTTGAAGATAAAAACAAAGAAATTACCGATTCCATTTATTATGCTAAGCGAATTCAAGCTGCCATATTGCCTCCGTTACGAATTGTAAAGGAATTTCTACCTGAAAGTTTTATTGTTTATAAGCCTAAAGATATTGTAGCAGGAGATTTTTATTGGTTGGAGACAAAAAATAGAGAGGAGCAGAAAGTAAAAAGTGAAGAGGAATCCTCTCACAATATTCATCAATCAAAAATTGTTCTCTTTGCTGCAGCCGATTGCACTGGACATGGTGTACCAGGGGCTATGGTTAGTGTAATTTGTAACAATGGGTTAAATAGAAGTGTTAGAGAACATGATATTACCGATCCAGGAAAAATTTTAGATAAAACACGTGAAATTGTCATTCAAGAATTTGAGAAAAGTGATGATGTGGTAAAAGATGGAATGGATATTTCGTTGTGTGCGCTTCAAGGAAAAACTCTAAAATGGGCTGGTGCAAATAATCCACTATGGATAATCCGACCAAATAATGATGGTTTTGAACTACTTGAAACAAAACCGAATAAACAACATATTGGCAAAGTAGAAGATCCAAAACCCTTTACAACTCATACCCTTGAATTGCAAAAAAATGATACTATTTACATTTTCAGTGATGGTTATAAAGACCAGTTTGGTGGTGTTGATGGAAAAAAATTTAAATCATCAAAATTCAAAGAGCTATTGTTAAGTATTCAACACAAAAACATGGATCAACAAAAGGAAATCATTATTCAAACTTTTGATAAGTGGAAAGGTAATCTTTATCAAATTGACGATATTTGCGTAATTGGTGTAAAAATTTAATTACTTCGTAACTACATTTTTTATATTTTCATATCATTTCGAATGAAATAGCTAAAATAATAGCTAAACACAATTATTTTTAGGATAAATCATAGACCTATGATATTTATCATAAATTAATTTATGATAAACATTAACTTTGGGTTAACTTAAAATTTATTATTATGAATAAAAAGATCTTATTATCAGCTCTTGTCATAGGCGTATTGTATACATCTTGCTCAAAAGATGAATCTTCTCCAGCGCCAACAGCAGGTGGAGGTGGAGGTGGTGGAGGCAATCCTACACCAACTACAACCTATGTTATTGCTCAAGATAGCACGTATGATAATGCAAATACAAACAATACACAGGTCAGAATATTTGAATTTAACAGTAGTAAAAAACTGGTAAAAGTTTCTTACAAATGGGGCACTAGCACCACTTTTAACCAATGGGATACTGTTTATTACAATGCTGGAGGAAAAGTTTCTAAAGTAGAAAGATACTCTACAGGTAATCCAGTTGCCAACATGGTTAATAACTACACGTATGTAGGAAACGATTTAACCTTAGTGAATGAATCAGGAATTGATAACAACTCAAATGCTTATACAAGAACACGCACATTTACGTATTCAGCAGGAAAAGCTATTTCTCAAAATGTTGTATATACCGTTGGAAGTGGAAACAATGGTGGCCCAGAAAATATTAATTCCATTACTTACAGTGGGGGTAACATGGCTTCAGCAAATATTGAATTGGATCTAGGTAATGGTCTTCAATGGGTTCCAATAACTCTTACCAGCTCAACTACTGCTGCCAATCCTTATTATGGATTAAATTATAGTTCTGATGATTTTCTTAACTTGTTTAATCCAAACAATGTTCTTAAAGCGTATGTAACTGCATTCCCAAATGATCCTAATTATCTTTTTGTAGACAACTCCTACACCTATTCAAATGGAAGAGTTGCTACTATAACAGATTCTTCTCAAGGCAATTCAAGAATTACTTTTATTACCTATCAAGGATTGTAAAAATCTATAAAAAAACAAAAGTCTGCTTTGTTAATTCAAGGCAGACTTTTTAATATACGTTTTTTATTATCTCTCTCGTAGAAACAGATTTTCCCATGGTATAATAATGAATACAAGGGACACCAAAAGCCAATAAATCTTTCGATTGTTGTGTAGCCCAATCAATACCAACTTGTTTTGCAGCATCGTCGTTTTTGCATTTTTCAATAGCGTCAACCAAATCATTGGGTAAATCAATATTAAAAAACTTTGGCAACATTTGTAATTGACTTTTGTTGGTAATGGGTTTTATACCAGGGATTATAGGAACATTAATTCCCATTTCACGGCATAATTTTACAAAGCTTTTAAACTTTTCGTTGTCGTAAAACAGTTGTGTAATAATGTACGATGCACCAGCCTCTATCTTTTTTTTCAAATTGGTTAGATCGCTTTTCATGTTGGGCGATTCAAAATGTTTTTCAGGGTAACCAGCCACTCCAATACAAAAATTGGTAGGTGTTGGGTTTTGAAGCTCTTCGTCAAAATAAATTCCCTTGTTTAATCCATTTATTTGTTTAACCAAATCAACCGCATAATGATGTCCATTTAGTTCAGGAACAAAAGAGGGTTCTGTTTTAATAGGGTCACCTCTCAAAGCCAGTACATTATCTATTCCTAAAAAATTTAGGTCAATTAAGCCCTTAATCCAAATTCAGGTTATATAAAGTTACTTGACCATTATTTTCCAATGCTTTTGCTCAACACCTGATGTCGAACTTAAAATATAAATACCACGGCTTAATGAGCTGGTGTTAATTTCGTTATTATTAGCTTGTTCGATTACCAAATTTCCTGTTAAATCATACACACGTACCATCGCATTGGTATAGTTATTTAGTATTTTAACGAACATTCCGTTTTGATATACTATTGGAATTTCTGCTTCGTTATTATTCAACACCACAGCCTTAATGTTAGAATATGAAAACTCGCCATTAAAATCGGTTTGTTTAAGTCTATAATAATTAACTCCGCTTATAGGATGCAAATCGTAATCGTAATACGTTTTAGTAACATTTGAATTTCCAGCTCCCGATTGTCTTAATAAATGAGTAAAGTTTATTCCATCAACACTTTTTTCTACATCAAAATAATCGTTGTTTAGTTCTATGGTTGTTGCCCAATCTAAATCTACCACATCATTATTGAGTTGTGCATCGAAATACAATAACTTTATAGGCAAAGCAACTGTTTTACCAACAGTAAATGGACTAAAAGAGGTAATGCTTCCTTTTAAACTGGTGTATGGATTTGCTCCTCCCAATGTTGATCCTGTTAATTCAACCCAAGCACCACCAGTATAATGATAAATATTTGAGCCAGCTCTTACAAATGAAACATTTTCATGGGCAGCATCCCATTGTAGGGTTAATGAAGCTGTTGTGCCACCCGCAACACTTTCGGCAATATTCCATGTTCGGTTTACAAAAGCAGGATCGTTTCCTGTTGTAGGGTTTAACCCTACTTCAACACGAGCCGAAAAATCATCAACAGTTCCTGTATAGTTAATGATGGCTGGATTATAACTTGTTATTGATGGCCCAACAGGGAAAGTATAAGCAGTACTATTGGCTAATAGCATTCTTTTGTAAGAACCAGCACCATCAGTTACTGCATACGAAGTTGATGAACCACCTGTTTGCACTCCAATAGCGGTAGTACCCAATTGTAAAGTATTTGCTCCTAAAATAAAGTTTCCACTTGTAAAGAATAAACTATCAATAACTGTAAAATCTCTATTTAACGTTACATTATTTGCCGATTTATTTATCGTTACATTATTTAGATTTATTGTGCCAGTTCCATTTATTGATTGGGCATGGGTACCTGTGAAATAAAACATAGTCATAGTCTTGCTCGAAGCATCTGCGGTTAATCCTGAAGATAAAAATGCGCCTGATGCTACACTCAAATTCCCGCCTAAATAAACTTGCATTCTGTTAAGTATTGTAGTGCCTGATTGAAAATTATGCAAATAAACAACTGTAGGGTTAGTTGCAGGTTGAGTATTTTGAATGTCAATATTCCCCAAAATACTTATTTGTTGTAATGCGTTATTAGTATAATTAATGCCAAAATTTGCCATCCCTTGCATAATGGTTACATTCCCTCTAATCGTTGCAATAGGACTTTGAATCTTATTTGCAGTTATACTAATTGACTTTGTTGTCGAAATATTATTGATGGTTAAATTGTTACAGAATAGTAATGGGGAGGTTAAAGCAGGTAGGATGGTTTGATCATTTGTTGCTGGATTATAATTGTAAATTATATTTCCAAATCGATAACCTTGGCCGGAAGAATTTACAGGAACTTGATAAGTAGGATTCAACAAACTTCTCACAGTAGGAGAGCTTGAATTATCCCAATTTTGCACTACGAATGTTGAATTATCCTGAAAATCTTCAGTACCACTCCACATAGCATTTCCATTGTTTATTGTAGAATTATTGGTAATTATTGTTCCTCCATCCCTCACCTTTAAAGCTGAGCCCGAAGCCAAAGTAAAAGGAGCAGCACCAAAACCTGCTAACTCTAAATATCCTCCAGATTGAACATCTAATGTTTTTCCTGTTGGAATTGTAGGTCCAGTGGCAGAAAAACTAACAAGATATCCGCCACTTAAAACTACAATGTTGCCATAAGTTCCTGCACCAGCAGCATCGGTATAAATTCCATTTGCATAATCTCCATGCGAAATATAAATGGTTGGCGGTTTAGTTGCCAAATTCATTGGAGAGTTAGGAGAACCTGTAGCATGAGCCACATCTACCCATGCCCCTCCGCTATAGATTTGCCAAGGGGCAACTCCATTAACTGAAACTGTTGAATTAAAAAAGATAATGAGAAATGGGTTAGTAGCTGTAAATGCTGGATTTGTTCTGTAATCGCCAGCAGCATAAACCACCGTTGTTACTGTTAAAGTAGCAACTCCATTACTTGTTGCATTACCGCAAGTCCCTGTTATTACACAACGGTATTTATAGGTATCCATTACTATTGTAACACCTGTTAACGTTAATGTAGCAGTTGTTGCACCACTATAAATTCCACCATTTGTGATCGTTGAAAAACTACCTCCACCATTGGTGCTTTCTTCCCATTGGTAGGTTAATCCCACCCCTGTGGCAGTAACAGTAAATGTTGCATTTGCACCTGTTGAAGTACTTGTAGACGCTGGTTGTACTGAAATTGTTGCTCCTGAATTAATTACAACAACTGTAGTTCCAGCTACACTGGTGCAACCTCCAACTGTGGATGTAACACTATAAGTACCGGCTGCAGCCGTAGTTGCACCAACAATACTAGGATTTTGGGTAGATGCTGTAAATGTATTTGGGCCTGTCCAAGATATTGTACCAGCTGCATTAGATGTTAAATTTAACGTTGCACCTGAACAAATTGGATTGTTGCTTCCTGCTGTTGGTGTGGCTGGCAACGCATTTATGGTCATGGTAACGGTATTCGATGTCGCTGTTGCCGGGCTAACACAGCCCGAAGCAGTCATAACACAACTTACCGCATCGGTATTTACTAAACCTGCGTTGGCATAAGTATTACTATTCGTTCCTACATTTACACCATTCAATTTCCACTGATAGCTTGGTGTTCCTCCATTGGTTGGTGTTGCTGTAAATGTTACATTGGTTCCCGCACAAACTGGGTTTGCTGATGCTGCAATACTCACACTTGGCATTACAGGCACACCAACAACCATTGTTATCGCATTCGATGTAGCTGGCGAACCTGTAACACATGCCGCATTCGATGTCATTATGCAAGTAACTACATCGTTATTTGCTAAACCTGCATTGGTATAAGTTATTAAACCTGTACCAACATTACCACCATTTAATTTCCATTGATACGTTAGCCCTGCACCGCCATTGGTCGGTGTTGCAGTAAATGTAACACTAGTTCCCGTACAAATGGTGTTCGATGGACTAGCCCCGATGCTTACGCTTGCAGCACCATCAGTATTTATGGTAAGGTTGGTACCGTTATCTGTTCCTGTTGTAGATGGTGTGTTACCAATAACTCTTATTCTATATCCTGCACCTGTTGCAGTTCCTGTAGGAAGAGTAGCTGCAATGGTTCCTGCTGCTGTTGAGCTAAGTGTACCAATAGCAACTGGTGCAGCAAAACTACCCGCTGCATTAGAAAGTTGTGCTGTAAAAACATTTGCCCCTGTAAAAGTACCGCTTATGGCGTAAGGAACAGAAACAGCAGTGTTTGCACAAAATGGCGAACCAATTATTGCTGAGGTGGTAATGGTATTGCTTGAAGAATATCCTGTCCAACTTAAATTATCAATAGCTGGCCTTTTAGTACCATCACTTGTAAACACTATTTGAATGCTTCCTATAACATTAATTCCAGTAATTGTTGTTGTTGTTGCGGTTGTTGAAACAGGAACAGTGCCGACAGAAACACCATTTACAGTAATCGGTAAATTCATTGTTCCATCTGCAAAAGGAAATTTTGTAGTTATGGTTAAATCACCAATACCTCCACTAACAGATGGCGATGTTAATGTTGTTTTAAAACAAATAGCCTTGTTTGCGGCTATAATAACTTGATCAGTTCTTGCGCCTAAAGCATTCCACGATAAACCATCATCCCCAGTCCATGTCCGAGCAAGATAGCTGGCAGGCATCAAAGTAGGGATATTTGTAAATGTTTCTGAATCTTGCCCAAAAGAAAATTGCGTAAGCAAAATTAGGAGCAGAGTTGAAAATAATTTTGAAATTGTTTTCATAATAAAAAAGATTAAAGCAGAGGCAACCTCAAGATAATTTGTTGCTAAAAATCATGTTGATATTTTTAATAACCAAACACAGCCTTTTATAAGTTTTTTATGCCGCAGCGGTTTCATGTTAATAAACAATCAAGGTGAACACCGAGCATTTATACTTTCAAAGATAGGATTAAAAATATATAAAATAATTTACCAAGTAAAATTTAACATGGAGTTCGTTGAAATGAATTTTTTTTTCGACAAAACATTAATTTATAATAACAAAAGCAATAGTTGTAGTTTTTATTATGCCCAACATCTTTGTCATGCAGAGGAACAAAAGCATTGTTGCTTTCTTTTTTGACATGCTGAACGAAGTGAAGCATCTCGTTTTATTGAGCAGATTCTTTACATCGTTTGTTAACGTAAATCTTTCAGATTTAAGAACAAACATTGTTCAGAATGACAATGGGGTACAGAATGATAAGACAGGATAGATTAATAAACTGCTTTTATTATCTCTCTCGTAGAAACAGATTTTCCCATGGTATAATAATGAATACAAGGGACACCAAAAGCCAATAAATCTTTCGATTGTTGTGTAGCCCAATCAATACCAACTTGTTTTGCAGCATCGTCGTTTTTGCATTTTTCAATAGCGTCAACCAAATCATTGGGTAAATCAATATTAAAAAACTTTGGCAACATTTGTAATTGACTTTTGTTGGTAATGGGTTTTATACCAGGGATTATAGGAACATTAATTCCCATTTCACGGCATAATTTTACAAAGCTTTTAAACTTTTCGTTGTCGTAAAACAGTTGTGTAATAATGTACGATGCACCAGCCTCTATCTTTTTTTTCAAATTGGTTAGATCGCTTTTCATGTTGGGCGATTCAAAATGTTTTTCAGGGTAACCAGCCACTCCAATACAAAAATTGGTAGGTGTTGGGTTTTGAAGCTCTTCGTCAAAATAAATTCCCTTGTTTAATCCATTTATTTGTTTAACCAAATCAACCGCATAATGATGTCCATTTAGTTCAGGAACAAAAGAGGGTTCTGTTTTAATAGGGTCGCCTCTTAAAGCCAGTACATTATCTATTCCTAAAAAATTTAGGTCAATTAAGGCATTCTCAGTTTCTTCTTTGCTAAACCCCCCACAAATTATATGGGGCACTGCATCAATTTGATATTTGTTCATAATAGCAGCACAAATACCTACTGTTCCTGGTCTTTTTTTTATGGCAAATTTCTCTAAATAACCTTTCTCTCTCTTTTTATAAATAAACTCTTCACGGTGATAAGTAACATTTACAAACGAAGGTTTGAATTCCATTAATGGGTCAATTCCGTCGTATATAGCTTGAATTCCTTTGCCTTTTAGTGGAGGTAAAATTTCAAATGATATTAATGGTTTTTTAGCTTCTTTAAGGTAATCTGTTACTTTCATTTATTAGTTATTAAAAATATAATTTTGCAAATGTACGCACCAGACACAATATGCAAAATAAAATTTTACGATAAAATAAAAAACATCTCGCTATTCCTACAAATAAATTTCTTTAACATCGGCTAAATAATGTAATTTTGTAGCTTCAAAAAATAAACCATGAAACACCTACGTAACTTTTGTATTATAGCACATATTGACCACGGTAAAAGTACGTTGGCTGACAGATTATTGCAGGCTACTGGAGCTATTACCGAAAGAGAAATGCAAGAACAAACGTTGGACGATATGGATTTGGAGCGAGAAAGAGGTATTACCATAAAAAGTCATGCTATTCAAATGGAATACATATACGAAGGTCAAGAATATGTGCTAAATTTGATTGACACACCTGGTCACGTTGACTTTTCTTACGAAGTTTCTCGTTCTATTGCTTCGTGCGAAGGAGCGTTGTTAATAGTAGATGCCACTCAAGGCATTCAGGCTCAAACCATATCAAACCTTTATTTAGCTATTGAAAACAATTTGGAAATTATTCCTGTTTTAAATAAAATGGACCTTGATAGTGCTATGCCAGAAGAGGTAAAAGATCAAATTGTTGATTTAATTGGTTGTAAACGTGAAGAAATTATTTCGGCAAGTGGAAAAACTGGATTAGGAGTAGACGAAATTTTAAGAGCAGTAGTTGAACGTATTCCAATGCCAGAAGGTGATCCAAATGCACCATTCCAAGCATTAATTTTCGATTCTGTTTTTGATTCGTACAGAGGAATTAATGCTTATTTTAAAGTAATAAATGGCGAGATAAAAAAAGGAGAAAAAGTAAAATTTATAGCTACTGGAAAAGAATATTTTGCTGATGAAGTAGGTACATTAAAACTAAAACATCTTCCAAAGCAAGTTATAAAAACTGGTGATGTTGGGTACATTATTTCTGGGATAAAAATTGCTAAAGAAATAAAAGTTGGTGATACCATTACTACTGTTGCAAGACCAGCCCCAGCTATTCAAGGATTTGAAGATGTAAAACCAATGGTTTTTGCGGGTATTTATCCAGTTGATACGGATGAATTTGAAGAGCTGAGAGACGCTATGGAAAAACTTCAGTTAAACGATGCCTCATTAACTTTCGAACCTGAGTCTTCTGCAGCTTTGGGATTTGGTTTTAGATGTGGTTTTTTGGGTATGTTGCATATGGAAATTATTCAAGAACGTTTAGAACGAGAATTTAATATGACAGTCATAACCACTGTCCCCAACGTATCCTACCACGCCTACTTAACCAATGATAGAGAAAAAACGGTGGTTTTAAATAATCCTTCCGATTTTCCTGACCCAAGCCGAATAGACCGTGTTGAAGAACCTTATATTAAAGCCACCATCATCACAAAATCTGATTTTGTTGGACAAATCATGTCACTTTGTATTGAAAAACGTGGTGAATTATCCAACCAAGTTTATCTTACTACCGATAGAGTAGAATTAAGTTTTAACGTACCATTAGCTGAAATAGTATTTGATTTTTATGACCGATTAAAATCAATTTCTAAAGGTTACGCTTCATTTGATTATCACCCTATCGGCTTTAGACCATCGCAATTGGTTAAGTTAGACATTATGCTTAATGGCGATCCTGTTGATGCATTATCAGCATTAGTGCATAAAGACAATGCCTACGAATTAGGTAAAAAGATTTGTAAAAAATTAAGAGATTTAATACCTCGTCAGCAATTTAATATTGCCATTCAAGCTGCAATTGGAGCTAAAATAATTTCTAGAGAATCACTTTCCGCTTTACGTAAAGATGTAACCGCAAAATGTTATGGTGGGGATATTACCCGTAAGCGAAAATTGTTGGAAAAACAGAAAGAAGGAAAGAAAAAAATGAAACAAATTGGTAGTGTAGAAGTTCCACCAAAAGCATTTTTGGCAGTATTAAAGTTAAACGATTAATGAAAATTTTAGGCATCATACCAGCTCGTTTTGGCTCTACTCGTTTTCCAGGAAAGCCGTTGGTAGATATTGATGGAAAAACCATGATACAACATGTTTTTGAACAAGCAAAAAGGTGTAAACTTCTTACTGATGTTGTTGTTGCTACCGATAATGAGCAAATTTTTAACGAAGTAACTCGTTTTGGTGGTAAAGTAAACATGACATTATCCACCCACCAAAGTGGAACAGACCGATGTGCGGAAGTGATAAATAAATTGCCAGAACAATATGATGTAATACTAAACATTCAAGGCGACGAACCATTTATTGACCCCATTCAAATTACACAATTATGCAATTGTTTTTTAGACTCAAAAACGCAAATTGCTACGTTAATAAAAAGAATTACCACACACGAAGATTTGTTTAACGAAAATAAGGTTAAAGTAACCTTTAACATCAACGATTTTGCAATATATTTCAGCAGAAATCCCATTCCATTCTATAGGGGTGAGGCTCCAGAAAATTGGTTAAAAAAGCACCAATACTTTAAGCATATTGGTATTTATGGTTACCAAACCGATGTGTTAAAAAAAATCACTACGCTTAAACCTTCGTCGCTTGAATTGGCAGAAGGGTTGGAACAATTGCGCTGGTTAGAAAATGGCTACCATATTAAAATTGCAAAAACTGAATTAGAAGCAATTTCTATTGATACCCCCGACGATCTTAAAAAGATTTAATTTACATTCTCCGAGTGTTAATCGTTACAATTAAATACCTCATGTTTAAAACATTAACCTAGAGTTAATGCCCTCCTAATTTTTATGCGTAACTTTAAAGAATTATTATTTACTAAATGTCAAAACAACACAAAAACAATGCTGGAGGATTTAAAACAAATCTAGTTCAGCAAATCATTACTATTTTCGATAAAAATCCAACGCAAACTTTTAATTACAAACAAATAAGTCAAGTATTTGGCTTTAAAGATATTTCCAACAAAAAATTGGTTACCATTATTTTAGAAGAATTAACTAATCAAGGTAAGTTGCGCGAAATTAAACGAGGTTCTTTCAAATTAAATTCATCAAAATCATTAATCGAAGGAACTATTGATATGACTAGTCGTGGAGCTGCTTATTTAATAGTTCCAGATGCCGAAGTTGATGTTTATATTTCTCCTACCAATACCAACACCGCATTACATGGCGATAAGGTTAAAGTAAATGTTTTTTACAGCAAAACGAGTAAAAAACCTGAAGGAGAAGTGATAGAAATTGTAGAACGAGCAAAAACCGAATTTGTGGGAATACTTGAAAAATCGAAAAATTTTGCATTTGTTGTTACTAGTGACCAACGAATGCCAGTCGATATTTTTATTGCCAACGACAAACAAAAAGGTGCCAACAACGGCGACAAAGTTGTAGCACGAATTACCGAATGGCCAAAAGATAAAAAAAATCCCTTTGGAATAATTGTAGATGTGCTTGGAAAACCAGGAGAACACAATACCGAAATGCACGCCATATTAGCCGAATTCGGATTACCATATCGTTTTCCTGAAAAAGTAGAGCAAGACGCAGCAAAACTTCATATTGAAATTGATGTTAACGAAATAAAAAAACGACGAGATTTTAGAGCAATTACCACCTTTACAATTGACCCTGCAGACGCCAAAGATTTTGACGATGCCTTATCCATAAAAAAATTAGATAACGGGAATTGGGAAATTGGTGTCCATATTGCCGATGTTTCGCACTATGTAACGCCCGGAACATTGCTCGATAAGGAAGCACTTCAAAGAGCAACCTCTGTTTATTTGGTGGATAGAGTTGTGCCTATGTTGCCCGAAGTGTTATCTAACAATGCTTGTTCGCTGCGGCCACAAGAAACCAAATTGTGTTTTTCGGCTGTGTTTGAATTAACTGAAAAAGCAGAAATTAAAAACGAATGGTTTGGACGAACTGTAATTTTTTCAGACCGTCGCTTCTCATACGAAGAAGCTCAAGAACGAATTGAGACCAAAACTGGCGATTTTGCAGACGAAATATTGCAAATGGATAAGTTGGCTAAACTCTTAAGAAAAGAACGATTTAAACAAGGCGCTATAGCTTTTGATAGAATAGAAGTAAAATTTAATTTAGATAAAGATGGTAACCCCATTGGCATTTTCTTTAAAGAAAGTAAAGATTCCAATAAACTTATTGAAGAGTTTATGTTGCTTGCCAATAAGCGGGTGGCTGAATTTGTTGGAAAACCTACAAAAAACAAAAAGACCAAAACCTTTGTGTATCGAATACATGACGAGCCCAATCAAGAAAAACTACTTACGTTTTCCAACTTTATAAAAAAATTCGGATACAATTTAAGTCTTAACCAAGCTGAGGTGGCCAAATCTATGAATTCGTTGTTGGAAGAAGTTAAAGGAAAAAGCGAAGAAAATTTGATTGAACAATTGGCTATAAGAACTATGGCAAAAGCATCGTATTCAACTAACAATATTGGCCATTATGGATTGTCATTTTCATATTATTCGCACTTTACATCTCCAATTCGTCGTTATCCCGATATTATTGCTCATCGCTTATTGCAGCATTATTTGGATGGTGGGCCATCGGTTAATCAAGCTGAAATTGAAGAACAATGCAAGCAATCGTCAAAAATGGAATTGGTAGCTGCCGAGGCTGAACGAGCTTCAATCAAATACAAACAAGTTGAATTTTTGCAAGACAAAATTGGAGAAGAATACGATGGTGTTATTTCTGGAGTTAGCGAATGGGGAATTTATGTAGAAATTATGAGCGGAATGTGCGAAGGTATGGTTAAATTGCGCGATATGGATGACGATATGTATTCTTTTGATCCTGATAACTATCAAGCCATTGGTAGAAAACATGGTAAAACTTATCGTATGGGCGATGAGGTTCGAATTATGATAAAACGAGCCGATTTAACCAAAAAACAACTCGACTTTGAGGTTGTTAACGAAGACAGTTTTTGGGGTGGAATAAACAAAAAATAATTAACTGTCAGTTGGAGTAGCGCAGCGTATCGAGAACAATACAACTTTTTTTTCTCGATACTCCCTCCTAAAGTCGGGCACTCGAAGTGACAAAAAAACATAGTATGTCAGTTCGAGTAGTGAGGAACGAGCGTATCGAGAACATTACAACCCTTTTCTCTCTTCTCGATATACCTCCTTCGTCGGCACTCGAAGTGACAAAAGGGTAGTGAAGCATCTTTATCTTTGAATAAACTCAAAAACAATAATTTATTTTCATTTTTTACAAAAAAAACCCTTTAAAAGTTTGGATTTTCTATATATATATATATATATATATATATATATATTGCGGTTAAAACCAAACACTTATAATATGAAAAAATTTACTCAACATTTAAAAACTACACTTTTGCTTAGTGTATTTGTTTTATTAGCAACAATTGCTAAAGCACAAAACGATTATTTTATTAAAAATGATGGAACAAAAGTTATTGTTTATGGCGAACAAACATCTTTTGGAGATGGAAATGTTGGTTATATTGATGAAAATGGTAAGCAACAATGGGAGAATGAAAAAAATGTAAAGTTGTTACTTGTCGGAAATTCTGTAGTAATAAGCTTACCCAGTAAAAAAAATAGCAAAAACAAATCTCTATCTTTTATTGTAGCGTTTAATGATAAATATATTTTAACTGGGATTCCATATTCAGGCTATACAGTACTTGATGTCTTTGATAGAGATTTTAATAATATTTTGGATAAACCCGTTCATTTTACCATCCAGAAACAACATCCACAAAAGTATGAGGATGCAAAAAGAACAATGCTCAATGAAAATATATTTAAATATTTTAAAGAATGCCCTAAATTACAGGAAGCAATGCTTAATAATTTAGTTGAATATAAGCTCGCATATGCTGGAATAAACTACTACAACTGCGATAATGCACCTGATTTATTTACCAATAAAAAAGCAGAAAAAAGCCAAGAAGTAGCTGTAGCAAAAGAAGAAAAAATAGCAGTTGAAAAAGAGTATTATTTAATAACTACCGCCAATGAAAAGAAAACAATAGTTGGCTTATTAAGAACTCCTGAAGATTATATACATTATTACGAAAAAACAGGAGCAACAGCGTATAGTGGGTTGAATATTTTACATGCAGGAAAAGTAAAATATGTGTTTTTTGATGATGAGGTTTTTATGCCATTTAGAAATACAAATGACAAACTTTATTTAATGAAAATAATGGCTTACGACTCCAAATACATCCTAGCAAAAGATAATAAAAAAGGAACTTTGTATGTGTTTGATAGAAACAACAAACTAATTGTAGGAGGTATTAAAAAAGAAGGTGTAAGCGGTTTACTTGAAGAGTATTTTAAAGCATGTCCAGAATTGGTTGAACAAATAAATCAAAATATAAAATTCTTTAGAAATTTTGATAATGGTGTTAGTTACTACAATTGTGGCAATTCTCCTAAACTTATCGAAGATTTAGCGTATTAAAATGCGGGGTTTTAAAATTGCAATAATTTTAGTGCCGCTACTGTTTTATTCGTGTGCAGCAAGTTTTACCAAAAACAAAAAAATAAAGGTAACCCATGCACCCAACGAGAAAGTGGAGCTTACTGCTATAAGTTTTGGTGCAAAGGTAACCCAAGAAAAAGATAGTACCTACAAGGTTTCGAACCGAGAATTGGGCTATATTATAAGCAGTAGCAAAGAGCACTATCAAACCACCAGCAGAGTAATTACTCGAAAAAAGTTTAATTACTATAAGCTTATCGATTTTATTATTCCGTTGGCTGCCGATATAATTTACTTCAGCCCAGTGTACAAAAATATTAAACCAGATTTACGGTCGGTAGTAATTTTACCAGGTATTTTTTGGTGGATACCAGCTTTTCGTGGTCCTTTTTATGTTTACGATAAAAACTATGCAGCACCAACACCACAAACATTATATCCAAAAAGAACGGTCAATCAAAACTACATTTCGGCTATGGATTTGCATTTTAATGTGCCAAAAGAAAATTTTACCACCACCACTTTTTTAGATTACGACAGCTTTTTAAACAAAAACAAGGTAGGTAAAAAATCGGATGTTATATTGCCAAGCGGCAACAAAACCTTTGAAAACGATGGGTTAAAGGTGCTAGACAAATTTAATTTTAGAGATACCACCAACAATTATTTTACCACCAAACTCACCGATTTAAAATTGGTATTTGATGTAAAAACACTCGAAGAAAATTTAATATTAAATGCCAAACAACTTCAACTAAAAACTAAAGTGAGTTTAATTAATAATTTTAGTCAAACACCTATTTTAACCAAAACCATTAACGCGAATACCCAATGGCGAAGAAACATTTTATTTCAAGGCCCTTTAAGCTTACAGCATCAATCCGATTTTTTAGAAGATGTGCTAACCCAATTTTTGAGCGATACAGAAGTGCAACAAACCTTAACAGATTATAAAGTTAAAATGAAAGAAAAAGGTGGCACCAATTTCGATTATTTA
>JAVHRO010000156.1:0-7176 GCA_036171675.1 Vicingus sp. | reverse complement strand
AATTATTAACTTATAACACGTACGTAGGAAACGGAAGTGTTAAAACAGCATTTTACAACGAACTGAATAGCTTAAATGGAGATGGTTATCCACATAATGTGGAAAGTATAGGAGTAAGTTTTAGTACTACTGATTCAAATCCGTACTCAGGTAAATGGCTAGAGATAAGAGTAAGCGGTTTGGCAGGGATATATGATTTTTTTTCAGATAATGTTCAATATGATTATGATGGTTATTTAGGTATAGATGAACAAAAAGCAGGTTCATATTTTCCGAGGCTATCAGGTAGTGTAGCGAAATATAGACCTGGTCCTTGGTCATACTTTGGGATGACACGATATAAACATCCAACTTTTATTCCTCACAATAGTTCACTAGATATAGTAGGTGGTCAATCAAAATTTGATGTTACAATTCAACCTAGTGTTACAGGGTTTCATGATGAAGTTCCTTTAGAAATTATAGACCCATTGATTGATGCTCTTGTTAGAAATAATGTATATGTTCAAAATAAAAACATTATCAACAATAAATATTACATAGGAAAAAATATAATAGCTGGAAATAACGTAACAAACACTTTATCTGTTGGAGACGTTTCTATAAATAATAATACCGATGTCACTTTTCATGCTACCCAATCTATAGATTTAAAACCAGGTATCCAAATTCAATCTGGTGCAGATTTTCATGCGTTTATTGCACCTCTTTCATGCAATACCCCACAAGCACAACAATACAGATTAACAGATAATTCAGTCGGGAATAATGATGTTGATTCCAATACAGTAGATTTTTTTACCGAAACTATTTACGACGATAAAGATTATTTATCACTAAACAATGACGTTGCACTAAACATTTACCCTAATCCAACAAACAATAATATCTTCTTAAACTATCAACTAAACGAACAACAACAAGTTGTTATAACTGTTTTGGATATTAAAGGGCAACAATTACAAAAAATTTCTACTTCTAAACAGCAAGGATTTAATACTGATGAAATTGATTTAAAAGACTATCCAAAAGGGATTTATTTTATCCAATTTTTATCAAAAAACAATTACATTACCAAGCAAATAGTTAAATTGTAAATGAATAGATTGGTCTTAATAATATTCTTTTTGTGTTGGAGTAATATCAGTTTTTCTCAAGCTAATGATTCACCAAAGGTTAAAAAATATAGCATAACTACTTCTATTTTGGATTATGTATCAGAATTTCGTACATTCAACGAAATAACCTATAATATTGAATTTTCTTTTCCAATCAAAAATAGGAACTTTGCCAACCTTAATGTTGGATATTTAAAATCTAATGAAAATGAATCAAAAAAATACTTTCTGAGTGCTTTTAATAATCCTTTAAATAAAACCCAAGGTTATCGAATACAATTAGAAGGTCGTCATTATTTAAACAAACACAAACTTTTTGAGCCTTCGTTAGTGTTGTTTTGGTTAGGGCTTTTTCAGTATAAATCAATAGAGCAAAACAATACAGGTTACTACATAGCTTTTCAAAGCAAATACCAGTTTACTGAAACCAATCGAGAAGAAACAGTAGTTGATTATATTCAAGAACAACCATATTTTCAAACTTTCTACAAACAGAATAATTATACAGTTTCTAGAAACCTACATGGTGGTTATTTTAAATTTGGCTATAATGCCATAAAAAAAAGTGGTTTTACAGTTGACCATGCTATTGGCATTGGAGTTGCATACGTATCATCATCTTCAAAAAATAAGTTAGGAGATGGTAGTGATTTTGATAAATCATTTGATAATGGGAGTAGTTTGAACTTTGACTGGACATATTCCTTTAAAATAGGTTGGAGTTTTTAGCAACAAGACTTTTTAAAAAACTGTGCTATTTTGGTAACTATCCGCCAAACGTAACACGATTTTGCTTAACTTTGAAAAATTAGGTGTAAAATCAAACAATGCTTTACAATCTCAAGCATTAATTGAATTAAAAACAAATTACTGTTTTCAAAAAAAATGTCTAAATTGCAGCATTGGTAATCAGCTCATCAAATCAATAAAAAATGATTAAGAAAATTTTAGCATATTCAGAAAAGCAGGCCTTTGGAGTGTGTAGTTGGTGGGGTGATAAGCTCCAATTAAAAACTTCACAAATTCGGTTATCTTTTATTTATTTGTCATTTCTTTCATTTGGGTCATCTGTAATTATTTACCTAATTATGGCTTTTATTCTTAAACATAAAGAATATTTTAAACTTACAAAACGTAAATCTGTTTGGGATATTTAACTTCATTCGATGTTAAATTTTAAGCATTTTAAAAAACTATACCTTTCATTATCACTTCTGTTGATAATAATTTTTTCGGGTATTATCGGATTTATGACCATTGAAGATTATCATTTTGTTGAAGCTTTCTATATGACTGTCATAACCATTTCTACAGTTGGTTTTACAGAAGTTCATCCATTATCAACCTCAGGAAGAATTTTCACCTCTTTTTTAATTATCTTTAGCTTTGGTACATTTGCATACACTATTTCCTCTATAACTATTTATTTTATGGATGGAGAAATTAAACGATATTTTAAAGATTTAAGAACCAACAAAAAGATGGATAAAATTTCAAACCACACGATTATTTGCGGATATGGAAGAAATGGTAAACAATCTATTTCTGAATTACAAACGCATAAAAAGCCTTTTATTTTAATTGAAAAAAATATAGCAATCCTTAAATCAATAGATTCAGCGTTAAATATTCCTTTTATACAAGGAGATGCTTCTAATGAAAAAATTCTTGATAAAGCTGGAATAAAACGAGCAAAAGCCTTAATTACCGCTTTACCTAACGATGCTGATAATGTATTTGTTGTACTTACCGCACGAGAAATGAACCCTAATTTATTGATTATAAGCAGGGCTTCAGAGGAAAACTCAGACAGAAAATTAAGAAGAGCAGGTGCCGATAATGTTATTATGCCAGATAAAATTGGAGGGGCTCATATGGCTTCATTAGTTATTAAGCCAGATATTGTTGAATTTATGAATTATGTGATGGGGCAGGGCAATAATGCTGCCAATTTAGAAGAAATTACTTTTGAAAATTTACCCACTGAATTTCAACATAAAAGCATTAAAGAATTAGATATCAGAAATAAATCTGGTGCAAACATTGTCGGTTTTAGGACTCCAGATGGTGAATATATCATAAATCCAGATTCAAATATGATTATTATGCCAAAGGCTAAGATTTTTATTTTAGGTACCGACAATCAAATAAAAATGTTTAGAGATATAACTTCACAAACTAATTTATTTAAAAAATAATTGTGAAACGTATTTTAATTACCGGCAGCAACGGACTTTTAGGTCAGAAGTTGGTAAAATTATTAGCCAACAAATCGGATATTGAATTTTTAGCCACTTCTACTGGTGAAAACAGAATAAAATCCATTACAGGATTTGATTATGCTAGTTTAGACATTACCAACAAAATTCAAGTTGAGCAAGTTTTTAATCAGTTTAAACCAAACGTTGTTATCAATACTGCCGCAATGACCAATGTTGATGCCTGCGAAGACCAAAAAGAACAATGTTGGAATTTAAACGTTAACGCAGTTCAACATTTAATTGAAGTTTCCGGCAACCACCAAACACATTTAATTCATCTTTCTACCGATTTTGTTTTTGATGGCGAAAATGGACCTTATAAAGAAGATGATAAACCCAATCCGTTGAGTTATTACGGACAATCGAAATACGAAGCTGAAAAATTATTGCAACAATCCAACATAAAATGGAGCATAGTCAGAACTATTATTGTTTATGGAGTAGTTGAGGATATGAGCCGTTCCAACATTGTGTTGTGGGCAAAACAAGCACTAGAAAAAGGTAACCCTTTAACCATTGTAAACGACCAATTTCGAATGCCCACTTTAGTTGAAGATTTGGCTCAAGCCTGTTGGTTAATTGCCCAAAAACAAGCAATTGGCATTTATAACATTTGTGGTAAAGATTTTATGAGTATTATCGAATTGGTGAATCGAGTGGCAGATTTTTATGGATATGATAAATCCATTATTTCTCCAATTGCTTCATCATCCTTAAACCAAGCAGCAAAACGCCCACCAAAAACAGGTTTTGTTTTGGATAAAGCGATAAAAGAGTTGGGATATTCACCTTGTAGTTTTGAAGAAGGATTGAGGGTGGTAACTGAGCAGTTGAATGTAATTAAGTTTTTCTAATTCCGAAAAAATGGAAAATAAAAACTAAAATGCCAAGATGCGATGAGGGTATTCATTAGTGCTGATTTTTACAAAATTGCTATAGGTTTTGATTGAAAAGTTGAAAAAAACTTCTGGATTTTGAAAACTAGTTAAACCCTTCTGCAAAAAACTCTTCGACAGAAACATCCAAAGCTTTTAAAATATTTAGCAAAGTACTAAACTGAATATTTCCTCCACTTTCATATTTTCCATATTGAGTTCTTGACATTTGGATTTCGTAAGCAAAATATTCGTAGTTGCTAAAACCTCTTAGCTTTCTATAATGTCGTAATCTTTCTCCCAATTTTTTAAGATAAATATCTTCTTCGGCTTTTGATAGTGGGTTTTTCATATATCAAAAAAAGGACTTTAGCCGCTTATTCGTTACCCTATAATAATAACCACTACGATAAACGGTAATTCTCTATTTTTTTGTATCTTTCCACTTTAATTTAAAAACTATATTATGAAAAAATTAAATTTATTAGTAATTGCGATTGTGTTTACAATTGGCTTACGTGCACAAAGCGTACAGCAACTTTTAAACAGTGGAGTTTCGCTCCAGGAGATTTTGACAGTAATTCATCCTACTTATCCAACGGATAGCGTCTATGGCAGGACTTATCAAGGAGGTATTATATTTTATCTCTATAGAGGGTCACAATCTGGGTTTCGCTCATGGACTGGGTATGTAGCTGCCCCAGCAGACCAAACTCCCATCAATGCCGGAGTACCGTGGAGTCTTACAGCAAAGTTTCTTCTTAGTTACGGCTACAGTTATACGAACGATAATTATAATCAAAACTTAATTGTGAATAATCAAGGACCAGGAAATTATGCTGCCTATCTATGCGATACTTTAAATTTAAACGGATATAACGATTGGTATTTACCTACCGGTGGAGCGTTAGAGATAATGAGGAGCAGGTTGCATTGTAAAAATTATGGAAATTTTCAGGACAGTGCCTATTATTGGAGTTCAACCGAAGTTGCCAATACAACTACTACTTTCAATCCACTAGACACAGTTTATGCCAGATCAGTACGCTTTATAAAGCCCGCTGGAGCAACTGGAACGTCGGTTACCAAATATAAATTAACAGACTTTCTTGCAGTAAGGGCTATTCGCACCTTTGCACCTTCGACCATAACAACTAGTATCAACAAACTTACAACCAATACAAAAACTAAAACCTATCCAAATCCGGTAGTGAATACTCTTACAGTGGAAGTTGATGCTGAATCAACATATAGCTTATTTAGTGTTGACGGTAGATTAGTTAGCACTGGCACTTTTTCTGAAGGAAAAAACACTATTGAAACTTCCGATTTGCCTTTAGGTACCTACTTGCTCGATGTAAAAAACAGTAGATCAGTAACGTATAGTAAAATCATTAAAAAGTAAATCAACTTAAACACATATAATATGGACACAAGTAAAATAAAAGAATTTTTAGTTAAGCCAGTTTACAAAAAAGTAAAAGTATGGCATCTCATTGTGGCACTATTAATTCTTGGAGCGGCAACAGGAAAAGATAAAAAAGGTGGTAGTGATTCCGGTAATTATGATGATACTTGTTGTTGCGTATACTATAATAATGATGGAGAGAAGGAGTATGATAGAATAGATTTTGAAGAGTGTATGCAAAAAGGTGGTAAATGTCTAAGCGACATGAATGGTCAATCATCTGCTTGTAATTAAAACATTAATTCTATTCAAATTTAAATCCAAAAATCATGAAAACAAAAATCTTATTTGCAAGTATCATTCTTTTTACAACACTAAAAGTATTTTCTCAATCAGAAAATTTTGAAGATATTTACAAACAATGCAAAAATAAAGAATACAATTTAGCAATTCCAAAGCTGTACTCCTACATTTCAGAAAAGCCAAAATATATACCTGCTTATTATGAACTAGCAAAGGCTTATGAGTATTTAAATAATTCAGACTCTGCAATTTATTTCTATTCAAAAACATCAGAATTAATGAATGTGGTTTTTTTAACCACAGATTTAAGGTATGATGAGTTTGTACAAGCAACAAAAGATTGTGGAACATTGGCTAAAGTTAAATGTGCAAGAACTTTTTTAGATCAAAGAAAGATTGATGTAAAAAAAATAGAAGAAGAAAAACGTTTACGCATAGAGCAAGAGAAAATAAAAAAAGAAGAGGCAGAGTTGTTGGCTAAGAAAAATGTAGAAACTGATGCCGATAAATTTTTTAAAGAAGGCGAAAAAATAGTAGATGGATTAGAATCAGATGTTAAAAGTATTAGAAAAGGAACTCCATCTAACAAAGCTATGGCAGGAATTTATGGAGTAGAATATAAAGAACCAGATTATAAAAAAGCCATCGAGTTATATGAATACGCAATTAAAGCAGATACTAAATATGTAAATGCCTATTACAGAATTGGACAAATATATGAAGTTCAAAAAAATATTAGCAAAGCAAATGAATATTATAGAAAAGCCTGTTTGTTAAACTCAAAATTTTGTGATGACATTGCTTTAACGGCTGACGAAATTAAATTTTATGATAATCTCAAAATTGAAGGGGAATGGTTTCAAGTTATTAAAAAGGATGTAAAAACTCAATATCTTGAAAAAGGGTTTGTTCTAAAATTAAATCCAAAATTTGAATCTAACTCAGGTATATATTATTATTCTACTTTTGATGTAACTCAAGCTATGACAGAATATTATGTTAATAACATAAAAGTCACCAATGCAAAAGCTGATTGGAATAGAGGAATATTGTCAATATCTGGAGGAAGTGTTATGATTTTCAACAAGAATAGCAATCAATTTTCACTTCAATTATTGGACGGTTCAACAGTATATTTCATGAAAAAATAATAACAATGAAAAAAATAAAAAAAATAGCTCTAATAATTGGAATTGCCTTTGTAGTTATTT
>JAVHRO010000155.1:12095-28093 GCA_036171675.1 Vicingus sp. | reverse complement strand
CTATTAAAAAATATAATTATGGAAACATTAGACGTAACACAAATTGAACCTCGATTTAAACATTCAACAATTTTTGAAACATTTGATAATTTGTCTGGAGGCGAATCATTTGTAATTCATAACGATCACGACCCAAAACCACTCTATTATCAAATGGTAGCAGAACGAGGTGAAACTTTTGATTGGGAATACATTTTAGAAGGACCTCAATTTTGGGAAGTAAAAATTAGCAAATTAAATTCAGGTGAAAAACCCACAACCATTGGTGAATTAGTAGCTGCAGATTACAGGAAAGCAGCAGTATTTAGTAAATTTGGATTAGATTTCTGTTGTGGTGGCAAAAAATCATTAAAAGATGCTTGTAATGAAAAAGGAATTAACGAAAAGGAAGTTGAAATAGCTCTTGCTGAAGTCGAAAATCAAGTAACCAATACACAACATGATTTTAATTCATGGGAATTAGATTTTTTAACCGATTACATTATTAATGTGCATCACAAATATGTTAAAGAAAACGTAACTATGCTTTTCGAATACAGCGATAAAGTTGCCAACCGACATGGTAGTAATCATCCCGAAGTAATTAGAATTGCTCAATTATATAAACTTATCGCTGCAGATTTTAAATCACACATGGAAAAAGAAGAAAAAATGCTTTTTCCATACATCAAACAATTGGTTGCTACTAAAAACGAAAATGGTAGCATAGAAAATTCTGCGTTTGGAAATATTGAAAATCCCATCAACATGATGATGGTAGAACATGAATCAGTTGGTGAATATATGGAAGAAATTCATACCATAAGTAATAATTTTACTCCACCGGCAGATGCTTGTTCATCTTACCAAGTGCTTTATAGTAAATTGGATGAATTTGAAAAAGATTTGCACCAACATATTCATTTAGAGAACAATATTCTTTTTCCTAAAGCCATAGAATTAGAAAAAGAACTATTGAATTGATATGCACACCTTTTATTTAACATCGGTATTTGTACATGTTATATGTGCCGCATTTTGGATAGGAGGAATGCTTTTTATACCACTTATATTAGTGCCGAGTATTAACAAACAGCCTAACCGTGTGTTGCTGCTCTATAAAACTGGAATTAAATTCCGGTTTTATGGGTGGCTTACCGTAATTACACTGCTTATAACTGGGCTTCTTAATTTGTATTTTAGAGGAATGCCATTTACATGGGATTTTTTTGTAGATAGTGATTATGGTAAAATAGTTAGCATTAAATTAATATTATTTATACTCATGCTACTTGTTGCTGGAATTCACGATTTTTATTACGGTTTCAAATCTATAGATGAGATGCAGCATAGCACAAATAATAAATTTAAGCTGATGGCTAAGTGGACGGGGATGCTTAATTTGCTTTTAGCATTGGTCATCGCTTTTTTAGGTTTAACAATTTCAAGAGGTGGATTTTAAAATCAACTATTTATAAAAAACAATAAAATGGAAACCAACAACGAATTTAATAAAGGAATAAAATTTTCCTTTAATGAAAGTATCACTTATGCTGATAAAGCAGTAGTGAGCAAGCAAATATTAAAACAACAAAAAGGTAACATTACGTTATTTGCATTAGATAAAGGAGAGGGAATAAGTGAACATAAAACACCTTTTGATGCATTGGTTAATGTAATAGATGGAAAAGCTGATATAATAATAGATGGAAAATCGAATGTGTTAGAAGCTGGAGAATCTATTATAATGCCAGCAGACATACCTCACGCATTAAAAGCTATCGAAAAATTCAAAATGGTATTAACCATGATTAAAAGCGAATAATATTATTCTATGACGGAAACAAAACCCATAAAAAGAAGTGAAAATTTAGTGGTTTTATCACATGAACATCATCATGCTTTGGTCTTTTGTGCCCGTTTAAAGAAAGCACATCAAACGGATGCTAAAACCATACAACTTTTTGTGGATAATTTTTGGACGAATGATTTACTTCCTCACTTTATAAATGAAGAAAAATGGTTTCTTCCTGAGATGGAAAATAATGAAATAAAAGAGCAATTTATTGCCGAACATCAACAAATAAAAACCTTGGTAAATTGCATTAAAAATGCAACTAAAGGATTGATTGATTTAGCATTAGAATTATCGCAAGTATTAAATAATCACATTCGGTTTGAAGAAAGAATAATGTTTCCTTACCTAGAAAAAACAATTGCTACCAACAATTTAGTTGAGATTGGGAATACCCTCTCTAATATAGAAGTGAATTGCAACAAGTTTACACCCGAATTTTGGAAAAAATGAAAATTAACCAACAAACAAAAATATCGGTTCTTATTAAAGAAAACGAAAAAGCAATTGAAGCAATCGCCTCAATTAACCCTCATTTTAATAAATTAAGAAATCCTATTTTACGTAAGGTTTTAGCACCGAGAGTTACTATTGAAGATGCTGCCAGAATTGGAAAATGTGATGTAGCTGTGTTTTTCAAAAAATTAGCAGAGATTGGCTTCGAAATAGAAAATAATCCAAACATAAAAGAAGAAAAAATGGAAAAATCACAAAATTTAGCCATCCTGAATGCTATCAAAACAGGTCGGTTAACAACATTGGATGTTAGACCATCATTGGCAAAAGGAGAAGATCCTTTTAAAGAAATTATGGGGGCTTTAAAATCGCTTCCTACAGAAAATGCCTTGGAAGTAATCAATACATTTGAGCCTACTCCACTTATTAAAATAGTGAATTCTAAAGGGTATGCGAGTATGGTAGAAACTGAAGAAGGTGTAGTTTATACCTATTTCTTGAAAGAGGAAGGAGCTAAAAAGGAGAAACCTACTTTCGCAAGTTTAGTTAAAGTTAGCATCAGTGAACTGGAAGAAGAAAAAGTGAATTGTAAAAAAGAAATTCGAGAAATTGATGTCCGTGATTTAGAAATGCCTTTACCAATGGTAACAATATTAAACGAATTAGAAGCATTAACAGCAGAACAAGCTCTTTTTGTTCATCATAAAAAAATACCACAATATTTATTACCCGAATTAGAAGAACGGAAATTTAAAACCTGGGCAGCAGAAATTGATAATGAAAATGTTAAACTTTTAATTCACAAATGAATCAAATTGCCAGTCAAAACGCCCCTTCACCAAAGGTTGTGATTCCTCATTTTGTATTTGGAGGTATGACTTGGCTTGCAGTAACTACGCTAATTATTTTTAATCCAGAAGCTTTTACACAGCATTTTTTTAATCCACTTTTACTTTCAATAACTCACCTACTTGCTTTGGGCTGGATTACCATGGTGATTTTTGGAGCATTATATCAATTGATTCCTGTAATAATGGAAGTAAAATTATACAGTGAAAAAATGGCTATTTTTTCATTTATTTTGTTAGGATTGGGAGCCATATTATTACCTTTTTCATTTTGGAATTCACAGCTAGGAAGTTTCATGTATGTTTCAGCAACAATTATCGTAATTGGTATAGGTTTGTTTGTCGCTAATATTTTATTTACAGCACTTCAATCCACAAAAAAAAGTATAGAAAAAATATTTATTTTAACTGCTGTAATTTGGTTGTTGTTTACTGTTTTAGCCGGGTTAACACTTGCTATTAACCTGGCACATCCTTTTTTAGAACTCTCCCACTTAGAATTGCTTAAACTACATGCTCACGCTGGTGTTGTTGGTTGGTTTATTCAGCTAATTATTGGGGTCAGCAGCCGATTATTACCCATGTTTATGGTGTCTCATAACCTGAATACTAAAAAATTAACTTTTGCCTATTTCTTCATTAATATTGGATTAGTTATTGGAATTGTATCACTATTTATAGAACAGGCCAATGGAGTAATTACAAGTGTTTTTGCTGTTGTTTTTGGTATTTTTTGTTACCTGTCTTTTATTTATGAAGCCTATAAAAAAAGAGTTAAAAAACACCTTGATATTGGAATGAAACAAACTGCTATCTCTTACATAATTTTAATTCTTCCTTTGTCTTTAATTTTTATTCTACTGTTTAAATTCGAAATACTTGAAACCTTAACATTACCTTTAGCTGTAGCTTATGGAAGCACAATTTTTATTGGCTTTATTACTTCTCTAATAATGGGACAAACCTATAAAACTCTGCCTTTTATTGTGTGGTTAAAAGTTTATCGTAATCAAGTTGGAAAAGTTAAAATGCCTTTACCTAAGGATTTGTATTCTGAAAAAGTAGCGACAATACAGTTATGGCTATTCGCACTAGGATTTGTTACCCTTTTAGTGGGAATTACATTCACAACAAACAATATAGTACGAGCAAGTGGCATCCTATTATTTATAGCTGTTGCACTTTATAATTTTAATATTTTGAAAATTGTTTTTCACCAACCAAAAAAAATCGAGTAAAATGAATACAGAAGAAGAAAAAATACTGCAATTGCTTAAAGGAGTTGTCGATCCCGAATTAATGGTAAACATTGTTGATTTAGGATTAGTTTATGATGTTCGTGTTAATGAATCAGAAAAAAAAATTGATGTTGATTTAACACTAACATCTCCAGGGTGCCCCATGGGAGAGTTAATTATTGAAGACATGAAACAGTTAATTACCGTCAACTATGCTGATTATAAAGTGTCTGTTAATTTGGTTTGGGAACCGATGTGGACACTAGAAAGATTAACCGAAAAAGGCAAAGCTGCTTTGGGTAAAAATTAACTCCATGTTATCTCAAAAATGTAAATACGCCATAAGAACAGTTTTGTATCTGTCAATTGAAGGAAATAAATCAATCCCAAAAGGAGGTAAAGACATTTCTTCAGCACTTAAAATACCCGAAGCTTATACTGGAAAAATTTTACAAGAGTTGGCAAGGAAAAATATTATCACTTCAGTAAAAGGGCCTGGAGGTGGTTTTTATTTATCGGAAGAAAATTTAAATTCCCCTGTTATTAATGTGATAGAAACTATTGATGGCCTTTCTCTTTTTGAGTCTTGTGGTCTTGGACTCTCCAAGTGCTCAAACGAACATCCCTGCCCCATCCATAATGATTTTAAAATTGCTCGAGAACATCTAAAAAAAGTATTTATTAATAAATCAGTGCAGGAACTTGCCAATGAAATTAAAACCCATGATTTTACTTTGGTAAGGTAGCTTGTATTTAATTTTAATCGTTTTTCCAGTACTGTGGATGCGTGTCTTCAGTACGTTGAAACCAATAATCTTGAGTGGCTTTTCTGCCATCAAATGTTTTAAAGTGACGTTCAAAAATAGCGATAGTTGGGTTAAAGGTCATGTCGGTTACCCCAATAGTGTAGAGTTGTGGGTCTTCGGGTGTTTTTGGTGCAGGTTCATCAATCACCACTTCCAAGCCGTTGTGTTCTAATAATTTTTTTAAAAAATCTTTTCTGTTGGCATCCACATTTTTTTCAATAAAGGTTACCCTTGTTTCGCCTATGCTTCCAAATGAATGTTTTCCGTCTAAAGTTGCCATATCTTTATTTTATTTAAAAACTATTACTGATAGAAAATATAAATTCATAAAAAGGGCTGTATAATCCTAAAACTAAAATACCAGCAGCAGCTATCAATAGCCCTAATTTCATGTAAATTTTGCTTTTAAAATAAGGTATCGCATCAGGGTTTTTTCTTAAGAACATAGCTCTTACCACTAACAAATAATAGTACAACGAAATGGTTGCATTGACAACACCAATAAATACTAAAATATAATAGCCTTTACTTGCTGCTGCTGCATATAAAAAGAATTTACCAAAAAATCCTGCTAAGGGTGGTATTCCTGCTAATGAAAACAATGCCAACATCATTAATAAACTTAATAATGGATTGGTTCTATAAAGCCCTTCATAATCGTCAATATTTTCTTTAGTTGAAGCCGATGAAATGGCTTGAACCACACCAAAAGCACCCAAATTAGAGAAGATATAAACAGCCACAAAATAAACCACGGTAGCAGAACCTAATTGATCGGCAGATAATAATCCTAACAAAATAAAACCTGCTTGAGCAATAGATGAATAGGCTAAGAAACGTTTTAAATTTTGCTGTCTCAGTGCAAAAAGGTTACCAATAAACATGGTGGCTATCGCTACGATGTAAATAATTTTTTCCCAAACAGGCATTAATGTTTTAAATGCAGTAAACAACACAATCATTAAAATAACAACTGCTGCTCCTTTTGATATTACTGATAAATAAGAGGATACATTAATTGGAGCTCCTTCGTAAACATCGGCTGTCCAAAAATGAAATGGTGCTAGAGAAATTTTAAAAGCCAAACCTGAGAAGAATAATATAAATCCTAAAATAGTAAGGTTAGAAATGGTTAAAGCTTCAGCGAAAGCATCAAAAAAAAGTGTTCCTGTGGCTGCATACAACAGTGAAATTCCAAAAATAGAAGTACCCGAAGCCAATGCTGATGATAAAATATATTTAACACCAGCTTCTGCTGATATTCGTTTGTAAGTTTCGTAAGCAACTAAAGCTGCTACTGGAAGCGTAGTGAGTTCTAGTCCTATATAAAACATTAAAAAATCTCCTGAAGAAATCATGTAAAAAGCTCCCAATAAAGAGGATAAAAGAAGTATAATAAATTCTGTTGCTTTATTTTCGACAACTATTTTTTCTTTTAACCAATCGGCAGATTGAAGTAATAATATTAACACACCTATGCTTAGCGTTGTTTTAAATAATATCAATAACGAATTTGTTTTAAACATACCACCAAATAATGTTCCTTCGACTAAGGGAAACAAACCAATGATGGTATTGATAGCTAAAAGAGATAGTGCTATTGGAATTACGGCTGCTTTTTGCTTTTGGTTAGAAAATATTTCAAAAATCAATAACAATACGATAATTGCTAATAATCCGAGTTCTGAACGCATTAATAAGAAACTTTCTAAGTTCATTTTTTTAATTTTTTAAAGTAATCGTTCCAAAAATGGTTGAATACTTGCTTTTATCATTTCACTTAATCCTAGTGGCATGGTTCCAATAAATAATACAGGAATCATGAGTAACACTAATCCTACTTTTTCAAACCAAGTGGCTTTTGGTAAATCTTTATAGGTTTCATCTGCTAAAGGTCCCATCATAATTTTTCCAACCATTCTTAAAATATACACAGAGGTTACAACGATAGATGAAACGACCACAATGGTAATAATTCTATGAAACATATCTGGGTGTTCAAAGGCTCCAACAAAAATATTCATTTCTGCCACAAATCCACTAAATCCAGGCAATCCTAAGTATGCCAATCCAGTAATTACATATACAGCTCCAATAAAAGGTAAAATTTTCATAATACCGCCTAATTTAGCGATTTCTCTGGTATGTGTTCTTCCGTAAACCATCCCTATTAACGCAAAAAATAATGCGGTTAACAACCCATGTGATAAAGATTGAATAATGGCACCAGTCCAAGCTGTTTTATTTAGCATTAATAAAGCAAACAACACCAAACTTAAGTGACTAACAGAAGCATAAGCGTTTACGTATTTTAAATCTTTTTGCATGATGGCTCCAAAAGCTCCATAAATTACACCTATTGCCGATAATATTAAAAAGAAATTAGTCCATGTTAGTGCTCCCAAAGGAAGTAAATACATGGCAATTCTAAATACACCATAACCACCTAATTTCATTAAAACTCCTGCGTGTAGCATAGAAACTGCGGTTGGTGCAGAGGCATGACCAGATGGTGACCAAGTATGAAATGGAAATAGTGCTCCAATTACAGCAAAACCAACAAAAACCAATGGGAAAAATATATTTTGTGATGCAATAGGGATGTGAACTTTAGCGATTTCGAAAATATTAAATGTTAACGCGCCACCATCTGCATTAGAGTTAAAGTAAATACCGAAAATTCCTACCGACAATAGTGCTGAAGCACCCATTAACATTAATGTTAATTTCATTGCCGAATTTTCTTTAGGACCAGAACCCCAAATACCTATCAATAAATACATTGGGATTACTGCTATTTCATAGAAAACAAACATGGTAAACAAATCGGTGGAAATAAAAAACCCAAAAACACCTGCAGAGAGTGTAATTAAAGAAACAAAAAATTCTTTCGGTAAATCATCTATTTGCCAAGAGATAAATACTCCCGCCAAAACAACAATAGCGGTTAAGGCAATCATAACAACAGAAATAGCATCAACACCAATACTGTAATGAATGTTAAATGTTCCAAACCAAAGAACATCTTTCGTAAAAACCATAATATCAGTATTTACGGCTCGCTCTTTTATATAGGCAACTATCAAGTTAATTGACATCGCAAATTGAACAAACATTCCTAGTAATGCGACAACCCTTGCTTGCTTTAAATTTTTAGCAAAAATTAAAGCTAAAACAGTTAAAATAGGGACTACTACAAAAAGTGATAAAATATCCATTGTCTTAATTTAATTTATCCATATATAAAAAACAACCATAGCAAGTACAACCACGCCTCCAATAAATGACATGGCATAATCTTGCACTTTTCCTGATTGCACTCCTTTTATTTGTTGAGAAAAAGCCATGGTAACATTTCCGATACCAATCATAAATCCATCAACAATAACTCTATCAAACCACGCTATCGCAGCTGCTAAAATTCCAAATATTATTTTTTTAGTTATAAAAAGGTAGATTTCATCAAAATAGAATTTTCGAAATGTCCATTTATAAAACGATCCAAATAGATGTGTTGCTTTTTCTGGTAAATTACTTTCTTTTTTATAAAAAACGTAGGCAATACCAATTCCAAGAATACCCACAGTAGAAGCAATCGCTGCTAATGGTAAATCTAAATGTGAGGTAAAAGATTTTAAGTCGGCAGAAATGTATTCGCTAAAAGGAATGTATCCGGCAAAAATGCTCATAAATGCTAAAAATAAAAGAGGAATAGTCATGGTTAATGGGGATTCGTGAGGTAGATGTTCATATTTTTTATCCTTTCCCCAAAAAATACCAAAATACAAACGAAACATATAAAAGGCAGTTAACCCTGCGACAATTACACTACTCACATAAATTAGTGTATTATTTTCGAAGGCAGCGGCTAAAATTTCATCTTTACTAAAGAAACCCGCAAAGCCTGGAAAACCAGCAATTGATAATGCTGCTATTAAAAAAGTAATGTGTGTGATGGGCATATATTTTCGTAAACCTCCCATGTCTTCTAATTCATTACTATGTATAGCATGAATTACTGAACCAGCACCTAAGAAAAGTAAGGCTTTAAACATGGCATGTGTAAATAAATGGAACATAGATGCCATGTATCCCAATCCTTCGTGTCCTTCATATTTTGATACTCCTAACGCCAACATCATATATCCTATTTGCGACATGGTAGAAAATGCCAACACTCTTTTAATATCCGTTTGTGTTACGGCAATAACGGCTGCAACTAATGATGAAATAGCTCCAATATAAGCCACAATAGATAAAACAAATCCATCTTCAACAAAATAAAACAATGGGAATAAACGAGCCACTAAATATACTCCGGCAACAACCATAGTGGCGGCATGAATTAATGCTGAAACAGGTGTTGGACCTTCCATGGCATCGGGCAACCAAATATGAAATGGCATCATGGCAGATTTTCCTACACCGCCCATAAAAATTAAAATTAATCCCCAAGTAAAAACGGATAATCCCATAAAAGAAGTTGCTGCCCAATTGGTAATTATGTTTCCTTCTAAATTATTTAATTCAGCAAAATCGAACGTTCCAGAATAGTAGCTCACCACTAAAATGCCTATTAAAAATCCTAAATCAGCAAAACGAGTAACAATAAATGCTTTTTTTGCAGCAGCAACTGCCGATGGTTTGGTGTAATAATAACCAATCAATAAAAAGGAGGAGGCTCCAACCAATTCCCAAAAAATATACATTTGAAATAAGTTGGTAGCTAAGACCAATCCTAACATAGAAAAACTAAATAACGCCAAGTATGAAAAAAAGCGAGTATAACCATCATCACCCTTCATATATCCTCTACTATAAACATGCACCATAAATGAAATAGTGGTTACTACTACCAGCATCATTACAGAGATAGGGTCAATTAAAATTCCCATATCCATGTGTAAGGTGTCAGAAAATATTAACCAAGTATTTTTATAGGTAAATGTTTGATATACCCCATCAACCTTAGCTCCCAAAAAATAATGATAAGCGATATAAAGAGATAGTACAAATGAGGCTCCTAACCCTAAAGAACCTAACCACCCTGAAATGGAAGGTGGAATTTTTTTACTAAATAATCCTAATATCACAAAAAGTGCTAAAGGGATTATTGGAATTAATAAGGCATAACTAAAGTTCATTTTTTATAGTTTAAATTCTTGTCTTTTTGTTATTTCATCTCAAAAAATTAATATTTCATTACTTCAGTATCTTTAACTTCAACCGAACTTATTTGTTTGTACAAGTTTATAATTATAGCAATGGCTAAAGCAGTTTCTGCAGCGGCAACAGCTATAATAAAAATTGAAAAGTAAACTCCTTGCAATACATCGGGGTATAAATATTTATTAATCACCACAAAATTTATTACAGATGCGTTTAAGATGAGTTCAATTGAAATTAAAATTGAAATTAAATTGGTTCGGGTAATAAATCCGTACACACCAATAAAAAACAGTATGGATGTTAAAGTAAGGATTTCGTAAATGCTAACTCCGAGTATCATAGTTTTAATGTTTAAGGTTTTTCCCATCCCCAACCCTTCCCAAAGGGAAGGGGGACTCCCCTCCTTTGGAGGGGTTGGGGGAGGATATTACTGTCTTTTTTGTTCCTTTTGCAATTACAATTGCTCCAATCATTGCTGCAAGCAACAACACACTAATTACTTCGAATGGCAAAATAAATCCACCTGCTTCGTAACTTAAAAATCCTTTTCCAATCTCGTTAATGGTAGTGGTATTTGCGTTTTCTATTACATGAAATGGGTAATTATAAATAGTGGTTAAGAAAATGCCTAACCCAACTACACAAACTAACGCTGTGATTATTTTTTTCAATGGTTTAGCAACTTCTAGTTCCATTTCGATATGATGAATTAATAAGACAGAAAAAATCATTAAAACGATAATTCCACCCGCATAAACAGTGAGTTGTATAGCAGCTAAAAAATTATAATCTATTAAAAAATAAATTCCTGCAATGCCAATTAATACAAACAGAAGATATACCACTGAGCGAAGCATTTTACGGCTGCTCACTGAAGCTACCGCAAACACAATCATGATGATTGCTAAAATGTAAAACAGTATTTTTTCCATAGTATTATTTACGATTTTTGATTTACGATTTACGATTTTTTGCCCTCATTGTTTTTATGGATGCTACTACAATTGAAAGAATTTCATTCACTTCTTTTTTAAGTGATTCGACTCTTGCGGTATTTATCAGTCCACTTTCCTCTAAAATTTCCAACCAATAATAGGTTTCATCAGCCTCTTCTTCTACAATTTTCAATTTATTAATAAAGTCAGGAGTAGATTTTGCCCTACAAGCTGCTCTGTAATTTGCCCCCACAGAAGTTGAACTCCTAACAATTTGCTTAGCAATTGCCCAAGCAGATGGCTTATTAGGTAACTCATCAATTAATTGAATTACTTCTAAACCTATTTGTTTCGTTCTTTTTTTAATTAACTCCTGCATATTCTTAAATCGTAAATCAAAAATCGTGACTTGTAAATTTTTATTCTTCTATTCCCGCTTTTACTTTAGAACCTGGTTTATTTAAAACTCTATCCAAATATTTTCTATCATAAACAGAATTTTCAAAATTTTTCCCCCAAATTATCGCATCAGTTGGACAAGCCTCAATACATAATCCACACATTGTACACATTCCTAAATGATAAATGTGTTTATCAATCATTTTTTTCTTTTTACCAGAAACTTCATCTAATTGTCTATCCCAAATTATTTCTATACTTCCGTTTGGACAAGCTAATTCGCACGATTGACAGCCTGTACAACGATGTTCATTATTCTCGTCATGAGGCATAATAACTTCACCGCGAAAACGTTCAAACATTTTTAGTGTTGCTCTATTTTCGGGATATTGTTGGGTTATAGAACCTTTTCTGAAATTTAAAAAATACTTTCCGGTAATTTTCATTCCGGTAAGAAGTGATTTTACACCTTGATATATATCTGAAAAATAACTCATGTTTTTAAAATTGAATTGTTAAGCCAAGCCAAACAACTAAAGCCATTATCACTAAGTTTACTAGGTTAATTGGAAGTAAATATTTCCACTCTAAGGTTAAAATTTGGTCAATTCTTAATCGTGGAAACGACCACCTAAACCACATCATTAAAAATACAATGATAAATGTTTTGGCTAAAAACCAAAATATTCCTAATAATGGAATGGATTCGGTAATACCAAATGGAGATAACCAAGCTCCAAAAAACACAGTGGTTGCAATGGCGGCAATAATAAACATGTTGATGAATTCTGCTAAAAAGAAATAAGCGAATTTCATTCCTGAATATTCGGTATGGAAACCTGCTCCTAGTTCTGACTCTGCTTCCACTAAATCGAAAGGTGTTCTGTTGGTTTCGGCAGTTCCAGCAATCATGTAAATCATAAATGCAATTACTGCAGGTAGGTGTCCTTGAACGATTAACCAACCATTTTTTTGTACTTCAACTATTTCTGAAAGCTGTAATGTTCCTGTTAGTAATACTACTGTTAATAATGATAAAGAAACGGAAAGTTCATAGCTAATGGTTTGTACACCACTTCGCATGGCTCCAATTAACGAAAATTTGTTGTTACTGCTCCATCCTGCCAATAAAATTCCGATAACACCAATAGACGAAATGGCTATTAAAAAGAGTATGCCGATGTTAATGTCGAAAGCTTGAAAATCTTTGGTAAAAGGAAAAACAGCTAAAGCCAATAAAGCGGTAATAATCACAAAATAAGGAGCTAAATTGTATAAAAACTTATCGGCTTTTATGGTTCCCGTTAACTCTTTTGAAACCAACTTTAAAGCATCTGCCATAGTTTGTAAAATACCATGAAAACCTACTCTATTTGGTCCTCTTCTTAACTGAAACCATGCAGCAATTCTTCGTTCCATCAACACCAAAAACAATCCTGCAACTGCAAAACCGGTTAAATAACTAACGGCAATGATGGTCATTTCAACAATGCTGGCAATATTTCCAGGCATTAAGCTAAACAGCCACTCGTGAATATTTTTTGTTATACTTAATAACATTACTTTTGATTTACGATTTACGATTTACGATTTTCAAATTGTTTAATTTTCAAATTGTTTAATTTTCAAATTGTTTAATTTTCAAATTGTTACATTAATTTTACCTATCTATATCAGGAATTACCAAGTCTAACGTTGCCATAATAGCAACCAAATCGCCAATTTTACTTCCGACAGAAATATGGTTTAACAACGATAAATTCGAAAATCCAGGTGAACGGAATTTAACTCGATGTGCATTTTTAGTTCCAGTACTGATAATATAAACACCTAACTCTCCTCGGGCGGTTTCTACACGTTGGTAAAATTCTCCTTTTGGTAATTTAATTACCGCATTGGTCGCTACTTTATAATCTCCTTCTGGAATGTTGTCAATCAATTGTTCAATTATTGATAACGACTCCCACATTTCCTCTATTCTAACTTCATACCGAGCGAAAGTATCGCCAGTTGTTCGTAACGCTTCTTTGAATTTTACTTTATCCAATGCACTGTATGGATGATGAACTCTAACATCGCACGAATAACCGGAAGCACGACCAACAGGTCCACTTGCTCCAAACGAAATGGCATCTTCTTTTGTTAAAATACCAACACCTTTGGTTCTGTGCTGAAAAATGACATTATTGGTTAATAACGCATCATATTCAGGGAGTTTGGTTTTAAAATGAGCCACAAATTCTTTGGTTCTTTTTACAAAGTTGGGATGAATGTCGAACATTAAACCACCGGGCATGTTGTAGTTCATGGTTAAACGGGCACCACAGGTTTCTTCAAAAATATCGTTAATCATTTCACGGTCTCTAAACCCGTAAAAAAACGTAGTAAAAGCTCCAACGTCCATTCCCATAACTCCCCACCATAAGGTATGTGAAGCAATTCTGGTTAATTCTCCAATAATGGTTCTGATTACTTTTACTCGCTCAGGAACTTCTAATTGTAGTGCATTTTCTACCGCTAAACAAACCGCTTCGTTGTTGATGTTGGACGATAAATAGTCCATTCTATCCGTTAAATGAACAATCTGTTGATAGCTATCCCGTTCGCACATTTTTTCGATAGATCGATGGATGTACCCTAAATCCGGTTCAACTTTTTTAATGATTTCCCCATCAATGGTTAACAATAAACGCAAAACACCATGTGTTGCAGGGTGTTGTGGTCCCATATTGATAAAATACTCTTCCGACTTAACGTTATTATTTACAACAATTGGTTCCATCTGTGTTTATTTAACAATCATATTAATTTCATCCACATAATCTTTTCTAAGCGGAAAACCACTCCATTCATCTGTTAAAAAAAGTCTTTTTAAATTGGGATGATTGGTGAATTTAATTCCAAAAAAATCGAAGACTTCTCTTTCGTGAAATTCTGATGTTTTCCAAATGTCGCAAACCGAATCAAAAGTAGGATTTTCTCTGTCAGCAGTTTTTACTTTTACCACAATAGTATGTCGATAAGTGGTAGATTCTAAATGATACACCACACCTAATTCAGTACCCCAATCTACCCCACTTAAACAAAACAAATAATCGAATTTAGTTTCGTTATTGTTTTTTAGTTGAAGCATTAATTCGTGAAGGTGTTCCGGTTTTACCGTAATATTTAAAAATTGAGACTCTGCTTCAGAAAATTCTAATTCCGGAATCCAAGTACTGATTATATTTTGTAAAGCTTCGTTAGTCATTTTTATTCTACTAATTTTTATACTTCTACCTTTCAAGATTCTTCACTTCATTTATCAGCAAAAATTGAAACCAATTTTTGGGTAAATTTTGTTCAGAATGACAAATAACATAATTTTCTCCCCTCTAAGTAAGCCCCTCCTTCGGAGGGGTTGGGGAGGACTTATTTCCCTTCATCAAATCCATCAACAGGATTTGCTTTTTGTTTCATACTTTCTTGTCGAATTTTATCTTGCAACATCAACATACCTTCCAATAAAGCTTCGGGGCGAGGTGGGCAACCAGGAACGTAAACATCCACAGGAATTACATGGTCAGCTCCTTTTACTACTGAATACGAATTGTAAAAAAATGGTCCTCCTGAAATTGCACAAGCCCCCATAGCAATTACATATTTGGGCTCAGCCATTTGATCGTATAACCTACGTAAAACGGGAGCCATTTTATTAACGATAGTTCCTGCAATAATGATTAAATCTGCTTGTCGTGGGGAAGGACGTGCTACTTCAAAACCAAATCGAGAGTAATCGTGTCGGGAAGCACCTGTTTGCATCATTTCTATAGCACAACAGCTTGTTCCAAAATAGAGTGACCAAAGTGAATTTGCTCGTCCCCAATTGATTACCTTGTCTAAATTAGTAACCATGATGTTTGCTCCGTTTCCTGCCGGAATAACTTTTCCTGGAAAATCTGCTGGAATTTGTGTATTATTTTCTATTCCCATTTTAATGCTCCTTTTTTCCAAGCGTACAATAAGCCTAACCCTAAAATAAATAGAAAAATAATGATTTCCACTAAAGCAACTGTCCCAACTTCTTTAAACACTACTGCCCATGGAAATAAAAAGGCTACCTCCACATCAAACACTAAAAATAAAATGGCATATAAATAATAGCCAACCTTGAACTGAACCCATGTTGGTCCAATGGTTTGCATACCACTTTCGTAAGGCTCTCTTTTTTGAGTATTATCAGATTTTGGAGCTATTATTTTAGATAAAAAATTAGCTACCACTACTAGCACTATGCCAGCTAATAAAAAAACTATTATTGCTTCTGAACCCAT
>JAVHRO010000155.1:0-11995 GCA_036171675.1 Vicingus sp. | reverse complement strand
AATAAATCGTCAGTTTTTGCATACTTAGAATTTGCTTTAATTTTTTGAGTTAACGCATCTTCACGATCTTCTAACGTAGCATCGTCAAAAGCCCTGATTACACCTGTAGCTAGTGGATATTCTAATCTAACCAACATTTGGTGCATAGTAGGGTCTTTTTCTTTAGCATCATGAATCAAAATATCTTTTTCAGTAATACCATTTTCTCCAATAGTAACTACTTCTAATTTTAATCCTTTTAATATCAATCCTTTATCCGAATTTTTACCAAAAATCATTGGTTTACCATGTTCCAAATAAATTTGTTTGTCATCTTTTACCTCTTTATCAGTAACATCAGTATAACAACCATCATTAAAAATCACGCAATTTTGCAATACTTCGATTAATGAAGTTCCTTTAAAACGATGTGCTTCAATAAAAATTTGAGTCATTGCTTTTGGATTGTTACCACCAATTCTAGCATAAAACCGAGCATTAGCACCTAAAGCCAATTCGCCTGGAGAAAAAGGAGGTTGTGTATTTCCGTAAGGAGATGATTTTGTTTTTTGTCCAACTACTGAAGTTGGAGAAAATTGTCCTTTGGTTAAACCATAAATTTCGTTATTAAAAAGAACAATGTTTAAGTTGATGTTTCTTCTTAACACATGAATAAAATGATTACCACCAATTGCAGTAGCATCACCATCACCAGTAATTATCCAAACGCTTAAATTGGGGTTAGCCAATTTCACTCCAGTGGCAATTCCTGGTGCTCTACCATGAATACTGTGAACGCCATACGTGTTCATGTAATATGGAAAACGTGAAGAACATCCAATTCCTGAAACAAAAACAACATTTTCTTTATCAACTCCCATTTCTGGAAGTGCTTTTTGCATAGAATTTAGAATTACATAATCATCGCAACCTGGGCACCATCTAACTTCTTGGTCACTTACAAAATCCTTATTGGTATATTTTTTAATAGCTGTAGCTTCCATAATTATAATAGTTGTTTAAATTTTTGAATAAGTTCATCATTAGAAAATGGTAATCCTTGAACCTTGTTAATTTGTTGAAAATCAAATTGACCAAAATTGGCTTTTAAGATAAAGGCAAATTGTCCACTGTTTAATTCACAAACAAGAATTTTTTTGAATTTTGAAAATATTTCTTCTGTATTTTTAGGCATTGGGTTGATGTAATTGAAATGCACAAATCCAATGTTATTAAAACCTTCTTCTTCGGTAATTTGTTTAACTGCTGAGTGCAGTGTTCCATAAGTACCTCCCCAACCAACTACCAACAAATCGCCTTGTTGAGCAAATTCTACTTTTAAATCGGGAATATTATTTTGTACCAATCTAATTTTTTCTGCTCTTGTATGAGTCATTACCTCATGATTTTCTGGAACGTACGAAACATTACCAGTAACGCTGTCTTTCTCCAATCCTCCTACTCGGTGTTCAAAACCTGGAGTTCCTGGTACAGCCCAATCGCGTGCTAATGTTTTAGGGTCTCTTTTATAGGGATGCCAATTTTCTGTAAATTGAGTTACTTTATGATTTTTTATGGCAGGCATATCAGATACGCTTTGTATTTTCCATGGAGCAGAACCATTGGCAATATAACCATCTGTTAATAAAATAACAGGAGTCATATGTTCTAAAGCTAATCGTGCGGCTTCGTAAGCATAATTAAAACAGTCGGCTGGTGTGCTTGCGGCAATCACTACTACGGGGCTTTCACCATTTCTACCATACATGGCTTGTAATAAATCCGATTGTTCTGTTTTAGTAGGTAATCCTGTTGATGGACCACCACGTTGAACATTTATTACTACCAATGGCAATTCAATCATCATGGCTAAACCTAACGCTTCGCCTTTTAAAGCTAAACCAGGTCCAGATGTTGTTGTAATAGCTAAATCACCAGCGAAAGAAGCTCCAATAGCAGAACAAATACCTGCAATTTCATCTTCCGCTTGAAAAGCTTTTACACCAAAATGTTTATGTTTTACTAATTCATGTAAAATGTCGGTAGCAGGTGTAATAGGATAAGAACCTAAAAACAATTCTAGTCCTGATTTTTCAGAAGCTGCTAATAAACCCCAGGCAGTTGCAGTATTACCCATAATAATTCGGTAAGTTCCTGGAACCATTTTTGCTGGAGAAATGGTGTAGGAATTGGAAATTAATTCTAAGGTTTCTGCATAATAATAACCTGCATTTAAAACTTTCGTATTGGCTTCAATTAATTCTGGTTTAGATTTGAATTTTTTATTAAAAAAATCAATGGTATGGTCGGTTGAACGATGGTACATCCAATAAACCATTCCTAACGAAAACATATTTTTGCTTCGGGTAATTGTTTTGTTGTCTAATCCTTCAACATCTTTTAATGCTTCTTTAGTTAGGGTTGACATATCTACCTCAATAACATGGTATCCGTCTAAACTTCCATCTTCTAATGGATTGGTATCATAAAAAGCTTTTTCTAAATTCTTTTTAGTAAAAGCATCCTTATCAACTATAACGGTATGTCCTTTTTTAAGAGAATATAAATTAGTTTTTAAACCAGCAGGGTTCATGGCAACTAATAAATCAACACTATCTCCAGGGGTACTTACTTCAACACTACCAATATGTACTTGGAAACCAGAAACACCATATAAACTTCCTTGAGGAGCTCTAATTTCGGCGGGATAATTAGGGAAAGTGGCTACATCATTACCAAACATGGCAGAGGTATCTGTAAATTGTGTTCCAGTTAATTGCATCCCGTCTCCTGAATCGCCAACAAAACGAATCACTACGCCCTCTAATTCTTTGGGCTGTGGTTTACTACTTTCTATACTCATAAGCTTTAGTTTTAATTGTTATCAAAAAATTGATCAAATGTACTCACTTTTTTCAATGCCAAAAGTAATTTCACTGTCGAAATAGAATTATGATAATAATCATAATTAACTATGATAATAATCAGTTCAGAACTGTTGAATGAATTTTATTTTTGTCCAGTATTAAATCATAAAACGAATTTAAATTTTTTATAAAATGGCTATTAAAATCACAGACGAATGCATTAATTGTGATGCTTGTATTTCAGAATGTCCAAACAATGCAATTTACGAACCAGACCAAAAATGGTCTTATTCAGAAAAAACTGCTTTAAGCGGTATGGTAAAATCATTGAAAGGGGAGGATATTGATGCAGACGCAGAAAACAAACCGCTATCAGATGAATCTTATTTTATTATTTCTGGCAAATGTACTGAATGTAAGGGATTTCATGATGAGCCACAATGTGCTTCAGTTTGTCCAGTTGATTGTTGTGTTCCCGATACGAACCATGTTGAAACTGAAAGCGAACTTTTAGCTAAAAAAGTATGGCTACATGGTAATTAATGGTTGAAGTTTTGAAGCCAAATGCTTCTAAAATTTTAATTGATTATTATATTAGGTTAAACATTTTAATTTCTTAACACCAAAACAGTACTATTGATTTACTAAAATAAAATTGATGGTACTGTTTTGATTTTTAAACACCTTCAAAATGAAAGAAAAAAGCGAAAAAATTATTTGTGATGCGAATGAAGCCGTTGCTATTATTGCACACAAAACTAACGAGGTTTGTGCCATTTATCCTATTACTCCTGCATCACCAATGGGAGAGCACGTTGATATATTTAGCGCTAAAGGTAAAAAAAATATATGGGACAATGTTCCTAGAATTATTGAAATGCAAAGTGAAGGTGGTGCTGCAGGAGCCGTTCATGGTTCCTTGCAAGCTGGAGCATTAACCACGACATTTACTTCTTCGCAAGGATTGTTGCTAATGATTCCCAACATGTATAAAATGGCTGGTGAATTATTGCCAACCGTTATTCATGTCGCAGCAAGAACCATTGCAACTCACGCACTTTCCATATTTGGAGATCACTCTGATGTTATGGCAACTAGACAAACAGGGTTTTCCATGTTATTTGGAGGGTCAGGACAAGAAGCACACGATTTCGCATTAATTTCTCAAGTGTCAGCATTAAAATCGAGAGTACCTTTTTTAAATATTTTTGATGGATTCAGAACATCACACGAGATTTCAAAAATTGATACAATACCACAAGATGTGATTAAAGCCATGATGCCTGAAGATGAAATTATGGCACATAAAAAAAGAGGATTAAATCCAGATAGTCCTGTAATTAGAGGTACAGCTCAAAATCCTGATGTGTTTTTTCAAGCAAGAGAAGCAGCAAATTTATATTACCAAAAAGTTCCTGGAATTGTTCAAAATGTAATGGATGAATTTTACGAACATACTGGTCGTAAATACAGTTTGTTTTACTATTTAGGACACCCTGATGCTGAAAGAATTATTATTGTGATGGGCTCTGCTGAAGGTCCAGTAAGAGAAACTCTTGACGCAATGATAGAAAAAGGAGAAAAAGTTGGAGCTATTTTTGTTCGATTATTCAGACCATTTTCTATTGCTCATTTCGTTGAACAACTTCCTAAATCAGTTAAAAAAATAGCCGTATTAGATAAAACAAAAGAGCCAGGAAGTGTTGGTGAACCACTTTACATAGATATTGTTACAGCCCTTGTTGAAAGTAAAAGAGAAATGCCAAAAGTTGTAGGAGGTCGTTACGGGTTGTCTTCAAAAGATTTTACACCTGCCATGGTTAAAGGAATTTATGATGAGTTGTTAAAAGACGAACCAAAAAATCACTTCACCATTGGTATCAATGACGACGTAACTTTTACTAGCTTAGAGTACAGTCCAGCTTTTGAAATAAAAAAATCAACCATCAACTGTATGTTTTATGGGTTAGGTTCAGATGGAACGGTAGGTGCTAACAAAAACTCAATTAAAATTATTGGTGAAACTACCAATAATTATGTTCAAGGGTATTTTGTGTACGATTCTAAAAAAGCAGGAGCTCAAACAATTTCACACCTACGTTTTGGTCCAGACCCAATTTATTCTTCATATTTAATTGATAAAGCCGATTTTATTGCTAGTCATCAATTTAAATTTATTGAGAAATTTAATATGGTTGCAAACCTAAAGCAAGGTGGTACATTCTTGTTAAACTCACCCTATTCCAAAGATGAAATTTGGAATAAATTACCCATCGAAATTCAACAAGAAATCATAAAAAAAGAAATTAAATTTTATGTGATTGATGCTAGTAAAGTGGCTCAAGATGCTCAACTAGGAAAACGGGCAAATACCGTTTTACAAACCTGTTTCTTCGCTATTTCAGGAATCTTACCTAAAGATGAAGCTATTCAAAAAATTAAAAATGCCATTGTTAAATCATATTCTCACAAAGGAGAAAAAGTGGTGAACATGAACTTTAACGCGGTAGATAAATCACTTGAAAATCTACAGAAAGTAGACTACCCAAAAACTGCGTCAAGTAGTACACATTTATTAACAGCAATGAGAAATGCTCCTGCTGGATTTGTTACTGATGTGTTAGAGAAAATATTAGGTGGTTTTGGTGATGAATTACCTGTAAGCGCCTTTACCGCTGATGGAACTTTCCCAACAGGAACATCACAATACGAAAAAAATGGAATTGCAGATTTCGTACCAGTTTGGGACGACGAAAAATTATGTACACAATGCAATAAATGTATAGCCATATGCCCTCACGCTGCAATAAGAGCCAAAGTGGTTTCAAACGATTTATTAACTGGATTACCTTCTACCTTAAAATCAGTTCCCGCTAAAGGCAGACCATTTGATACGTCAAAAGAATCTTACATACTTCAGGTTTCTCCAGAAGATTGCACAGGTTGTGACTTATGCGTAGCTGTTTGTCCTGCCGAAAGTAAAGAAATTGAAAACTTCAAAGCCATCAACATGAGAAAAAAACAAGATGTTGAAGTGATTGAGGGTGCAAATTGGGATGCTTTTGTGGAGTTACCATATTACGATAGAAAAGAACTACAAATTTCTACAGTTAAAGGATCACAATTCCTCGAACCATTGTTCGAATTTTCTGGAGCATGCTCAGGTTGTGGAGAAACACCTTATATCAAAATGCTCACTCAATTATATGGCGATAGTATATTAATCGCCAATGCTACTGGTTGTTCCTCTATTTATGGGGCTAACTTACCTACCACGCCTTATAAAAAAAATAAATTGGGAAGAGGCCCTGCTTGGGCAAACTCATTATTTGAAGACAATGCAGAATTTGGTTTAGGAATGAAATTAGCGTTGACAAAAAAACAAGAAATTGCTTTTAATTTACTAGAAACATTAAAACCAATGCTTGACGCCTCTTTGGTTGAACGTATTTTGAACAATACCGAAGTAACGGAAACACAAAAAGAAGAGAAAATTACTCATATCGAAATGTTGAATAATGCACTCACTAAAATCAACAACAAAGATGCTGTTAAATTAGCTCAACTCTCCGATTATCTTAGAAAAAAAGCAGTTTGGATTATTGGCGGTGATGGATGGGCTTACGATATCGGTTTTGGAGGTGTTGACCACATTATGGCTTCTGGAGAAAACATTAATATTCTAGTTTTAGATACAGAAGTTTATTCTAATACAGGTGGACAAACATCAAAATCTACTCCACTAGGGGCTATCGCAAAATTCTCTACCGCAGGTAAAAGAACCAGTAAGAAAAACCTTGCTTTACAAGCAATTTCTTATGAAAACGTTTATGTAGCTCAAATAGCTATGGGAGCAAAAGATTTACAAGCACTTAAAGCGTTTGAAGAAGCTGCAGCCTACGATGGACCTTCTATTATAATCGCCTATTCTCATTGTGGAGAACATGGTTATGATTTAAAAAATGGTGCATCTCAACAAGAAAAAGCAGTTGAAACCGGCTACTGGCCATTGTTTAGATTCGACCCATCGAAACCAAAAGGAAGTAGATTTAAATTAGACTCGAAAGCTGCAACTGCTCCATTAAACGACTTTATGTATAACGAAACACGTTTTACCAGAGTAGTTAAAGATAACCCAGAGTTAGCAAAAAAACTGTTGGCACAAGCTCAAGAAGAAGTTCAAGTCAAATGGGAAAAATTAGAACACTTGAGTGATATGTAAAAAAATAGAAGACCAAAGTTGATAAACACAACTTTGGTCTTTCCTTTTAATTTTCCATGCATTTAATTATTAACCAATAAAGCCTAATAAACGATGAAAGCTGACGCAAATAAACTATTTGACGAAGCAGCAGCTAAGTTAAATCAAGCTAAAGAAGAAATATATCGACCCAAAGAAGATTTGTTGCCTCATTTGATTTGTAAAAATTCACAATTTGTTATCGAAAATTACTTGAAAGGGTATTTGTTTAAAAACAGTATTAACCCACAAAAGTACCACACCATTGAGGAGCTAATTGCTAAATGTATCGAAATAAATAAACGATTTGAAAAGGTCAATTTATCCGCGCTACAATGCACCAATAAAGATTTAGAAACAAGAACATGTACCGACACCAAAGTTGTTTGTTCGTGCTTCAATGCGGCCGAAAATTTCCATAATTTTTTGACAAAAGAAAAAATTATTGATTGAAAATATTTCGATAATGTCTTTCTAATTTTTTTCAATATTTTCTATTTTATTTATACCCATTCTTAATAAGAGATATTTTCTTACCTTTGCCGCCTAATTTTTACAAAACTAAGGGATGGACAAACATTCGTATTTAAGTAATGCAAATGGCGTTGTAATCGACGATTATTACCAACAATATTTATTAAATCCAAACAATGTTAGCGAGGGCTGGCAACGATTTTTTGAAGGCTTTGAATTTGCTCGTAAAAATTACGACACCGCTGTTCCTGAAGGTGTTGATAAAGAATTTAAAGTAATGGATTTAATAAACGGCTACCGAACTCGTGGTCATTTATTCACCAAAACAAATCCTGTTAGAATACGACGTCAGTACTCTCCAACATTAGATTTAGAAAATTTTGGATTAACTACTGCCGATTTAGACACTGTTTTTCAGGCTGGAAAAGAAGTTGGGATAGGTCCTTCAAAACTTTCTGACATCATTGCTCATTTAGAAAAATGCTATTGTCAATCAATTGGTGTAGAATACATGTTTATTCGTATTCCAGAGGAAATGGCTTGGATAAGAAGCAATATTGAACTAAAATCGTTGGTTCTTTTAGATGCTCGTCAAAAAAAATATTTACTTCACCAATTAAACAAGGCGGTAGTTTTTGAGCAATTTTTACATAAAAAGTTTGTTGGTCAAAAGCGTTTTTCACTCGAAGGAAACGAAGCCTTGGTTCCTGCAATTGATGCCATAATTAAAATTGGTGCAGATTTAGGAGTTCAGGAATTTATTTTAGGCATGGCACACCGAGGTAGACTAAATGTATTGGCTAACATTTTTAATAAATCATACGAAAGTATTTTCAGTGAATTTGAAGGCAAAGAATACGAAGACAATTTATTTGATGGCGATGTAAAATATCACCTAGGTTTTTCATCTGACATTAAAACTCGAAATAACAAGGATGTTCATATTACCTTAGCACCAAACCCATCACACCTTGAAACTGTTGCTCCTGTTGTAGAGGGCATAACTCGTGCTAAATTAGACAAGTACTTAAAAGACGAAAACAAAATTATTCCCATAATAATTCATGGTGATGCCGCTATTGCAGGACAGGGCGTTGTTTACGAAGTAATTCAAATGGCAAAGTTAGATGGCTATCGCACAGGAGGAACCATTCATATTGTGGTAAATAATCAAATTGGATTTACAACCAATTATTTAGATGGTCGATCTAGTACGTATTGCACAGATGTTGCTAAAGTAACCCTTTCACCAGTATTTCATGTTAACGGTGACGACGCTGAAGCAGTAATACAAACCATACTTTTTGCCGTTGAGTATCGACAAAAATTTCATAAAGATGTTTTTATAGATATGCTTGGCTATAGAAAATATGGCCATAACGAAGGCGACGAACCACGGTTTACGCAACCTTTATTATACCAAGCCATCAGTAAACATCAAAACCCAAGAGCTATTTACTTAAAACAGTTACTAGACGAAGGGATTGTTTCTATAGAAGAAGCTAAAGAACTGGAGAGAACATTTGACCAACAATTGCAAGATCGATTAAATGATTCTAAGCAAATTGAAAAAACCATCGTTACTCCATTTTTAAAACGAACATGGCAAGATTATGAATACTGCAAACCAGGCAATTTTGAAAAAACGTTTGACACCACTTTTGATAAGCAAAAACTTTTAACAATTGCAAAAAAAATAACCACTTTACCAAGCGATAAAAAATTCATAAATAAAATTGTTAGACTGTTTGCCGACCGATTAAAAATGGTTGAAACCGACCAACTGGATTGGTCAATGGGCGAATTATTAGCCTATTCAACATTGCTTGAAGAAGGTTTCCCAGTGCGAATTTCTGGGCAAGATGTAGAGCGTGGTACTTTTTCACACCGCCATGCCATAGTAAAGGTAGAAGATTCAGAAGCAGAATATATTCCATTAGATAACATCTCTAAAAAACAAGCCTCATTTTACATTTATAACTCATTACTTTCGGAGTACGGCGTATTAGGTTTTGAATATGGTTATGGCATGGCTACACCAAATGGGTTAACCATTTGGGAAGCTCAATTTGGCGACTTTAATAATGGTGCACAAATTATAATTGACCAATTATTAAGCGCTGCAGAGGATAAATGGAAAACACAAAATGGGCTAGTGTTGTTGTTGCCACACGGTTATGAAGGACAGGGAGCAGAACACTCAAGTGCTAGAGTAGAACGTTTTTTACAGTTATGTGCCGAAGAAAATATGCAGGTAGCCAATTGTTCAACGCCCGCTAACTTTTACCATATACTTCGCCGTCAATTGCATCGAAAATTTAGAAAACCACTCGTGGTTTTTACCCCAAAAAGTTTGCTCCGAAACCCAAAATGTGTATCGAGTATGGATGAACTAGCTAACGGTTCATTTCAAGAAGTAATTGACGACAATAAAGCTCTTGTTAAACTTGTTGATACCTTGGTTTTTTGCACAGGCAAATTTTACTACGATTTAATGGCAAAGAAAGAAGAAATTGGCGGCGTCGACAATATTGCTATTGTTAGAATTGAACAAATATATCCGCTACCACAAAAGCAATTAATTAACATTATAAGCAAATATAAAGAGGTTAAGAAGTACATTTGGGCACAGGAAGAACCAGAAAATATGGGCGCATGGACTTATCTTCTCCGACATTTTACTAATGTTAAATTAGAGGTAATTGCCTTAGCGGAAAGTGGAGCTCCTGCTACGGGGTCATCAAAAGTACATGCTCGAAGACATAGCGCAATCATTAACAAAGTATTTGAAAATTTGAAAATGAATAAATTTGAAAATTCAAAGATGTGAAGATGTTTCTCCTTTGAACTTTATGAACTTTATACTTTAAACAAAATTATGGCATTAGAAATGAAAGTTCCCTCGCCGGGTGAATCAATAACAGAAGTAGAAATTGCCGCTTGGTTAGTAGCAGATGGAGATTATGTGGAGAAAGACCAAGCCATAGCAGAAGTAGATTCTGATAAAGCAACTCTAGAATTACCTGCAGAAGAAGCTGGAATTATTACCTTAAAAGCTGCAGAAGGCGACCTAGTAAAGGTTGGTGCTGTAGTTTGTTTAATTGATACTACTGCAAAACGACCAGCAAGTATAGTAAAAGTTGAAACTCTTAGTCAAACAATAAAAGAAACTATTGTTGAACCTAAAAAAGTTGAAGCTTTTCCTAATCCAATGCCTGCTAATACTGCTGTAAAAGCGACTCCAGTTGCAAAGGAAATGATTGCCAAAAACAACGTTAACGCAATTAAAATTAATGGTTCTGGTTCAAATGGTAAATTAACCAAAGCCGATATTGAAGCCTATTTAACTAGTGGATTAACACCCGATGCTATTGTTGGCTGGGGAGGTTCAAGAGACGAAAGCAGTGAAAAAATGAGTATGCTTCGAAGAAAAATTGCTTCTAGATTAGTTGCTGTAAAAAATGAAACAGCCATGCTGACTACTTTTAACGAAATAGACATGAAACCATTGATGGATTTGCGCGCTAAATACAAAGATATTTTCAAAGAAAAACACGGCGTAAACTTAGGTTTTATGTCGTTTTTTACCAAAGCAGTTACCGAAGCTATTCGTTTGTATCCATCTGTAAATTCGATGATTGATGGCGACCACATGATAAGTTTCGATTATGCTGATATAGGTATTGCCGTGAGTTCTCCAAAAGGATTAATGGTTCCTGTGGTTCGAAATGCCGAACAACTAAGTTTGGCAGAAATTGAAGGAGAGATAAAACGTTTGGCTGTAAAAGCCAGAGATGGAAAAATAGATATTGCCGACATGGAAGGTGGAACATTTACCATTACCAATGGCGGTGTTTTTGGTTCGATGCTAAGTACTCCAATTATCAATCCTCCTCAAAGTGCAATTTTGGGCATGCACAACATTGTTGACCGCCCGGTTGCTATTGATGGCAAAGTAGAAATACGTCCAATCATGTACGTGGCATTAAGCTACGACCACCGTATCATTGACGGAAAAGAATCTGTTGGCTTCTTGAAAACCGTAAAAGAAATGCTTGAAAACCCCGCCAAAATAATTTTCGGAGGTAAAAACCCCGAAGAAATTTTATTGAATTTGTAAATAAATTTTTTAACGGATATGAGATAATTAACATATCTGTTTTCTAGGCAACATATTAAAAAACGCATAATTATGAACTATGTAATTTCTGGTATATTTGGATTAATTGGTGGTGCCATTGGTTCGTTAGTTGCTCCTTGGTTAAATTGGAAAATCGAGGTAAAAAAGGAACAATTAAAAAGTAAAAAAGAGCTGATATTAAATCTAAGAACGTATTTACAAAACCTCAACCCATAAATGATAAAAACATTTAAAATTTAACCCGTTGTGCATTTAGAAGAATTTTTAATAAAAAAGGGGTCAGTTCGAGTTTTT
>JAVHRO010000154.1:0-7240 GCA_036171675.1 Vicingus sp. | reverse complement strand
TTAAAATTTGTTGCATAAAAAAAGAGGATGCCTTTTTGGACACCCTCTTTTTATTTTCGAAATAAATCGAATTATTTAGTAGCAGGAGCTTCAGCAGCAGGAGCAGCTTCAGCAGCAGGAGCAGCTTCTTCAGTTGTAGTTGCTTCAGCAGTAGCTTCTTCAGCAGGAGCTTCAGTGCTATTCATTAATTCATTTACAGCAGCTTCAGCTTCAGCTTGAGCAGCTTTTTTTTCTTCTTCTGATGGTCCACAAGCAACTAAGCTAAACATAGAAGCCACCATAATCATTGTAAGTAATTTTTTCATTTTGATTAAGTTTATTTATTAGGTTATTGATTACTAAATTTTCGACTACAAATGTAGTTATAAATTATTAATAATTATATCATTAGGTTAACTTTTATTCTTTTTCAGACATTACTGCATCCCATCATGTTGTTCCTACAACTTAATTTTTTTTTTCAAATACACGCAAGTTATCGTTATGCGTAGGTCAAGAAGGATTAAAATTACGGGTATTGCTTTCTTTTTTGACCTTCATAAAATAAAGAGGATAGACACAATAATAATCGACAAGCTAGTTTTTAATTTTCCAGTTGCTACCATCCTTGGTATCCTCAATTTTAATATTGATTTTGTCTAATTCGTTACGTATAAAATCTGATGAGGTATAGTCTTTATTTTCTTTCGATTTATTTCTTAATGAAACCACCAATTTCATCACATCCGATAATATTTGTGGATTGTTATTCTCCGATTCATCAACTAATCCAAGAATATCAAATATATAGGAATGATAATGGTTTCTTAGCTTAGTAAGGTTGTCAGATGTTATGGTCTCTTTTCCTTCATTCAAAAGATTAATGACTTTAATTCCATCAAACAAATTAGCTAAAGTGATGGGTGTGTTAAAGTCATCATTCATGCTATTTTTACATTTTTCAATTATTGTATTCACATCAAATGTTGTAACAGATGAAGGAGTTATCGTTTCTAAAATTTTTATACTTGCAAATAATCGTTTTAAGCCTTTTTCGGCTGCTTTCAATGCTTCATTTGAAAAATCTATAGTACTTCTATAATGCGCTTGTAGAAAAAAGTACCTTACCGTCATAGGAGAGTATCCTTTTTCAAGCAATGGATGGTTTCCTGTAATCAATTCTTGCGGTAAAAATGAGTTTCCTAATGATTTACTCATTTTTGATCCATTTACGGTTAACATATTTCCATGCATCCAATATTTTACTGGAGAAATTCCTTCAGAACCAACGGATTGAGCTATTTCGCATTCGTGATGTGGAAACTTCAAATCCATTCCTCCTCCATGAATGTCGAATTGCTGACCTAGATATTTTGTACTCATTGCAGAACATTCTAAATGCCAACCAGGAACACCAATACCCCAGGGAGAATTCCATTTCATAATGGTTTCGGGAGATGCTTTTTTCCAAATGGCGAAGTCAGCAAAAAAACGTTTTTCATTCCCACCTTCTAAATTATCTCTTGTCTGTTCTAAAAGTTCGTCTAGTTTTCTACCTGATAATTCTCCATAATTGTATTTGCTAGCATATTTTTTTACATCGAAATACACAGAACCATTTACTTCATAGGCAAAATTATTGGTCAATATTTTTTGAATCATTTCAATTTGATCAATTAGGTGACCAGTTGCAGTTGGTTCGATATTGGGGTTTTTTAGATTGAAAAGTTGAGTTGTAAAATGGAAGCTGTTTGTATATTTCTGTACAATTTCCATAGGTTCTATTTTTTCTAATCGAGCCCTTTTTTCGATTTTATCTTCACCAGAATCTGCATCATCAACCAAATGACCAACATCGGTAATATTTCTTACATATCTAACTTTATAGCCTAAAAATGTCAAATAACGGTATACAATATCGAAGGTTAAGAATGTTCGTATATTTCCTAAATGAGCTTCATTGTAAACAGTTGGACCACATACATATAATCCAACAAATGGATTATTAATGGGCTCAAACTTTTCCTTTTTACTTGTTAAACTATTATACAGGTACAGTTGACTTGAAGACATTCTTTGAAATTAAATTTTTGTAAAAGTAGTTTTTTAAAATTTATCCATAAAAAAACCCAGTAATTTTAGTTACTGGGTTTATGTTTATTTTGTTTTATTTATTCTTTTGGTAGTGGAGCATTTCCAATGTATCTGCCTGATTTATATTTTTGAATTTCGTATAACATACCGTCTGCATCATATAAATAAAGTTCGCCATCCATTAAACGATAATCTTTAAAAAATCCAACTTTAGATAATTGCTTGTCTTTATTGTACATTTTATGATTTCCATTTCCGTTAAATGAGCCATCGTTTACCTCATCATTTTGATCAGCTTTCACAATTTTAACAGGTGCTTTAGAAAGTTCTTCTTTTTCTTTATCTTTAATTGGTGTTTTTGATTCATAAACTTTGGTATTGGCAACATCTAATTCACCATCAATATAAGATTTTTCTGCTTTTAGTGAACCATCTTCATAGTATTCTTTCACAAATTTTTCTTTTCCGGCAACGATATCAGCTTCTATCATGATTTGCCCATTTTCGTAGCGATAAATTTGTTTTCCATCTCTTTTACCAGATTCATTAAAAACAAACTCTTGTGAGGTTTGCCCATTTTCATGGTACCGTTTAAATCCGCCTGTATTTCTATTATTTTCCCAACTACCTTCTTCTTCAATTTGACCATTCTCAAAATAGGTCTTGTAAGATCCATTAGGTCGGCTATTTACATAGGCAATTTCACTTTTAATTTTCCCATTTGGGAAGAAATTCTTCCATAACCCTTGTTTTCGGCTACTCTCGTAATTTCCTTCTTCAACTACTTGGTCTGGTTGGTATTCTGGTAATTTTTTCATTTTACCAAAAATCCTCCAAAAACCTTGTTTAAGATTATTCTCGTCAATAACATTAATAGTGTCACCATTAATAATGTTATATTTAAGAGCCGATTGTGCCGTGCTAATGCTACAGACAAAGATGGGGATGATAATGTATAATATCTTTTTCATTTATATAGAGTAAATGTTTTGCAAAAATAAAAATATAAAATAAATAAACTAATACTTTAAACTTTTAGCCGAAATAATCTTTTTCAAAGATAAAGACGTGCTAAAAGCACATTACGTTGCGTTAAATTTTATGTTTCAATAATTGTTCCAAATTTATTAACATTTCTTTAGTCATACTTTTTAAAGAATGTTTTGGTTTCCAGTTCCAATCATGTTGAGCATATGAATCATCAATACTTTTAGGCCAACTGTCGGCAATTTGTTGTCTAAAATCTTCTTTGTAAGAAATTTTAAATGATGGATAAGTTTTTTTTATTTCTTCCGAAATTTCATCTGGAGTAAAACTTATTCCTGCTAAATTATAACTTGATCTAATTTTAATAGTTTCTTTTGGTGCTTGCATAATTTGCACGGTAGCTTTTATGGCATCTTCCATGTACATCATAGGTAAGGCAGTGTCTTTAGTTAAAAAACACTCATACGAATTGGTTTTTATTGCTTGATGAAAAATATCTACTGCATAATCTGTAGTTCCTCCTCCAGGAAGAGATTTGTAACCAATTAAACCAGGATATCGGACGCTTCTAACATCAACATTAAATTTTTCATAATAATATTGGCACCAACGTTCACCAGACTGCTTACTAATGCCGTAAACGGTGCTAGGCTCCATTACGGTATATTGAGGGGTGTTTTCTTTTGGGGTAGTGGGTCCAAAAACAGCAATTGAACTTGGCCAAAATATTTTGTCAATTATTTTTTCTTTTGCAAGATTAAGAACATTAAACAAGCTGTTCATGTTTAATTCCCAAGCAAAATCAGGGTTTTTTTCGGCAGTAGCTGAAAGCATAGCAGCAAGCAGATAGACTTCTTTTATGTTATATTTGTTAATTACATATAATAGTTGTTCTTTGTCAAGAATATTTAGTTCTTCAAAAGGACCAGTTTGCTTAATTTGAGGAGTTTTAATATCTGAAGCAATTACTGAATTATTACCATAAATCTTACGAAGTTCTTCAACTAATTCAGTGCCAATTTGACCAGAAGAACCAATAACTAAAATAGAAAATGACATTTTTATTTAGAATTATTCATATAGGCTATAAAGGTATCAAAACTTTACAGAAATAATACTATTAATGAGTTGTTTTAGCTGAATAAGAGATTAATGAGGACTAATGCTGTTATTTTACTTTCTCAACCTTGATAATTTTAACAGGGCAGGCTCTTGCAGCATTCATATTTGCTTGGTATTCATCATCGCCAACTACAGCGGTAAAAAATCCTTTTTTGTTTACCCCTTCTAACAGGGTACATTTTCCGTCTTTTTTAGACATGCGCCACCTGTCATATGCTAATTCTACGCAGTAATTACATCCAATACATTTGTCTCGCTGATGAATTATTCTAATCATTCTGATTCAATTACTTTATAAAGTTTATCAGATGGCCTTATTATTTGATTAATTGGGGTAGAAAAATTAACTCCTTTTTCTACTTTGTCAACCGATTTTAAATCAACTCTAAGTTCAGTAATAATAGTCTCTATAACGCCAGTAGTAGGTCCAGTAATAAGCACCTTATCACCCACTTGTAAGGAGTGAGTTTCCATTTTAAACTCAGCAACATTAATCTTAGGGAAATATTTTACGCCTTGACCAATATATTTTTTTCGCGTAGTCGCTTGTGAGCCATGACCATTAGTCCATTCTCCAAGTTCCTGACCTAAATAATATCCATCCCAAAAACCTCTGTTATATACTGTGGCAAGTTTTTGATTCCAAATTTCAATTTTTTCTTTGTTGTAATTTCCATTAAGTACGCTATCAACCGCCTCGCGGTAGCATTCTGTTACTGTTTTAACATATTCAGGTGAACGTCCTCTACCTTCAATTTTCAACACTTTTACACCAGCATTAATAATATCATCAATAAACCCAATGGTACACAGGTCTTTTGGAGACATGATGTATTCATTATCTATCAATAATTCATTACCTTCTTCATCTTTAACTTCGTAGGTTCTTCTACAATTTTGAACGCAAGCGCCTCGGTTGGCTGAAGAATTGTTGGTATGTAAACTCAAGTAACATTTTCCAGATACTGCCATACATAGTGCTCCATGGGCAAATATTTCTATTTCAACTAAATTACCCGAAGGACCCCGAACGTTGTCTTTTTTAATACCGTCAGTGATGCTTTTTACTTGAATTAAACTTAACTCTCTTGCCAAAACCATAACATCTGCAAAATGAGCAAAAAACTTGATGGTTTCTAAGTTGGTTACATTAGTTTGAGTAGAGATGTGAACTTCAAAACCAACCGAAGATGCATAATTAATTACGGCCTGATCGGAAGCAATAACAGCAGTTATTCCGGCAGCTTTAGATTTATCAATAATTCGTTTCATTAACGACAAATCGTGGTCGTAAATAATGGTGTTTAAGGTAAGGTAGGAGCGAACATTGTTTTCTTTGCAAATGTTGGCAATGGTTTCCAAATCTTCGAAAGTAAAATTGTTAGCGGCTTTAGCACGCATGTTAAGTTGTTCTATTCCAAAATAAACAGAATCTGCTCGGCCTTGTATGGCAGCCATTAGCGAATCAAAAGATCCTGCAGGTGCCATTATTTCAATTTTTTTACTCATTTTTTTACTTATGAAATGCGAAGTTACTAGATTTTAAAATAATAAAAGTGAATACCATGTCTTTATTTAGAATCATTCTAAAGATGATGAGTTTTTGTAAATGATATGGGGTAAGAATATAGTTTTCATTATTTTAGTAAAAAAATTTAAATTTATAACTATGAAAAAAAATTACTTTTTGATATTATTAACGATGATATTATTATCTATTAACATGTATTCTACTACTTACACTTCGGCTGCAAATGGCAATTGGATGAATTTTATGACATGGTCTCCTTTTGGAGTGCCAATTCCCGGTGATATTGTTATTATCAATCATGCGGTAGCATTAGATACCAGTTTTGCCTATTCTACAGGTTCTATAACTGTAAATACGAGTGGAAGCTTAATTCAAAATTCTCCGGTCCGAGATATTTGGTTAAACGGGGTAAATGCTGCATTTACCAATAATGGTACAACAACCATAAGATATATGTTACTTGATGCCGGCTCGTTTACCAATTCGGGAATGTTTAATGTAAAGTCGTTTCTAAATAATATTACCATGAATAATTCAGGGACTATAAATGGAGTGGATAGTATTTATAATAATAATGGAACAATCAATAACAACGGAATTATAAAGGTGATGACTTTTTATAACAACAACATGATGAACAATTATGGAACTATACAAGGATTAACTACTGTTGTAGATAGTATGTGGAATCAGGGAACATTTTTAAATGATACAGGAGCCATGTTAAAAGCCGATAGTGCAACCAATAATGGAACTTTTACAAACAACGGAACTGTTGAGTATTTACAATTTACTAATTACGTGAGCGGAACATTTACCAATAATAATTTATTAAGTTTTGATGACATGACCAACATGGGAAATTATACTAATAATGGAACAATGAATGGTTCTAAAAGTATGTTTAACAACGAGGTTTTTAACAATACAGTTACCGGACAAATAACTTTAGGAGTGAGTTTTTTAAATGCCGATACCTCAAGTTGGACAGCCAATTTTAATAATGATGGCTTGGTGGTTATTGGAGATAGTTATTATAATTTTAATAGTGTTTCAGGGACAAGTTCAGGTTCTTTTACTGTTCAGGATACTTCTTATAATTCTGGTACAATGACTGGCTCTTTCAATTTTTGTGATGCAACACCACCTCCAACTTTCCCTTTTATTGATTGGAATTTCGGAAGTATTGATGCTTCGATCGGTTTTTGTATGGTATCTGTTGCTGAGTTGAATAAAACAACTTTTTCGGCATACCCAAATCCAACATCAGGAATAGTAAATATTGGAATCCAAAAACAATTTGTTGAGGTTTATTCAATTGATGGGAAATTATTATTAGAAGATTTTACCAATCAAATCAATTTTGAAAACTACAAAAGTGGTTTGTACTTTTTGATAATAAAAGATCAAGAAGGAAATCAACTTTATAAAGAGAAGGTAGTAAAAGAGTAATACTCATACTTAAAAAAAGAAGAAGAGGGTGTCCAAAAAGGCATCCTCTTTTTTTATGCAACAAATTTTAATTTG
>JAVHRO010000153.1:0-7258 GCA_036171675.1 Vicingus sp. | reverse complement strand
CTGATGCATTTAAAGCATTTAAGGAAACTGGCGAAATTTTTAATCAAGAAAAAGCTAAACTTTTTAGAGAACAAGTACTTTCTAAAGGTGGAACTGATGACCCCATGATTTTGTATAAAAACTTTAGGGGGCAAGAACCAAACATTGATGCATTACTAGAAAATAGAGGATTAAAATAATCTTCTATTTAGGGTTAATTTGTTCCATATACAAAAAAAACATCACGACATCCATCAAATAGTTCAGCAAACCTACTATTATTTTGTCTGTTTGAAATCATTTCGTTGCTCATCACTAATAATATTGAAAATTTTATTAGTGAACCCGTGGTGTATTTGGCCTAAATTTTTAATAAAACAATGTCCATTCGTTTCTATGACAAAACCAAACGATTTTGATAAAAATTTTTGATTATTGATTATTGATTATTGCAAAAATAACATGAGTGATTTTTATCTAACTACATTTAAAAAACAGGGCAAACACATTTAAGACAAACTAAATGCTTAACTTTATTCAACTTAACTCTAATCATAAAAAAAATAACATGGATAATTTAGAAGATAACATGGTATTGGCCTTTACAGGTTCAGAAATTTCTGCGAATATTTTAAAGGAATATTTGGCGGATTCTGCAATTGCTTCATTTGTAAAAAACGAAAAAAACTCTTCGTTAACGGCTGGTTTTGGTACTGTCTTGAGATGCGAAGTGTATATTTTTGAACACGATGTGGAAAAATCCAAACCTTTGTTGGAAGAATTCCATAAAACCAACAAATAAATTCAACCTGATATTAATCAGCTATTTTTTTCTGCAAATAATGTAAGTTCGCCCGCTAAAAGAACAACCTTCTATTATGGAGGATATTTAAAACTTATATTAATATTATTTTGCCGTAAAAATCATGAGAAATTACTTCGTTTATTTTCTGACAATTATTACAATTCAACTAACGGCTCAAAAGACTATAAAGCCATCTTCAAGAATTGATAAAGCCACAATGGGTTTAGGAATAGGTCTAGATTATGGAGGGTATGGAATAAATTTTACAACTTCGCTTCATAAAAATCTCGCAATTTTTGGAGGTGGTGGATACGACTTAATTGGTTTTGGTTACAATTGTGGTCTTAAAGGCAGATATATTTCAGATAAAAATACGGCAAGAATAAGCCCTTTTATTGTTGGCATGTATGGAACTAATGCTGTGTTGATAATTACAAATGCAAAAGAACACGATAAATCATTTAGCGGATTGACATTTGGTTTGGGTATAGATTTTAATTTTAGCCTAGAAAATATGGATACTGGTCGATGGCATTATTGTTTCCAAGTAGAAGCTCAAAATATGACGAATATGTTACTAATTTAAAATATCGTTATGGTTTTACATATTCCTCTCAACCATCAGAAGCTTTATTTTCTATTGGTTATAAAATAATACTTAATTAAGTTTAAGCATCGTTATTATAATAACATAGTTGCATTACTAGTTTAACTAATTCTTAGTTAAAAATTTAAAATAGAAAACCCTCCTTACAATTTAACCTAAAAGTATTGAATTATTAAATTAAAAAAGCTACATTTATTATAGTATTTCATTCCGCACACAAAACAGTTCTTTTATTAAAAATTTAATAATTAACCTATCCACTTAAATCATAAAAAGATGAAAAAAAATGTAATCACTTCAATTGTCTTATCCATTTTAATATTAGCAACTACAGTTCTATTTGGACAAGACAAAAAGATAGAAAAAGCACAAAAAACTGCTACCAAAAATTATGTTAACGGAACCGTTGCTTTTATTAAAGAAGCTGTAACTTTAAAAAAGGAATCAAAGAGAGAAGGTGGTGAACCCTTTATCGCAAAAGCATTCGACCATTTTAAACATGCTGCAGAATTGTACAATAGTGGAGTGTTTGAAAAAGCCATTTATCATGCACTAAAAGCCCGAAAATATTTGGCACAATCGATGAAATTAGATAAAGGCAAATACGTGGAAGATACTGACTTTACTGAATTATTCACAAATTTTAAAGATCCTAAAGATAAAGCAAATAAAGATTTTTATAAAACCAACAAAGCAATGTTTAAAAACTCCAAAGATGCCTCTATTGGCGAATTTGAATCTTTGTTAGATGGAGATATAGAAGTTACAACAGAAGACGCTAACGTGGATTTAAAAGCGCTGTTGAAAGTGAAATAAATTTTACTCAATGGCTTTCTATATTTTTACAAAAAATAGAAAGCCATAATTAAAACTCTACCCTTTTAATTGAATTTCTTTTAAGCTTTCTATTCTATTTCGAACCAAGAAATCATCAATGGTTTCAAAATGTTCGATTACCCGTTGGTCTTTAAACTCAAACACTTTTTGAGCCAAACCTTGTAAAAAATCTCGGTCATGCGAAACCAAAATTAACGTACCATCAAAAGCAAGTAAGGCTTCTTTTAACACTTCTTTCGATTTTAAATCTAGATGGTTGGTAGGCTCATCTAAAATTAGAACATTAACTGGTTCTAACAATAATTTAACCATAGCCAAACGGGTTCGTTCTCCACCTGAAAGCACACTAACTTTTTTATCGATATCGTCGCCACTAAACATAAAACGACCCAAAATATTTTTAATTTGTGTTCTTACATCACCTTCTGCAACTTCATCTACGGTTTGAAACACAGTTAATTCTCCATCAAGCAAAGCCGCTTGATTTTGAGCAAAATAACCCACTTTAGCGTTGTGTCCCAAATCACATTTACCTTCAACATCTATTTCTCCCACAATCGCTTTTATCATGGTAGATTTTCCTTCACCATTTCGTCCGACAAAACACACTTTCTCCCCTCTTGCAATGCTCATGTTGGCATTTTTAAATACCACTTTATCGCCGTAACTTTTGCTTAAGTTTTTAGCAACCACGGGATAATCGCCCGAACGAATGGAAGGAGGAAATCTTAATTTCAATGCAGAAGTATCGATTTCATCAATTTCTATGATTTGTAATTTCTCCAACATCCGCTCTCGCGAGGTTACCTGATTGGTTTTAGAATAAGTTCCTCTAAACCGTTCTATAAAAGCCATGTTGTCGGCAATCATTTTTTGTTGTTCATGGTATGCTTTTATTTGATGAGAACGCCTATCAGCACGCAATTGTAAATATTGTGAATAGTTGGCTTTATAATCGTAAATTCTACCCATTGTAACCTCAATCGTACGGTTGGTAATGTTGTCAATAAATGCTTTGTCGTGCGAAATAACAATTACCGCCTTCGATTTGTTTATCAAAAAATTTTCTAACCAAACTACCGATTCAATATCGATATGGTTAGTGGGTTCATCCAACAAAATTAAATCGGGCTTTTGCAATAATATTTTAGCCAATTCAATACGCATACGCCATCCACCACTGAATTCACTGGTTAGACGCGTAAAATCGGCACGTTTAAACCCTAAACCCATTAAGGCTTTTTCAACCTCTGCATCGTAATTAATTTCTTCAATGCTATAAAATTTTTCTCCCAGTTCGGTTACTTTTTCAATTATTTTCATGTACTCGTCCGATTCATAATCAGTGCGAGTATCTAATTGTTTGTTTAAGCCATCAATTTCATCACTCATTTCAAAAATTTGGCAAAAAGCTTTGGCTGTTTCTTCAAAAACAGTACAATTGTCGTTGGTTAACAAATGTTGTGGCAAATATGCAATTACTGCATCTTTTGGACTACGAACATTGCCTCTAGTGGGTTTCTGTTCACCTGCAATAATTTTCATCATGGTAGATTTACCCGCTCCATTCTTGCCCATCAAGGCAATTTTATCGTTATCATTGATAGTAAACGAAACGTCACTAAACAAGGTTTCCCCACTAAATTCAACCGATAAAGCATCAACAGAAATCATATTATATAGGTTTTGAAAAAAGCGAAATTATTAAAAAGCAAGCAACTGAATGCTGTTCGTGAATTTTATCTTTATCAAATAAAAAGTTATCACTAATCATGTAATAGTTCTTTGTTTTTAAATAATTTTATGCCATGTTACAACCCTATTAAACGATTCAAAGTTCCTTCAAAATGAAAACCCAACGCCCACGTCTTTTATTTGTTGTTTTACTTGTGTTATCGAGCATATTGAAGGCTCAAAACGATTCCATACCAAAAATCAGTTATAAAACCCATGGGTATATTAATTTGGATGAACTCGTTTATTCGCCAAGTTACGAAAATATAAATAACGAAGAACCCTATTTTAATGAGTATTCTTATGGATTTCGTACCGTTAATGGGTATCAATTCAACGAGTATTTTTCTTTAGGATTAGGTATTGGAGTTGATAAATACGTTAAAAGTATATTATTTCCAGTAACCATTGATGCTAGAACTATCCTTCTTAAAGGAAAAGAAAGTCCTTATTTTAGTTTAAATGTAGGTTATTCTATTGGTTTCAATCAAGCTGGAAACAATATTGGTGGCTTATTGTTAAACCCTTCAATCGGTATAAAAATGTTTATTTCAAAACGAGTTGCTTATTATTTTGGAGTAGGTTATAAATTACGATCACAAACAAACACATCGATTGACCTTTTAAACTATTCGAACACCTACTCCACCATCTATTCTAAATTTTTAAGTATTTCTACTGGCTTTTCCTTTTAAATGGTTTTTTGAAAACCCTAAATTTGACCATCGTGAGTTCGACAATAATTTAGAATTGATAAGGTAAAACAAAACGCTAATGCCAATTTAACCTCTACGCTCCAAATAACTTTGTAAAATAATAGTAGCACTTATTTCGTCAATCAAGGCTTTATTTTGACGAGCTTTCTTCTTTAAACCACTATCAATCATAGTTTGAAAGGCCATTTTTGAGGTGAAACGTTCATCAATACGAACAATATTAATAGTTGGAAATTTCTTCGATAAATGTTTTACAAAAGGTTCAATAAATCTAGCCGACTCAGCAGGATTATTTTTTAAATCCTTTGGATCACCAACAACAAAGGTCTCCACTTTGTTTTTTGCAAGATAATCTTCCAAAAATGCAATTACATCTTTGGCATGAACTGTAGTTAATCCGCTAGCAATAATTTGCAAATCGTCGGTAACAGCTATTCCTACTCTTTTCTGACCGTAATCTATGGCTAATATTTTTGGCATCAATTATTCTAATTCTGTAGTGATAAGGTTGTAACTAATTATTAAATTTGCAAAAATTAAATTTAATGGAAACAAAGTTAAACAAAATTGAGGAAGCTATCGCCGATATAAAATTAGGTAAGATAGTTATTGTGGTTGATGATGAAGATAGAGAAAACGAAGGAGACTTTGTGGCTGCTGCACGTTGTGTGACCCCTGAGATGATTAATTTTATGGCAACTCATGGTAGAGGCTTAATTTGTGCTCCATTAATTGAAAATAGATGCGAAGATTTAGGGTTAGATTTGATGGTTCAGGCCAACAATGCTGCATACGAAACACCATTTACCGTTTCTGTTGATTTAATAGGTGACGATTGTACTACGGGAATTTCTGCAAAAGATAGAGCCAAAACTGTGCTATCACTGATTAACCCCAATACAAAAAAAGAGCAATTAGGTAAACCTGGGCATATATTTCCACTTAAAGCCCGAAAAGGTGGTGTTTTACGAAGAGCTGGACATACCGAAGCAGCCATTGATTTAGCACGAATAGCAGGTTTTGAACCTGCAGGAGTTATTGTTGAAATTATGAATGAAGATGGTACGATGGCTCGCCTTCCTGATTTAATTCCTATTTCAAAAAAATTCGATTTAAAAATTATCTCCATAAAAGATTTAATTGCATACCGATTAAAAAATGAAACGTTAATACGTCGTGAGGTTGAAATAAACTTACCAACTGAATACGGTGATTTTCATATGATTGGCTACAAACAAACCACCAACGAAATGGATCATCTTGCTTTAATCAAAGGAACTTGGAAAAAAGATGAACCAATTTTAGTGAGGGTGCATTCTTCATGTATGACGGGTGACATTTTTGGTTCTTGTCGTTGCGATTGTGGCCCTCAATTGCATAAATCAATGCAAATGATTGAAACAGCTGGAAAAGGTGTTATTGTTTACATGAATCAAGAGGGAAGAGGAATCGGTTTATTGAACAAACTTAAGGCTTACAAACTGCAAGAGCAAGGTAGAGATACCGTTGAAGCTAACCTTGAACTGGGTTTTAAAGCAGACGAGAGAGATTACGGTATTGGAGCTCAAATTTTAAGAGATTTAGGCGTATCAAAAATTAAGCTAATGAGCAATAATCCAAAAAAACGTACTGGATTAATTAGCTACGGCTTAGAAATTGTTGAAAACGTACCTATCGAAATAAAATCGAACATACATAATATCAATTACTTACAAACTAAGAAAGACAAACTTGGTCATTCGTTAAAAATGAATAAATAACATGGGAAGAGCATTTGAATTTAGAAAAGCCCGAAAATTTAAACGTTGGGGAAAAATGGCAAAAACCTTTACCAGAATTGGTAAAGACATCGTAATGGCAATTAAAGAAGGTGGTGCAGATCCAGAATCAAATTCACGATTGCGAGCTGTTATGCAAAATGCAAAGGCAGCTAATATGCCCAAAGAAAATGTTGAAAGAGCTATAAAAAGAGCCACTGACAAGGATACTAGTAACTACAAAGAAGTTGTTTTAGAAGGTTATGCTCCTCATGGTATTGCTGTTTTAGTTGAAACAGCAACAGATAACAACAATAGAACTGTCGCAAACATTAGAAGTTATTTTAACAAACATGAGGGAAGTCTTGGAACCTCTGGTTCTGTAGTATTTATGTTCGACCATACTTGTAATTTTAGAATCAAAAATGATGGTACTGATGTAGAAGAATTAGAATTAGAATTAATTGACTTTGGGGCTGAAGAAGTTTTTGAAGATGAAGATGGAATTATCATTTACGCCCCTTTCGAGTGTTTTGGTTCTATTCAAAAACATTTAGAAGAAACTAAAAAAGAAATTTTATCGTCAGGGTTTGAACGTATAGCTCAAATTACCAAACGACTTACTTCAGAACAAGAAGAGGAAGTAAACAAATTACTAGAAAAAATTGAAGAAGATGATGATGTTCAAAACGTTTATCATACCATGGAAGTTACTATTGTAGATTAAACGATTTTTTCAATCACATAATTTTTACCATTTAAAGAGAAGGAGTCCTTCTCTTTTTTTGTAAGCAATAATTTACCAATAGGAGATTGTTGCGAA
>JAVHRO010000152.1:0-28203 GCA_036171675.1 Vicingus sp. | reverse complement strand
TTTGAGATAAAAAAAAGAGGCTGTCTATTTCTTTTTAGACACCCTCTTTTTTTGTGGTCAATTTAGTTGAGAATTATTGTTTAATCAAAAAATAGCTAAAAAAGAAACGAGTTGATTATTTGATTAACTCGTTTCATGTTAATGAAAAACAACTTTATTTAGATATAGTTATTTTACCTTTTACGGTATTACTATTAGAAGAAGAAATCTCATAATAATACAACCCTTCTGGTAATTGGTTTACTTTAATAACATTACGTTTTTCAGAAAGTGCTTGCTCCACAACTTTTTGTCCAGCAATGTTATAAATTATTAATGAATAACTACCTTCTATATCCATATCTATAAACAATTTGTCGTTTGTAGGGTTTGGATAAAGTGCTACAGTAGAATTTAATACACCTCCTTGTGGAGATACTTCTTTAAAAATACCATTTACAATTGTCATCATTCTTCCTGTTGCACTAGTAGCAGTAGCATTAATTGCTTTTGATACATGAACAAGGTGTACAGTTTCATTGGTTAGGCTAAATTAAACTCACGATAACGGGTTAATATTTTATGATTTTTTTTCGGTAACTGAAATTGTTATTAAACACTTCGATAAAATAGATGCCTTTAGATAAATTACTCAAATCAACGGAAATTTTATTTGAAGAAAAACTACGCTGTTTTAACAGTTTTCCATTAATATCAATTAATTGGAATTGATTGTTTATCATTAATTTATCTTTTAATTCTACCACAAGCTTGTCAAAAACAGGATTTGGATAGATTTTAACCCATGTATCTTTGTTTTTTTCTTCCTTTATACTTATGCCTAAATCACCATAACCCATACTAAAATGAAGAGGAAATTGTTCTTGCGACCAATAATAAAATTTTGGCAACAGTACACTATTCGTTTGCATCATATTAAACTCTTCTATTAATGAACCATCATTGTTAAAAAAGAACCACTCATTATCTAAATAAGCATGTCCAATAGTAAAAGGTAAATTATTATGATAAATTAACGAGGAATCCCAATACATAGTTAGTGGATAAGTATAATTTTTTGCAAGTATTAAAAGGTCTGTACCTCCGTTAATAGTATTATCGGCTCTTACCTTTAAAGTATCTCCAAAGCAATAATATACTTGAAAAGCGTTAGGCAATAAAGAAACTGGTTTTTCTCCAAATATGGTATCATAATTTCCAGTAGCTAATGAATCCCAAATAAGCCAAAGTGTATCTTTAGCTCCTGTAGCATCTTCAAACGCTAAATGAAACTTGAATTGGGGAATACCATACGTTGCAAAAGTAAAGGGATTAGACCATGAACTTTCTCCCAATATAGTATCAACTGCTTGTACATAAAATTGGTAGGCATAACCAGGGTTTAGTCCCGAAAAATTATACGTGTTAGATGTGACTCCTGTTAGCATATTGCCAGTTCCAAATGCAAATCCTGCTAAACCCCATTGTATGTTCCAATTAGTTGCAGTGCCATTTTCTGTCCACCCTAAGTTACCTGATGTTTTTGTAACAGATGTTGTATATAGTTGTGATGGAGCTGGCCCGCCTGGTGATATTCCACCCAAAGTCACATTGGCAACTCTAGAAGCTACTGATGTGGCAGTTGGTGGATGAAGAGGATCAGGATTTGATGTCCCAGAATAAACTATTGCTCTGTTACCTACAACTGACGATGAATAAAAACTATTGCCTGACCCGTCTGAGCCTGGAGCATTTTCATCAACTGCAATCACTAAATTATCCGTTCCATTATAATAAAATGGAGTATCTAAAATAATATTCACCATGCCTCCTGAAACGGTAACATTTCCTGAAAATACTTGTGTTAAATTAACCTTTGACACCCAGCTTGATGTAGAAAAAGCCCAATAATTATTTTGTCCCATATATATCGTCCAGCTATTGGAATTTGCAAGGTTCGTTGTAGGGGACACGTAATAGGTTAAAGTATAAATATTACCGCTTGCACCTAGTTCTGATGCTAAATAAATGTTTTGACTGTATGTATACTCAAACAAAGGATGAACAGGAATTCCTTTATTAACAACGGTCTCTGTTCCAATTGTTATTTGAGCATTTGTTTTACTTAGTGTAAACAACAAGCAAATTATTATCAGTTGTATTTTTTTCATTTTGTTTTGTTTTCAGTTACTAATGCTTTGTAAAATCTAATTATACAAGGGTAAGTTGTTTTTTTCTATGTTTTCATGGCTAATAATTTTTAAAGTTAAACAAAATCCCAATATGTTAACGAGGGTTTGGGTGGTTTCTTGTGGTGGTGTTTTTTATTTTACTAAGATATAAAAATTCACAATATGTGCAAAATAAATGTGAAATAAAATGTGATACATAATTCACATATTTGTAACATGTATGTGCACAAAGGAGAAATTATTGAAAGGGCAGTTAGAGGTACTCGGTTTCCGATAACCTTATTAGCAAAGCGATTAGGTAAAAGTAGAAGGCATGTGTATTATTTATTTGAAAAACCAGATGTATCTTTAGACATGATTTTACATATTGGCAAAATTATACAATATGATTTTTCAACCGATTTGCAAGAAATTTCTAAAATTCCCGTTGAATATCAATTAAACCAAGTTACTGAACCTGGCTTAACATTTGAGGACTTAACCTATTGGAAATCAAAATATTTTGAATTGTTAGAACAGCATAAGTTACTTTTACAAAATAGACTGAAAGATTATTTTAAAAATTCATTGTAAGTGGGCTATTCAAAAGAACAATTTTGTTCAGCCTCTTTTATTATCTAAATAATGTTAATGCTCCTTTTTTGATTATTCCATTCACTTCAACAATGTAATAATAGGTTCCAGATGGCACTTCAATTCCAGCATTAGTTCTACCATCCCAACCAACGTTTTGATTAATCGATTCAAAAACAACCATACCCCATCGATTAAATAGTTGAATGTTCGTACAACTGCTTAAGTCCTTTGGTAAATCGAGTCGAAACAAATCGTTGTAACCATCTCTATTAGGAGTAAAAATTGTCGACGGAATAATGTCAAATAAGTCTTCAAAATTTCCATTAATTAGTTGTGTCGAAGCCGTATCAAAACATCCACTTAAATTTAATGCAGTTAAAATAGTGGTTAATGATGTTCCATACTGGAAAACGTGGCTGGGGTTAATTAAAGTAGATTGTTGACCGTCGCCGAAATTCCACAAATAACTATTGGCTAAAGTGCTTTGATTGTTGAAATTTACTAATATCCCATCACACGAAAGGAATGATTCTGTACTGAAATCTGCAATTGGTTTATCAACAGCAACTACTGTTAATGAAGTCGTATCAACACAACCACTTATGTTTTGAACAGTTACCGAATAAGTTATGGTTGTTGGTGTATTGGAATAAGGATTGGCTATAGTTGGGTTTGATAAATTGGTGATTGGCGACCAAGTGTAAGTGGCCGATGCAGGTCCAGAAACATGTAATTGAATACTATCGCCAATACAAATGGTGGTATCACTTAAATCAGGTATAGTAAATACTGACACAAAAATAGAATCATGATTTTTACATGAGTTTATATCTGTGCCAATAACGGTGTAAATGGTAGTGTTAGGTGGATATACAAATGGATTAGAAATGGTAGTATTAGTAATAAAGGTATTTGGAGACCACATATAGCTTATTCCACCAGATGCTATGAGTTGAGTTGAATCACCCAAACATAAATACGCGGTATCTGATATCCCTATGGTAACATTAGGCAAAAGATTTACATTAACAATCACGGTATCAGCATTAACACATAAATTGACATCCGTACCTACAACTATGAATGAAGTGGTAGAAGAGGGGAAAGCAAAAGGGGTATCAATGGACGAATTAGAAAGTCCAGTAATGGGCGACCAAACGTAAGCATTACCACCAGTAGCGAGAAGTTGAGTCGTATCACCAAAACAAATGGCAGCATCATTACCCGCACTAATATTAGGAAGAGAATTAACCGTAACAACTACCGAATCAGCGTTAGCACAGCCGTTTCCATCCGTAGCATCAACAAAATAAGTAGTTGTTGTTAAAGGCGTCGCAATAGGATTAGCAATGTTAGCATTAGAAAGCGTAGCAGCAGGGTTCCATAAATAAATAGTACCACCAGTAGCATTCAATTGAGCAGAAGCCCCTAGACAAATAGCGGTATCGCTAAAAGCAGAAATTATAGGCAAAGGATGAACAGTAACCAAAACAGTGTCAGCATTTGAACAAACATTGATATCGGTACCAGACACAACATAAGTAGTAGTTCCGCTAGGGTTCGCAATAGGATTAGCAATAGTAGTATCAGATAAACCAATAGAAGGAGTCCATAAATAACTAGTTGCACCTGAAGCATTTAATTGAACAGCACCACCAAAACAAAACGAAGTATCAGCTCCTGCACTAACATTAGGCAAAAGATTTACATTAACAATCACGGTATCAGCATTAACACATAAATTGACATCCGTACCTACAACTATGAATGAAGTGGTAGAAGAGGGGAAAGCAAAAGGGGTATCAATGGACGAATTAGAAAGTCCAGTAATGGGCGACCAAACGTAAGCATTACCACCAGTAGCGAGAAGTTGAGTCGTATCACCAAAACAAATGGCAGCATCATTACCCGCACTAATATTAGGAAGAGAATTAACCGTAACAACTACCGAATCAGCGTTAGCACAGCCGTTTCCATCCGTAGCATCAACAAAATAAGTAGTTGTTGTTAAAGGCGTCGCAATAGGATTAGCAATGTTAGCATTAGAAAGCGTAGCAGCAGGGTTCCATAAATAAATAGTACCACCAGTAGCATTCAATTGAGCAGAAGCCCCTAGACAAATAGCGGTATCGCTAAAAGCAGAAATTATAGGCAAAGGATGAACAGTAACCAAAACAGTGTCAGCATTTGAACAAACATTGATATCGGTACCAGACACAACATAAGTAGTAGTTCCGCTAGGGTTCGCAATAGGATTAGCAATAGTAGTATCAGATAAACCAATAGAAGGAGTCCATAAATAACTGGTTGCTCCTGAAGCATTTAATTGAACAGCACCACCAAAACAAAACGAAGTGTCAGCACCTGCACTAACATTAGGCAATGGGTTAACAGTTACTAAAACCGTATCTTTATCTTTGCAACCATTCATATCAGTGATTGAAACAATAAATTCCGAAGTAGAAATTGGAAATGCTAACGGATTAAAAATGGATGAATCGGACACCAAATTAGTAGGAGTCCATGAATAAGAGAATCCTCCAGACGCACTTAACTGAGCAGTATCTCCAATACAAATAGCAACATCAACACCAGCATTAGCAACAGGCAATGGGTTAACAAAAACTGTTACAGAATCCATATTTGAACAAGTGTCATTACTTACTGATAAATAGTATGTAGTTGTTACGCTTGGAAAAGCTATAGGATTTGAAGAATCAGGATTAACTAATGTTGCAATAGGTGTCCAACTATAAGTTGTGCCCGCAGGAGAAGTCGGATTCCCTCCAAGTTGAATAGAATCTCCTACACAAATGGTTGTATCATTTCCTATGCTAATTGGAACAACTGGATTAACTATTACCATTATCGTGTCCACATTAGAACAACCGTTGTTATCAGTACCTGTAACTATATAAGTTAAAGTATCCAATGGATTTGCAATAGGATTAAAAATTGTAGGGTCACTTAAACCTGAAGATGGACTCCAACTATACGATGTTCCTCCAGACGCATTTAATTGTATTCCACTTCCAATACAAACCCATAGGTCTGGTCCAGCATCAATTATTGGTAACGGATTAATTGAAACTTGTACACTGGCTGTATCAGCACATCCAAGTGCATTTGAAACTGTTACCACATACGCAGTTGGAACTAACGTACATGATATAGGATTGGATATGTTCGAATTATTCAGACCATTTATTGGAGACCACGAATAAATTGTTCCTCCAGAAGCAGTTAATTGAGCACAACTACCAATACACATTGCTGTATCGTTGGATAAAACTATTGTTGGTTTTGAATTTAACGATACCATTATGGTGTCCTTCTTTGAACAGCTGTTTGCATCGTTGACAGTTACAATGTAGGATGTTGGCGAACCTATAGGCGTTGCAATAGGATTAGCAATAGTAGCATTATTTAACGTTGCAGCTGGAGACCAACTATACGTTGAAGTACCTGATGGAGTTGTTGGACTACCACCAATAATTACTGAACTACCTGAGCATATTGACGTATCATTTCCTGCATTTACTAGAGGGAGAGGATTTATAGTTACCACTGCAGAATCTTTTTTAGAACATCCATTCGAATTTACAACCGTAAGAACATAGGTGGTGGTTGTTATTGGCGATGCTGTTGGATTTGCAATTGTATTATTGTTTAAAGTAGCACTTGGTTGCCAACTAAATGTAGAACCTGCAGGTCCAGATGGAGATCCTCCAATTAATACAGAACTACCAATACAAATTGCTTTGTCAATACCAGCATCAACAACTGGTAATGGATTAATGGTTATTTTAACGGTATCTTTTGAAATACAACCATTTATGTTAGTTCCAGTAACTAAATAACTTGTGGTTACTAAAGGACAAGCTATAGGATTTTCAATTGACGAATTTGAAAGCCCCGTGGTTGGCGACCAAGAATAAGAAATTCCACCAATGGTATTCAATGGCACACAATTACCAATACAAACCGCAGTATCGTTATTTGATTTTATTGTTGGAATGGGGTTGATGGTTATTTTTACACTATCAATTTTTGAACAACCAACTGTAGTAGAAACTGTTACAAAATAGTTGGTCGTAACCAAAGGACAAGCAATTGGATTGGTAATGGTTGCATTAGACAAGCCGGCAATAGGAGCCCACTGATAGGTGGTTCCTCCACTAGCAACAAGTGGAACGCAACTTCCTAAACATACAGAGGTATCGTTGTTCAAAGTAATACTTGGTGGACTAGCTACCGTTACTTTTATAGAATCTTTTCCAGAGCAGTTCATTGCATCGGTAACTATTACTTGATAAGTGGTTGTTACCAAAGGAGAAGCAATTGGGTTGGCAATATTAGGATTCGATAATCCCGTTATTGGAGTCCAGCTATAAGTTACTCCACCACTGGCATTGAGTTGAGCAGAATTTCCTAAACAAATAGTGGTATCATTACTTGCTGAAATAGTAGCTGATCCTACCGTGACTACAACGGTATCTTTTGAAGCACACACTCCGTTATCTACATTAACAATATAACTAGTTGTACTTGTAGGCCAAACCAATGGGTTAGCGCTTGCTGAATTGTTTATGTTGGTCGAAGGAGTCCAACTATAAGTAGCGCCTAGTGGTCCTGTAGGGCTTCCTCCAATATGAGCAGTGTCGCTTAAACAGATGGTTACATTATTTCCTGCACTAGCATTGGGAGAGGCTAAAATAGTTACATTGGTATCAATAATTACTGATGGACATCCACAGGAACTAATACTATTTACGTTTATCGTTCCAGTACCAGCACCACCCCAGGTAACACTTATGCTATTTGTTCCTTGTCCGGAATTAATAATGCCACCTATTGTACTCCAGTTATATGTTGAACTTGGGATAACGTTCGTAGTGTATGTTGTAGTCGTATTGGCACAAACCAAATTTAATCCAGTAATTGAGGAGGGAGGTGTTTGTGGTGTAACAGTTATTTCATAAATAACGTTGGTGGTTTTAGGTGGACAACCATTATCGGTTGCAGAAACATTAAAAATATAAGGTAAGGCTTGAGCAGTTCCACATGAAGATGTCCAATTAAAACTTGCGGTTACGGTAGAATCACCAAGAACTAATGAATCTATGGTAGCTGGAGGACTTACAAATACTGGATTAAATAATTGTCCAGAAGAAGCAAGGGTTAGACTATCACCATTAGCGTCAGTAAACGTAATAGGAAAATTTAAAGTTGCACATTCTGCAATAGTGTATTGGGTAGTTCCACTTCCGCCAGAGGCAGATAAATTTGGGGCGGGGTTGAGAGGACACGCAATTACTAAAAGTTGTAAGTCTCTTCGTGAAACTCCAATTACTTTACCAGCCCTGTATTCCCTTATTTCAACTGCAACAACATAATTGCCCAATGCTGGAGCCATATATTGTGTTAATCCATTACTACCATTTATAAAAGAGTAACCACCCGATCCAAATGGTTGGGCAGTAGTATAACCTGCATTATAAATTGTTGTTGTTATTGGCCATGGCAGTGGATTTACAGCCGTACCATTTCCACTCATTGGAGTAACAAATGAAAAAATTAACTGGTCGCCATCAGGATCAATTGCAGTGTTTAAAATAGATACGGTATCATTAATGCATAAAAATGGCACGGGATCATCTAAAAATACTGGTGTACTATTGTTGACAAGTGAAGGTGGAATGTATGCATGAAATGCCATTGCTGTGCCTCCAGGGTTAGAAAGGTTGGTGATGGCTCCATTTCTAGCAAAATTTTCGAAATACAAATGATAGCCATTAAAATTTAATGGTAAATCAACCGTAGCTTCATAAGCTCCTTTGAAAATACAAACGGTTTGACCAATTGCACATCCACTTGAAGTAGGAGGGACCACCTCATTAGAGTCAATTAAATTTAATGTTAAGGTTTGAAATAAGGTTTTGTTTCCTCCACCCATTGGATTATTTGGAATATCTTGCAAATAAATTCCTACATCCTGAGTTGAAACTGGTAAAGGAATCTGGGAAGTGGCATCACAATTATTATACACGGTAAGCATAACTTTGTAGCGATAATTCGCTCCAAACTTACCGATGTATTCATAACCTAAATTTCCACCAACTAAGTGTGAAGCAAAAACCGAACTTCCAATGGAAACAAGAAGTAACAATCCTAATATTCTTTTAATCATTGAATGTTAATTTTTTTAATTACTTCTCCATTATCAGATGATAGACTTAGAAAGTAAAGACCTTTAGGTAATTTTTCGATATTTATATTCAACATATTTGTGTTGTCGTCTACTTGTTTTTGCAGTACCATTTGTCCAACAGTATTAAAAAGCGACAATTGTTTAATATGCATTATATTTTTATTTACCAATTTAATATTGATGAAGCTTGAAGTTGGGTTGGGATAAATTATATAATCATCTGTAATTTTATCCAAATTGTTTGTGCTTACTGTAAAACAACTCCAATTTAATTCAAATCCAGTACCTGATATGGAAAAGTCAGATTGTTGTTTTATTGTAATACTACCTCCTGATGATGCTATCATTCCAGGAAACGTAAGTCCAGTAAAATAGCCTATTACAGGACTATACACGGTTGGACCATCATATACCACTAATGAATCAAAAAAGTTTTCAAAATCGAACGAAACAAAATCTAAAATAACTTGTGTAGCTCCAGTAGGTTGTATGGTAGTTACCCCTTCGGTGTTATCTGAATAGTTGACTGTTGGCCCACCGTTGTCGTATAATGTTCCGCTACAATCTGTAATAGTTAATATTCCAGTAATTGGCATTATTACAGGGCAATTGGTGTTAATATAATTTATAAAAGCAACTGAATCTTGACCAAATGCGTTGGAAGTAACTAAACTTACCGTATAAAAACTAGGGGTTGAATATAAATGAGATGGGTTTTGCAAAGCGCTTGTGGTACCATCACCAAAATACCACAGCCAACTCGTTGGGGCATTAGTAGAAAGATCAGAAAAGTGAATCGAATCAGAGCATGAAGAAATAGGCGTTGTAGTAAAATTACTAATTGGTGGCGAAGTATTTGGAGTAATAAATACACCGTAATCTTCTGTTTGACCGTAGTCGTTATTTGTACAACCAGTCTGTGCAGGTCCTACAACATCTGAAGAAACTCTCATTCTCAAGGGTGTATTCAAAACAGTACCAGTAGGTACCAAATAATTAACTGTTGGATTGTACGTGTTTAGGGCATTCATCACCAGTTCATTGGTAGTATTGAATACACCATCGTTGTTAAAGTCAATCCATACTCTTGTATCTTGTGCATTACTTACTCCTGTAGTTATAGTTAAAGAATAAAGATTTCCTTCATTTACGGTCGTTTGTTGGGTACAGGAAAAATCCTTGTAGCCTTCAGAAGCATCAGGAGATGTATTGTTGATGGTATTGAAGTTAACATGGGTAATACCATATCCACAACAATACGAAATGGTTGATGGTGCACAGCTGGCCGTTAAAACCTGAGCTGCAGTATTTACAGTGATATAATTGGTAATAGAATGATTATCAGAACCGTTTGAATTAAATACGGTTAAGTCGATAGTATATGTTCCATCTGCAGCATAAGTGTGACATGGATTTTGTTGATTAGAGGTAATTCCATCACCAAAATTCCATAGCCATGCGGTTGGAATGTTTGCCGATAAATCATTAAAACAAATCGTTCCATTACATGAGGTAGTGTTAGTAGCCGAAAATGATGACACTGGAGGGTTTGAGTTTTGAGTAATGATTATGGTGTAATCTTCTGTCTGACCATAGTCTAAATCTGCACATGGCATTGGCGCAGGACTAAAATCATAATCGGCAGAAATTCTCATTCTTAAAGGCGTATTTAGAAAAGTACCGGCCGGAATAACTACATTTCCTGATGTATTCATTGCAGACGATGCAGTAAATATTCTTTCCGTGGAATTGTTAAATATGCCATCATTATTATAATCAATCCATGCGGCATAATTTTGAGTTGATGGAGCAGATGATTCTATCCCTAACGAATAAGTTTGTCCTTCGTAAACAGTGGTTTGTGAACACGTAAAATTGCTATAGCCATCAACACCGTCGCTCGAAGCGCTATTAATAGTATTAAAAGTTACTTTGGTAATTCCAAAACCACAACAATACGTTAATGTTGCTGGAGTACATGCTGCAGCAATAGGTAATTGTGGTGATAAATTTACATTAATTAAGTTACTATTTACCAACGTATCACAACCATACGCATTGCAACTAATTAAGGAAACCGTATATGGTCCACTGGCAGCATAAGTATGCGTTGGATTTTGAAAAGTTGTGGTATTTCCATCACCAAAATTCCATAACCAACTTGTAGGAAAACCATCCGACTCATCGTAAAATGATACAAAACCCAAACATGTTGAGGTAGGCGTAGCTGAAAAATTTGTGGTTGGCGGAATCGTTGCCGCTTGCCAGTCCAATACCATATTTGGCCTTGTGGTTGATGTTCCAGAACTGGTCACAGAAGTACAAGTTCCGCTGGCATCCTGATATTTATAAATTGAACTGGTAAATGAAGTGGAGGTATAATACGTTAACGCATTTTGAGTATAAGAAGTGTTGTTAAAACAAGTCTCTACTAAAAGGTTTGAAGTTCCATCCCAATAGAACGGTGTTAAAAATAAGTGTGTATTAAGACCTACCGTTTCAGTGTATGAACCTACACTATATACTGTGGTTAAGCCAGTTTCAAAAGTAGTTGCAGCTACAGAAGTCGTGTTTTTTAAAGCAATAGAAAAACCCTGTAATGGTGTGCCAATTGCAGTATTTACTTTAAACGCTAAACTATTTATATTTCCTGCATTCATTCCTGCAGCATTAAGTTCGGTTGCTAAAATCAGGAATTGATGTTTAGCACCAAAGTACCAGTTTCCGTATGGTGCTGGATAGGTGGCGTTTGAATTTGTAGAAACCCCGGTTCCAATCGTTATTGTTGTGGCACTTACACTAAAAAATAATGTAGCAAGTATCAGGCAAAAAAGGGAGTAAATTTTTTTCATAATCTGGCTGTTTTAATTAGAAAGGCTTGTTATTTTATAAGACCTTGTTTTTTACTCAAAAGTTGCATTTAAAATAACCTATTATTATCCTTACAATTAATAATACCTTGCAATTTAGTCAAATTTTTGATTTGTAAATAGGATTAGTAAGAATTTAGATAAAAAAGATTTTGTGCAATTTTACATGGTATGTCTTTTGTTTTTAATAAGGTTGTAATTTTAATCGAAAATTTCTTTGTGGTTATTATCACTAATCTGTTAATTTTACACGATGGATATATTACATGTAAAACGAGTGTATAAGAATTACGCAACGCACACTGCCTTGCACAATGTATCTTTACACGTTCCTCAGCAAAGTATTTTTGGACTGCTGGGTCCTAATGGTGCTGGAAAAACATCGCTAATTAGAATAATAAATCAAATCACTGCCCCCGATAAGGGAGAAGTTTTTTTTGAGCGAGAAATCTTATCACCAAAGCATATCGAACAAATTGGCTATTTGCCCGAAGAAAGAGGGCTGTACAAAAAAATGGGGGTAGGTGAACAAGCTTTGTATTTGGCTCAACTTAAAGGAATGAGCAAAAATGAAGCAACTATAAAATTAAAAAAATGGTTCGAAAAATTTGAGATTGATGGTTGGTGGAACAAAAAAGTGGAGGAGCTTTCAAAAGGTATGGCTCAAAAAGTTCAATTTATTACCACGGTTTTACATGAACCTAAGTTATTGATTTTAGACGAACCTTTCAGTGGGTTTGACCCTATTAATACCAACCTGATTAAAAAAGAAATATTAGAATTGAGGGATAAAGGTTCGACCATTATTTTTTCTACCCACAACATGGAATCAGTAGAAGAAATTTGCGACCACATTGCGCTCATCAACAAATCAAAAAAGATTTTAGATGGTCAAGTTAAGGAGATTAAAGATGCTTATCGTTCAAATAGTTATGAAATAATTTTTGAAGGAAACATGATTGCTTTTTCAAATGCCTTGTGGACGGGTTTTGAAATACTTTCAAGCAAAAATGAAAAAGGTAGAGTGCATGTCAGCTTAAAAGGTACAGATAACCGTATGAGTGTAAATTCACTAATCGGAGCATTGGTAAATGAAGTAAAAATTATTTCGGTGCATGAAATTACCCCAAGCATGAACGATATTTTTATTCAAAAAGTGAGTGAAATTAATCCTAACGATGTTAGCGAAGGAGGTTCAGATGAATAAAATATCATTAATCATAAAAAGAGAATACTTAACTCGAGTTAAGAAAAAATCATTTGTAATAATGACCTTGTTAGGCCCTTTATTAATGGCTGCTATGATGATTGTTCCAATTTGGATTGGTATGAAAGACCAAGATTTTCAAATTATTGAAGTAGTAGATGAAACGGGGTTATTTATCAATCAATTTGAAAATACAAAAACTTTAAAATTTGAGCACCAATTTGTAAATATAGAAGTAGCAAAAGACTCTTTCTATAACTCGAAATACACTTCTATTCTTCATATTACTGGAATTGGCAAACAATCTACTGCCAAAATGTATTACAAAAAACAGCCCGGATTAAATACGATTTCAAAAATTGAATCGACCATAGAAGATGGCATTCGAAACATTGAACTGAAAGAACAATTTAACATTTCAAAAGAACAATTGGAACAAATCAATCCCACAGTTCATGTTGAAACCATTTTTAGAAATGTTGAGGGTGGCGAGGAAACCAAAAGCTCAACCATCAGCTCTGTGTTAGGTTTTGGTGGAGCAATTATTATTTACATGTTCATTTTTTTGTACGGTGTTCAGGTAATGCGTGGTGTAATTGAAGAAAAAACCAGTAGGATTGTCGAAATCATTATCTCTTCTGTAAAACCATTTCAGTTGATGTTGGGAAAAATTGTGGGTATTGCTTTGGTAGGATTAACTCAATTTTTATTGTGGATTATTTTAACAGGAATTATTATTTCTATTGCTCAAGTGGTTTTAAATCAAGATGTTGAAATGGTTAACCAAGGGGCTATTCAGCAAGTGATGAAAACTCAAGGAGCAGAAAATATTGAGACTACAAATGTATCAGCACAAATTCAATCTGTTATTGATGAAATTCCAGTTGTAACCTTGTTAATTTCGTTTTTGTTTTACTTTTTAGGTGGATATTTATTGTACGGAGCTTTATTCGCTGCCATTGGATCTGCTGTTGATAGCGAGGCCGACACCCAACAATTTATGATGCCCATAACCATTCCGCTAATTTTCGCCTTTGTAGTAGCTCAAACGGTCATACAAAATCCTGATGGTTCGTTAGCATTTTGGTTATCGTTATTTCCCTTAACTTCACCAATTATTATGATGGTTCGAATTCCTTTTGGTGTAGAAACATGGGAGTTGCTTTTATCTATGTTTTTATTGGTTTTAGGATTTATCGGAACCACATGGGTAGCAGGAAGAATATATCGAACAGGAATTTTAATGTACGGCAAAAAAGTAAATTATAAGGAACTTTGGAAATGGCTTTTTTATAAAGGATAAACTAATTTGAAAAGATAATATCCTCCCCTGACCCCTCCGAAGGAGGGGAAGCTCCCTTCCTTTAGGGAAGGGTTGGGGATGGGAAAAACAAAAAAAATGGCAAACATATTAATCATAGACGACGAACGACCTATACGAAATACCTTAAAAGAAATTTTAGAGTACGAAAAATATAAAGTTGACGAAGCCGAAGATGGTCCTTCGGGATTGGAAAAAATTAAATCGGGCAAATACGATTTAATTATGTGTGATATTAAAATGCCTAAAATGGATGGGTTGGAAGTGTTGGAAAAAAGTATCGACCTTGGTATTGATACACCCATTGTCATGATTTCTGGTCATGGCAACATCGAAACTGCTGTTGAAGCCATTAAAAAAGGAGCTTACGATTTTATAGCTAAACCACTCGATTTAAACCGTTTGTTGGTTACCGTTCGAAATGCCATCGACCGAAAAGAATTGGTTCAGGAAACCAAAAAATTGAAAAGAAAAATTAACGAGAAAATTGGCGGAACACAAATTATTGGCGAATCGGAAGGCATAAAACGTGTAAAAGACATGATAACCAAAGTTGCACCAAGCGATGCTCGTGTATTGATAACAGGAGCAAACGGAACAGGAAAAGAATTGGTGGCTCGTTGTTTACACGAACAATCGGAACGCTCCAAAGCACCATTTGTTGAGGTCAACTGTGCTGCCATTCCTTCAGAATTAATAGAAAGCGAATTGTTTGGACACGAAAAAGGGGCATTTACTTCAGCCATAAAAGATCGTAAAGGTTGTTTTGAACAAGCCGAAGGAGGTACACTTTTTTTAGATGAGATTGGCGACATGAGCCTTTCTGCACAAGCAAAAGTGTTGCGTGCTTTGCAAGAAAGTAGAATAACCCGTGTGGGGGGCGAAAAAGAAATAAAAGTAAATGTGCGAGTGTTGACAGCAACCAACAAAGATTTATTAAAAGAAATTGCTCAAGGAACTTTTCGTGAAGATTTATACCACCGAATTGGTGTAATCCTTATTCATGTGCCGTCGTTAAACGAACGTAGGGAAGATATATCTATTCTAGCTAACTACTTTTTAGAGCAATTATGTCAAGACCATGGCATTGCCACTAAAACGTTTGACAAGGTCGCTCTAGAAGCACTCAAAAATGTAAATTGGACGGGCAACATTCGAGAACTTCGCAACATTGTGGAACGTTTAATTATTTTGTGCGATAAAACCATTACGGCGGATGACATTAAAATGTATGCTAACCCAAAAGCCTAGAGCTTAAATTTTCAAAATTGCTATATAGCGGAAAATTAGCCTTACCTTTGTACTTTAATACGGAGGTGACACAAAAAATTTAAGGTCATTTCTTAATAATTTTATATGTCATTTAATACACTAGGTTTGTCAGCACCCTTACTAAAAGCTGTCGCAAAAAAAGGATACACACAACCATCACCCATTCAACAAAAAGCAATACCACTTATTTTAGAACGCAGAGATGTTTTGGCATCGGCACAAACAGGAACCGGAAAAACGGCAGGGTTTGTTTTGCCTATTTTACAAATATTATCAGAAAGTGCTCCGTTAAGCCAACGACCAATTCGTGCATTAGTACTAACACCAACCAGAGAACTGGCTGCACAGGTGTATGAAAATGTAAAAGAATACAGTGAGTTTATCGATTTTAAATCAACCGTAATTTTTGGAGGAGTTAATCAAAATCCTCAAGTAAATACCATTCGTAATGGAGTAGATTTGTTGGTGGCAACGCCTGGTCGCTTGTTGGATTTGCACAATCAAAAATTATTGTCGTTGGCGAGTGTCGAAATAGTTGTATTAGACGAAGCCGACCGTATGCTCGACATGGGTTTTTTAAGAGATATTCAACGCATTATTGCTTTGTTGCCACAAAAACGTCAAAACTTAATGTTCTCGGCCACTTTTTCTCACGATATTAAGAAATTAGCCAACACCATTTTAATTCATTCTGTATCGGTAGAGGCTTCCCCCCAAAATATTACTGCCGAAAAAGTCGAACATCGTGTAATACGTGTCGATAAAGGTCAAAAAACGGAATTAACCATAAAATTAATTACTGAAGGCGATTGGAAACAGGTACTGATTTTTACTCGAACCAAGCACGGTGCTAATAAATTGAGTGAAAAGTTGGCTAAAAGTGGTGTTTCTTCTGCTGCAATTCACGGAAATAAGGCACAAAATGCTCGAACTGCCGCGTTAGACGGATTTAAAAAAGGAACCATTCGTGTTTTAGTGGCTACTGATATTGCTGCTCGTGGATTGGACATTCCGTTGTTGCCTCACGTAATAAATTTTGAATTGCCCAACATTTCTGAAGATTATGTGCACCGAATTGGTCGTACTGGTAGAGCAGGGGCAAGTGGTGAAGCGTTGTCGTTGGTTGACCACGAAGAGTTAGATTATTTGCGTGGAATAGAAAAATTGTTGAGTCACAAAATTCCTTCTGAAATTGTAAAAGGGTTTGAAACTAATGATATTCCTAGCGAACCAAAAGTAGATACTCGAAATCGTAATCCTAGAAAACCAGCGCCGAACAATGGTAATGCTGGTAGCCGACCAAAAAATAACAATAATAGGTCGAACGAGAGGAATAGAACAAGGTAAGTTAGTATTACGTCATTGCGGACTCTAACTTTTACGTCATTGCGAGGAGGAACAACGAAGCAATCTTTTTAATTGAACTAATGAATAAAAGATTGCTTCGTCAATCGTTCCTCTTTCCTCGCAATGACGAATCAGCATTAAGGTTTCTCATCCATATCAATCCCTTTTAGCATGTGCTCCAAAATAGGTTCACATTTTTCTTTGCAGGCAGGGTAAAATTGACCATGTTTCCAAAAATCAGATTTTGGTGATAATCCCCACCAGAATTCAGCCATAGCAATAGGTTTCATTTGATGCAAAAAGGCGTATTGCAATAATTTTGGAGCCGCACATTCACCAGCACCGCTGGGTGGTTTGTTAAAAATTTCACGTAAACTTTTTTCCTCTCCTTCTTGGTTCAAGAAATGGTATTGATCAAAAATTTGGTCTTGTAAAGCAATGGAGTTGGCTTTCCGTAATTTTTTTAAAGTTTCTATTTGTTGTTTGCTTTCAGCACTTTGGAGTTCTTCTAAATCTTTAATTTCTTGGTTAATTCTAGTCAATTCTAACATCCCAACATTAACAAAATTGCCTTCAATTAAACCGTCGTAAACTGGTGGCACAAATTTACTGTGTTGGTTTGCACCAGCCAGCTTGCCCGAAAATGCGGCTAAATATCCTAGTTTATTTTCTTGGGTTTGAGCCACCAATACGCCAAACATTTTTCCAATCACCATTCCTTCTTGGTCATCCACTAAACCAAAGTTGTGTTCCCATTCCTGTTGATTGGTTAAATATGTTTGTAGCTTTTCTGCTGCCAACAAACAAAGTGGGTGAGGCGTATAATCAAATGGATAAGTAAATTTTTTTGGCAAAGATTTAACATCAATCAATTGCTCAAATGGTGTGAAATAATTTTGTTGGTTGTTGGTTGTCAAGGTGAGATTTGTTGTTAATTAAAATTAAGTTCTTGATATTACAAGCATTAATTTGAATTTTTCATTTTCAAAGTTATATCACCAATATTGTAAGTGTAAACAGAAGCAGGTAAAAATGAAAATGATAAGTCACCTACGTCTTTTACGCCCAATTGGTCAATTGAAGTTACCAAGGCTGTTTGAAACACATTTGTTTTGCAAAATTGAATTAAACTTTTTAATTCTTGCGGTTTTTCAAAATATCGATTGCTCCATTTGATTTCCACTCCCCAAACAGGTTTGTATTTTTTATCATCTACTAAAACTAAATCTACTTCACCTTCGCTTCTTCCTTCTTTCCAGTGTGCATAGGTTAAATCTAGTTTTTCACGGTGCATCCATTGAGAAAGCACAGCTGTTTCTACCATATTACCCATTTCACTATCTGTCTCAGTAATGGGAGAAAACAAAGCAGTTCGTAAAGATGGATTGGTTAAATACACTTTAAAACTAGTAACCCTTTTTAAGCGTTTTGCATTTATATCTACTTTGTTTAATACTTTTATGAGGAAAGCTGCTTCTAAGTATTCTAAATATTTTTTAAGGGTATCTTTTTGGATACCACTTTCTCTTGACATAGTTTCATACGAAAATTCGTTGCCTGTAGTATAGGCTATGTAGGTAAAAAATCGGTTTAACTCTTGAACGTCTTTTATACCGTATAAACTTGGTAAATCTCTTAATAACACTTTATCTACAATGTCGTTTTTTACATACCTACCCATATCGCTTTGTATTTTTTCCGACAAAACCACTTCTGGGTATCCACCAAAATTTAAGTAATGTACAAACTCCTTGTTTAGTGCTTTTATATCGTGTGTTAAACAATAAGGTATTGATTTTCCGCCATAATCAATATTACCGTTATAGATTAGGTGATTCATGTTTTTTAAATGAATGTACTCCTGAAAAGTAAGCGGTGGTAACATGAAATCGGTAAATCGTCCTGCACCACTTTCAGTACTATGCCATTTTAGGGCTGCTGCTGCCGAACCCGATACAATAAATTTAGTGTCGGGATAAGAATCTACCAACACTTTTAGGTGACGTTCCCAGTCTTTTAAGTATTGTATTTCATCAAAAAAGATATAGCAATCGTTTAGTCGAGTTAGGTTTAGTGAATTTTTGCATAGGTTTAAGATATCTTCCAAACCTAGATTTACGTATATTGGGTTGTCGATACCGACAAAGAATATTTGTTGTGGGTTTACTCCCTCGTTTAATAAATCATCAATACAGTGGAACAACATTACAGTTTTGCCTACACGCCTTGGCCCCATGAGCACCAAAGCTCTACGTATATTTTTTTCTTTTACAAAGGGGTAAAACAATTCGAAATACAAGCGCTTAGACATTGAACTGTATGTCTCAGGTATTTGTTTGGTTATCCACCATGGATTTTCATAACGCAAACGTTCTATTATTTTCTCTGTAGGAATAAGATTTAAATTAGCCATAAAATTTATTATATATACAAATATAGTAATAATAAGCAGTGTTAAAACTGCTTATTATTACTTTTTATAACAATATTGAATTTTTTTTTGCTAAAAATTTAGTTAATTTAGGTCAATCGATTGCTCAAATGGAGTGAAATAGTTGTGTTTTTTTTGGTTGGTCAAGGTGAGATTTGTTCTTTTCGTTTATCGGCTGTCTATGTCGAGTTTCAATTCGATATAAACGATTGATAAACGAAGGTATTTTATTTTTATGATTAAGTCAACTAAAATTTGGTTCATAAAACCTCATTATTAAAATCTAAAGAAATGCCGTCAAAACAAAAGATGGTCTATTTTTGTGCTGATGGTAAAAGAAATTAGTATAAGCGATTATTTTAACCAAAAACGCAATTTGGCTGTTATCGATGTGAGGTCGCCAGGCGAATTTGCCAAGGGAAATATTCAAGGTGCAGTAAATATTCCTTTATTCTCTGATACTGAACGCGCCGAAGTGGGAACAGTTTATGTGCAACAATCGAAAGAAAAAGCCATTGAATTGGGTTATCAATTCGTAAATCCAAAATTGGAGTGGTTTATTGATGAAAGCAGAAAAGTAGCTGGAGCAAAACCTGTTATGGTGTATTGTTGGCGTGGTGGAATGCGAAGCCACGCTTTTGCCGAACACCTGCTAAAAAATGGTTTTAACATCGTTTATTTAATTGTTGGAGGCTACAAATCTTTTAGAAATTATGTGCTCGATTTTTTTGAACAGAATTTTAAGTTGAAAGTGTTGGGTGGTTATACCGGTAGCGGAAAAACATATATTTTAAAATCATTGAAAGCATTGGGTGAGCAGGTAATTGACTTGGAGGGCATTGCTCACCATAAAGGATCTGCTTTTGGAGCCATTGGCGAAAAAGCTCAGCCCAGTGTTGAACAATTTGAAGCTGATTTGTTTTATCAAATGAGAGAACTTAATTTAAAAGCTCCCATTTGGATGGAAGATGAAAGTATAAACATTGGAAAAGTGAGAATTCCGCTAAATCTGTACCACCAAATTCGAACACAAAAAGTGTATTTTATCGACATTCCAAAACAAAAGAGAGCTGAGCACCTTAGTATGGAATATTCAACTTTTGGTAATGACTTGATAAAAGAGGCTATTCTTGCCATTTCTAAAAAACTCGGTGGTCAAAATGTGAAATTAGCCATAGAATTATTGGAGCAAAACAACTATTATGAGGTGGCACTTTTAGCGTTAGATTATTACGATAAGACTTATCTTCGTGGGGTTGATTCGAGAAATCAGGAAAAGGTTTGTAAAATTTCACTTTCCGATTTGAACCATCATAAAAATGCTGTAAAAATTATCGAAATTGCAAAACAACATGAACAACATTAAACTTACACAATACAGTCACGGTGCTGGCTGCGGATGTAAAATATCGCCAAAAGTGCTCAGTACTATTCTTAAAACCAATGTACCTGTTTTCGAAGATTTAAACCTGCTGGTCGGAAATGATACCCGTGATGATGCGGCTGTTTATGATATGCAAAACGGAACGGCAATCATCAGCACTACCGATTTTTTTATGCCCATTGTCGACGACCCTTTTTCGTTTGGTAAAATTGCTGCTGCAAATGCAATCAGCGATATTTATGCCATGGGTGGAAAACCTTTATTGGCGATTGCTATTTTGGGTTGGCCCATAAATAAACTGGCACCCGAAATTGCCAGTCAGGTATTGGAAGGCGGTAGATTTATTTGTAAAGCTGCTGGCATTTCGTTGGCTGGAGGTCATAGTATTGATAGTCCTGAGCCAATTTTTGGTTTGGCAGTTACCGGAACCGTAAATATTGAAAATCTGAAGAGAAATGACACAGCGACAGTAGGATGTCATTTATTGTTAACTAAACCGCTTGGTGTTGGGGTTTTGACTACGGCACAAAAACAAGACAAATTAAAACCCGGACACCAGCACATTGCTCCCGATTCGATGGAAAAATTAAACAACATTGGGTTTGAATTGGGTGCTATAAAAGGGGTGAAAGCAATGACTGATGTTACAGGTTTTGGACTGTTAGGGCACCTCACCGAAATGTGCGAAGGCAGTCATTTATCGGCCGAAATTCACTTTAATAAAATTCCTCGTTTTGCCGAAATTGATGAATACATTGCTTTAGGTTGTATTCCTGGCGGAACCAACAGAAATTGGGACAGTTATGGTGAACATGTAAACTTAACCAACGAAAACCAAAAATTATTGCTCGCCGACCCTCAAACAAGTGGCGGCTTATTAATTGCTGTTGAAGAAACTTCGTTGCAACAAGTCATCGATTTGCTTAAAACCAATCATATTATTGCTGAATCTTTTGGTACATTGGTGGAAAAAAAAGAGGTGTTGATTTCGGTTATATAAAAATCAATAATCTATTTCAATAGCTTGTTTTTCTAGTCGTTCGTTTTTCCGCATTTGATGCGGAATCCTAGTTTTTGTAATTTTAATGCGTAGTCGCCAACGCTATTGCCTTTGCTTCAGACTACGCATAGGTCGGGCTTCTCAAGGGGAGAAAGTAATAATAAAAAAACGGAGTTTTAAATTGGATAGATTATTAATGTTATTTTTATTGTTATAAATAAGAATTAATGCTACTTCGTGGTCATCACTTCATTTTTCTATCGTTAACCAACGGATGAAAAATCTTGTTCAGAATGACACTTCTAAACGGCTTTGTAGCGTTGAAAACTCCTCCCATTCGGGGAGGCTGGGAGGAAATAGATCCCGATATAAAATCGGGATAAGCGATTCACATAAAATTTGTAAAACAAATTTTGGTTCTCTGCTTACATATTCCTTCTATACTGCCCACCAACCATAAACAACGAGTTGGTAATTTGCCCCAAACTACAATATTTGCTAGCTTCCATTAATTGAGCAAAAATGTTTTTGTTGTTAATGGCTGCTTTTTGTACTTTGTTCAATTCTTCAGCAACACGGGTTTCGTTGCCTTTGTGTAACTGCCCCAGCATATCTATTTGGTATTGTTTTTCGTCCTCTGTTGCACGTATCACTTCTTTTGGCAATACTGTTGGAGAACCTTTACTGCTCAAGAATGTGTTTACGCCAATTATGGGAAATTCACCATTGTGTTTTAAGGTTTCGTAATACAAACTTTCTTCTTGTATTTTGCTGCGTTGATACATGGTTTCCATAGCTCCCAATACGCCACCACGTTCATTTATTCGGTCAAATTCGGTTAAAACGGCTTCTTCTACTAGATCGGTTAATTCTTCAATAATAAAAGCACCTTGTAATGGATTCTCGTTTTTAGCCAAACCCAATTCACGGTTGATAATTAATTGTATTGCCATTGCCCTACGAACGCTTTCTTCGGTAGGTGTGGTAATGGCTTCGTCGTATGCATTGGTGTGTAAGGAGTTACAGTTATCGTAGATGGCGTACAAGGCTTGCAAGGTGGTTCTTATGTCGTTAAAATCAATTTCTTGAGCGTGTAAGCTACGTCCGCTGGTTTGAATGTGGTATTTTAACATTTGCGAACGAGCATCTGCACCATATTTTTTTGCCATGGCTTTTGCCCAAATTCGTCGAGCTACTCGTCCAATTACGGCATATTCTGGATCAATTCCGTTACTAAAGAAAAATGAAAGGTTTGGTCCAAAAGCATTGATGTCCATTCCTCTACTGAGGTAATATTCTACATAAGTAAAGCCATTGCTTAAGGTTAATGCCAATTGGGTAATAGGATTTGCACCGGCTTCGGCAATGTGGTAACCTGAAATTGAAACGGAATAAAAATTACGTACATTGTGGTCAATAAAATATTCCTGAACATCGCCCATTAAACGCAAGGCGAATTCGGTAGAGAAAATGCAGGTATTTTGTGCTTGGTCTTCCTTTAAAATATCTGCTTGGACGGTTCCTCTAACAGTTGCTAAAGTATCCGCTTTAATTTTGTTATAAATTTCGGCAGGCAGCACTTGGTCGCCAGTTAAGCCCAACAAGTACAAGCCTAAGCCATTGTTACCTTGTGGCAATTCACCTTGGTACGCTGGGCGTTTAACACCTTTTGCTTTATAAATGGCAGCTATTTTAGCGTCGACTTCTTTTTCTAAACCATTGGCTTTAATGTATTTTTCACAATTTTGGTCGGTAGCAGCATTCATGAAAAAGGCCAACATCATTGGCGCTGGGCCGTTAATGGTCATACTCACCGAAGTCATGGTATGGCACAAATCAAAACCAGAATAGAGTTTCTTTAAATCATCTAAACAACAAATAGAAACTCCTGAATTACCAATTTTACCATAAATGTCAGGACGAATTGCAGGGTCGTTTCCGTATAAGGTAACAGAATCAAAAGCAGTTGACAACCGTTTAGCAGGCATTCCTATACTTACATAATGAAAACGCTTGTTGGTTCGTTCTGGTCCACCTTCTCCAGCAAACATACGTGTTGGGTCCTCTCCTTCACGTTTAAATGGAAATAAACCTGCTGTGTAAGGAAATTCGCCAGGTACATTTTCTTGTAAACTCCAACGCAACACATCGCCCCAGCCTTTGTACTTTGGTAAGGCAACTTTAGGTATTTGCAGGTGTGATAAACTTTCCGATTGAGTTTCAATAGAAAGTTCTTTGTCACGAACTTTAAATTTAAAAACTGAATTTTTATATTTTTCTAGTTTTTTTTCCCAGCCTTCAATTATGAGCATGTTTTTGGGGTCAAAGTCTAGTTTTATTTTATCAAAGGAAGCTTGCAGCACTTTTTTAACATCAACTTCTTTAAGGTTAAGTGTAGCGATGGTTTTATTAATGCAAAAAAGTTTGTCGGCAATTTCTACTTGTTCGTTTACCCATTTATCGTAGGCACGGTTGTTTTCCGAAATTTCTGATAGATACCTTGTTCTACTTGGTGGAATAACAAAAATTTTTTCTGACATTTCGTGGGTAACAGTAAATGTAGAATTTAATGATGAATTAGTTTTTTTTTCGAGTTTATCTATCACCACTTTGTAAAGGATGTTCATTCCTGGGTCGTTAAATTGAGAAGCAATGGTTCCATAAACAGGAATTTCTTCTTCTTCAGCCTCAAACATGTTATGGTTTCTGCGGTATTGTTTTTTTACATCTCGTAATGCATCTAACGAACCTCGTTTGTCGAATTTGTTGATGGCCACCACATCTGCAAAATCTAGCATATCAATTTTTTCCAATTGGGTTGCAGCTCCAAATTCAGGAGTCATTACATATAAAGCCACATCAGAGTAATCGCAAATTTCGGTATCCGACTGTCCAATACCAGAAGTCTCCAAGATGATTAAATCGTATTGTGCTGCTTTTAGCACGTTTACAGCTTCTTCTACATTTTTGCTCAACGCCAGGTTACTTTGTCGCGTTGCCAACGAACGCATATATACCCTTTCATTATTAATGGCATTCATTCGAATTCTGTCGCCCAATAATGCACCACCAGTTTTTCGTTTCGATGGATCTACCGAAACAATAGCAATGGTTTTTGAGGGAAAATCGATTAAAAATCGACGCACCAATTCATCCACCAATGATGATTTTCCTGCTCCACCAGTTCCAGTTATGCCTAATACTGGAGAAGCCACTCCAGAACTCTTAAAAGGGGAGGTGAAAACTGATTTAAATTCTTCGGGTCTGTTTTCGGCTAATGAGATTAGTCGTGCAATTGTAGGAACATCTTTTTCTAGAAGTAATTGCTCAACGCCCTTTCCTCTCTGCAGGGATGGGGTAGGTCTATCACATTTCTCTATCATGTCGTTAATCATTCCTTGCAAGCCCATTTCTCTACCGTCATCAGGGTGATACAAACGAGTTATTCCGTAGGCTTGTAATTCTGCAATTTCTTCGGGTAAAATGGTTCCACCACCGCCGCCAAAAATTTTGATGTGTTCAGAACCTTTCTGCTTTAATAAATCATACATGTATTTAAAGTACTCCACATGCCCGCCTTGGTAGGAGGTCATTGCAATAGCATTGGCATCTTCTTCCACTGCACAGTTCACTACTTCTTCCACACTTCTATCATGGCCTAAATGAATCACTTCGACACCAGTGGCTTGAATAATTCTTCGCATTACGTTTATCGCAGCATCATGCCCATCGAATAAACTGGCAGCTGTAACAATTCTCACTTTGTTTTTAGGGATGTATTTTTCAATTGGTTCCATGAATTTCACATTAATCTGAGACTCGCGAAATTAAACAAATTGGAGTGTTTTTCCAAAAAAAAAAGGTTAACGGAATAAACGGTAGATTCAAGTATCAAATCTTAACGAATAGTTGACGTCACAAAAAGAATCCTTAATTTTGCCCGTCTAAAATAAAATTTATGGAATTCATTAAAAATTACAAGCATACCGTTACTGAAAGGTTTTTAAAATATGTAACCGTTGATACGGAATCTGACCCGAAATCGGAGTCTTTCCCTTCGAGTATGAAACAAAAAGATTTGGGGCAACTTTTGGTAGAAGAATTATTAGCTATTGGAGTTACTGATACCGCCATGGATGAATGGGGCTATGTTTATGCTACCATTCCAAGTAACTCTCAAAAGAAAATACCAACCATTTGTTTTTGTGCACACATGGATACTGCTCCAGATTGTAGTGGTAAAAATGTAAAACCTATTTTACACAAAAAATTCACGGGAGCACCAATTGTTTTGCCTGATGTATCCGATCAAATTATTACTACCGAAAAACATCCTTACTTAAAAGAAAAAATTGGTGATGATATTATTACTGCAAGTGGTCATACCTTACTTGGCGCTGATGATAAAGCTGGAATAGCTATTATTATGGATTTTGCTCATTATGTTATCAATACCCCAGCATATGAACATGGACCAATTCGTATTTTGTTCACTCCAGACGAGGAAGTTGGAAGAGGGGTGGAGCATATTGATATGAAACGACTTAATGCTGATTATGGTTATACACTTGATGGTGGTAATTTAGGTGATATTGAAGATGAAAGTTTCTCTGCTGATGGCGTTGATATAGTGATTAATGGAGTATCAACTCATCCTGGATATGCCAAAAATAAATTGGTCAATGCCATAAAAGTGGCTGCCGAATTTATTGATCAATTGCCAAAAGATTCGTGGTCGCCAGAAACTACTGAACATAGAGATGGTTTTGTGCATCCTACTTATTTTAATGGTGGATTGGAGCAAGCTAAATTGGGGTTCATTATTCGCGACCATGACACTTCAAAATTGGCTGAATATGAACACAGACTGGAGCACTTGTTAAACAATGTAGTATACAAACATAAAGATGTTACGGCTACATTTAAAGTAAAAGAGCAATATCGTAACATGAAAGAAATTTTGAAAACAGTTCCTTTTGTTACCGATAATGCCATTGAGGCGATGAAGAGAGCTGGAATAAAACCAAAACCAGTGATTATTCGAGGAGGAACAGATGGGTCAAGACTTTCGTTTATGGGGCTACCTTGTCCGAATTTATTTACTGGCGAAATGGGTATTCATTCAAGACAAGAATACGTGAGTGTTCAGGACATGGAAAAAGCAGTAGTTACCATGATTCATTTGATTTCTATTTGGAAAGAAAAAGCATAGCTTTAAAAATTAGCGTATATAATAAACAAAGAAAGGCTGCCAGAGGCAGCCTTTCTTGAATTGAAATATTAACTAGATTATCTTGCCACATTAAATTTACTTGAGTAAACAACATTGTTGTTGTTCATTACTTGGTAAATATAAAGACCAACAGGTAAATTCTCAACATCAATGCTAACAACATTACTAGTAACATTTTTAGTTTTTACTACTTTTCCAGTAATATCAGTAATATTAATTGAAGTAGCTTCATTGTCGTTTAAAGCAATTCTAATTGATGAAGAAGCAGGGTTTGGATAAACAGCAATTTTATTGCCGCTTAAAGCAGTTTGTTGAATTCCAGTTGCACCATTAATTACTAAACCATCAATCCAAAATGTAGAACCAGGGTGAGCTACACTACCATTGCCAGAAAAGCTAGAAAGGGCATACATCACTAATGTGTCGGGTGTACTTGAAGTAACATAGTTGAAAACCGCATTGTATGATGTCCAAGAAGAAACGGTAGTATTAACTATTAAATAAGCTTGCCCATCGATAATATTTGTTCCAGAAGCAGCATCAAAATGTTTTAATTGAGCTACAAATAAACAAGAATCACCTCCTGTAGGAGTAGATTTAAAAAGTAAGTCGATTGACGATGGTTTTAGTGTGTAAGGAACACCTCCAAGTGCCTTTCCATTCAATAAATCTCCACCAAGTGATACCATTCCTGGAATAGTGTCATTTCCAACTCCAAGGAGAGCAGCATAACCAGTAGTTGTAATCAGTTTTGCAGATTTGGCACCTGCACCTGGACTAGCAGTTTCTGCAGTTGTAGAGGTAGGTCCACCATAATTACCTAAGTTAAAAGTTTCCCAACCAGTAGGATTACTTGTGCTAGTTGTTGTTGGACCCCATGTTTCAAAGCCCATGTTTGTTTGTGCAATAGAATTAGCAGAAATTAAAGCCACCATTGCGCTTAGAGAAAGTAATTTTTTAATCATAACATATAATTTTAAGTTTACGTAAAATAAAGATTAATATTTTTATTTTTTAAATAAAAAATGTTAAATATTTGTTATGCAAAAAGTTTTATTTCATTTGTTTAACATGTTAAATAGCAATTAATAAATGAAGGTTATTACGTTGTTTTTAGATGAATGGATTAAGACCGTTGCAAGGTAAAAAAACAAAAAAAAGAACGTAACAATTTGTATAT
>JAVHRO010000151.1:0-28446 GCA_036171675.1 Vicingus sp. | reverse complement strand
ATTGATTTAAAAATTTCTTATGAGGCGCATTTTTGGGGTTTTGTTTCAGGTGTTATCTTAGCCATTTTTTATCGAAAGGATGGGTTGCAAAAGGAGCATCATCATTGGGAAGCAGATGCTGAAGAAGAAGCTGGAACTCCATATTGGAAAACGGGTTACGATGATGAGGATATTAAGATTTCATATAAAAAATCTGAGAGAAAAGAAAACTAATGCTGACTACTTTTACTTATTTCAAGTAACCAATTAATAGCAGTTTCAAAATCTTCGTTATTAAAAACTTTAACAGGGTTATGTGATTTGGTAAATTTTAAGTAAAAATTTGCCAATATTCTATTGTGAAGACTATCAATTATAATAGCTTCGGCTAAACGTAACCCTTTCGTGATTGGATGTTTCGCAAAATGATCTAACGCATCTTTTGAAATATTACTTCTCACTTGAGTAGAATCTACAAGTGATAAAAAGCAATGTTTATCTGCAATATCTACTATAGTTTGATTAGCAATAATAGCATCTTTAATAGTAAAATCAACACCATTTTTAAACTTGATTTTTATAATCCAATTATCATATAATGTAATTACCGATTTATCTAAATCTATTTCTTTTATAACATTCATTATAATGTCAAATGATTGTACTAATTTAAAAATAAATAAGGATAAACAATTAATAATAAGATTTAATTTTCCAATTAACCATGAATTCAACCACTAGTGTATTAATTTTTTGTTGAATATGTTTATATAATTACTTTAGCATACCTTAAATTAGTAATAAATCTAAAAAATATGAGAAAAATTTTATTGTCTGTAGCCATTATATCATGTACCATGTTGGCTCAGGCACAAAACAAAATCGAGTTTGAGCAATATAAACTCAAAAACGGATTGAATGTTATTCTACATGAAGATCATTCAACGCCAATAGTTGCTGTTACAGTGCTATATCATGTAGGTTCAAAAAACGAAAATCCTGATAGAACTGGGTTTGCTCATTTTTTTGAACACTTATTATTTGAAGGATCAGAAAATATAAAACGTGGTGAGTACATGAAATTAGTGCAAAGTAATGGTGGAATTTTAAACGCTAACACTTCTTTTGATAGAACTTTCTATTTTGAAATTCTTCCTTCAAATCAAGCAGAATTAGGCTTGTGGTTAGAATCAGAAAGAATGTTTCATTCCAAAATTGATGAAACAGGTGTTGAAACCCAACGTGAAGTGGTGAAAGAAGAATATCGACAAAGATTCGATAATCAACCTTATGGAACTTTTTTACCAGAAATGTTTAAAAGAGGTTTTGAAGTGCATCCATACCAATGGATTCCAATAGGTTCGCTAGCTCATTTAAATGAAGCTAAAATTGAAGAGTTTAGAGATTTTTATAAGACCTATTATGTGCCAAATAATGCAACACTTTCCATTGCAGGAGATATTAATAAACCAGAAATAAAAAAATGGATTGAAAAATATTTTTCCGATATACCTGTTGGCACTAAGCCAATGAATAGACCAACGGTAGTTGAACCTGTTAAACATAAAGAAGTTAGAGATACGATTTACGATAATGTACAATTACCTGGTGTAATGATGGGATATCACACTCCAGCCCAGGGAACTCCTGATTCTTATGCCGTAAATATGTTAACTCAAATTTTATCGCAAGGAAAAAGTTCTAGATTGCAAAAAAGTATTGTAGATGAGCAACAAAAAGCCATTTATGTTGGTGCTTTTCCATTTCCATCAGAAGATCCAGGCATGTCTTTAATGTTAGGTATTACTAATATGGGTGTGTCAATTGAAGAATTAGAAAATTCGATGAATAAAGAAGTAGAAAAAGTGCAAAATGAATTAATTAGCGAAGACGAATTCCAAAAATTAAAAAATCAAATAGAAAGCGATATGATTTCTGGAAATTCAAAGGTTGAAGGGATAGCTGAAAATTTGGCCAACTATTTTGTTTATTTTGGTGATGCGAATCTAATCAACACTGAAATTTCTAGGTATATGAAGGTTACACGTGAAGATATTAAACGTGTTGCTAATGATTATTTTAGAAAAGATAATAGGGTAGTGCTATACTATTTACCTAAAGCACAACAAGCTAATTAATTGAATTTAACGATTGAATAAAAACATTAAAATGAAAAAAATTATATCAATAGCGTTTGCAACACTTCTAATTGGTGGCGCAACATTTGCTCAAACAAAAGCAAAATTAGATAGAAGCATTAGACCAAAAGCTGCTGCTGCACCTATAATTAAGTTAGGAGAAACACAATCATTTACCTTAGATAACGGACTAAAAGTTTTTGTGGTTGAAAACCATAAATTACCAAAGGTATCCTTTTCATTATCGTTAGATATTGATCCAGTGATGGAAGGAAGTATGGTTGGCTACAAAGCAGCAACTGGTGAACTACTGGGTACTGCAACAGAAAATAGAACAAAAGATCAAATTAATGAACAAGTAGATTTTATTGGGGCAACATTAAGTACATCGTCTGATGGAATTTACGCATCGTCATTAAAAAAACATCAAGATAAATTAATTGAAATTATGGCTGATGTTTTAATTAACGCCAAATTTTCGCAAGAAGAATTAGATAAAATAAAAAAACAAACTATTTCTGGTTTACAATCTGCAAAAGACAATCCTGATGCAATTGCTAGTAATGTTGCTTCCGTATTATTGTATGGAAAAGATCATCCTTACGGTGAAATTTCTACCGAAAAGTCAGTTGAAAATGTAACGTTAGATAAATGTCAAGAATATTATCACACTTATTTTAAACCAAATGTTGCCTATTTGGCTGTTGTTGGTGACATTACCTTGTCAGAAGCAAAACCTTTAATTGAAAAATATTTTGCGAAATGGCAAAAAGGTGAAGTCCCAGTTAATAAATACAAAACTCCAGCTGCTCCTGACAAAACAAAAGTTGCCTTTGTTCATAAAGAAGCATCTACTCAATCATTAATTAATATAACCTATCCAATTAATTTAAAACAAAACAATCCAGATGTAGTTAATGTTAAAATTTTAAATTCTATACTTGGTGGTGGCTCAACAGCTCGTTTGTTTATGAATTTAAGAGAGGGACATGGATATACATATGGAGCATATTCTTCAGTAAATCCTGACGAATTGGTTGGAAGTTTTAACGCTTCTGCTAAAGTTAGAAATGAAGTTACAGATAGTGCTGTTATTCAGTTTATGGTTGAATTAAGAAGATTAATCAACGAAAATGTTTCTGAACAAGAATTGCAAGACATAAAAAACTATATGACTGGTACTTTTGCATATTCATTACAAGATCCACAAACCATTGCAAGATTTGCTGTTAATATTGCTAAATATAATTTACCAGCTGATTATTACTCAACCTATTTAAAAAAGCTAAGTGAAGTAACTGTTGATGATATTAAAGCCGTTGCAGCCAAATATATTAAACCAGACAATGCTTACATCTTGGTTGTTGGTGACAAAGCTATTTCTGAAAAATTAGCCACATTTAGTTCTGATGGAAAAGTTAGTTATTACGATAGTTATGGCAATGATTATGTAGAAGCTTTAAAGCCTGTTCCATCTGGCGTTACAGCTAAAACAATTTTAGACAATGCTGTAAAAGCCAAGTATGGTATGGCTGTGGGAAAAGATTTAGATAAAAAACTTAGCAAAATTAAAGATATCACGGTTAAAATGGATGCCTCTATTCAAGGTCAAAGTATTGGAGTAACACGATACCAAAAAGCTCCAAACAAATTTGCTATGGTAATGGCTATGGGAACAATGGTTATTCAAAAACAAACATTTAATGGTACTGTTGGTAAAACTAGCGGTATGCAAGGAAATAAAACAATAGAAGGAAAAGAATTGGAAGATTTGAAGGCAAGTTCTGCCATATTTGCAGATTTAGAATTTGAAAAACTTGGATACAAATTCAACTTGTTAGGTATTGAGCCTTTAGAAGGTAAGGATGCTTATAAGTTGGAAAAAATTTCACCTTCTGGCGAAAAAGAAACAGTATGGTATGATGTGGCTTCAGGTTTACAGGCAAAAACCATGTCAGTAAAAACTAACGAACAAATGGGAGGAGAATTTACAGTTATTGGATTGTATTCTGATTATAAATTGGTAAATGGAATTCAATTTGCACATAAAATTGTTCAAAGTTTTGGTCCACAATCATTAGATATGGTCGTTACTTCGGTTGAAGTTAATACAAAATTAGGTGACGATATTTTTAATTAAGCAAAAAAATAGTTCAAAACAAAATAAAAGAAGCCCAACTCAATAGTTGGGCTTCTTTTATTTTACAAATAATGCCACCGCTTCTACGTGGGCTGTGTGTGGAAATTGGTCAACCAAACTAATTTTTTTAAGCTGGTAGCCTGCAGTAAATAAATCTTCCATGTCACGCGCTTGAGTAGAAGGATTGCAGCTCACATAAACAATTTGTTTGGCATTTAACTCAATTACTTTTAGCAGCGCTTTTCTGGCAATTCCTGCACGTGGAGGGTCTAAAATTATGGTGCCAATTTCGTTTTTATATTGAGGAAAATCAAATAAAAATTTATTAACATCGGCAGCAAAAAATCTGACATTTTTTATATTGTTTTTTATCGCATTTTCTTTGGCATTTACAATGGCATCTTCTACAATGTCAACGCCAATAACTGTTGCATTGGTTTTTGAAGCAATTATTTGTCCTATGGTACCAGTACCGCAAAATAAGTCCATTACCAAACTATTAGAAATACTTTCATTGTTTTCCATGGCATAGGCGACGGTTTTGTTGTACAACAATTCAGCACATTTAGGGTTGGTTTGAAAAAAACTTTGCATGCTAATGTCAAACGATAATCCCAATAAGTTTTCTGATATCAGTGGTTTTCCGTAAAGTAGGGTCTCATCACCAATTCTAGATTGTGCATTATCACCAATATCATTGTTTATGGTGTGAATTAATCCTGCAACTCTGTTGCCAAATAAGTGCAAAATTAAATCAGTAAACGCTTTAAAATTAAAGCTACCAATAGCATAATCGCTAGTTACTAGTTTAATTAAAAGCTGATTGGTTTTATAGCTTTTTCGAACTACCAAATACCTAAAAAAGCCTTCTTTTTTAGGTGGATGCCATGCAGGTAAGCCACTGTTTTGACAAAACACTCGAATTTCCTTTAATTTGTTTTCAAACTCTGCATCAAACATTCCAGAGTCTTTATCTAAATTCTCCACAATCCACCAAGTTCCACGTTTTTTAAAGCCTAAAGCGAAACCATCAAATTCTTCATTTTTTTCTAAATTGTAACCAATGGCACTAAACGAATATTCCATTTTATTACGGTAGTGGTAAATTTCGGGAGACTCTATGTACTCATCAAAAATATCATTGATAGTATTACATTTCCCTATGCGTTTGTAGATGTTAATGCACGAATTGTATTTAAAATCTTTTTGAACTTCTATGGGTAAATTAATAAAAGGAGCGCCAGAAATGGGTTGGAAAGGCATATCGGTTTCTAAATGAGATTTCTCAATAATTTCAACCAGTTTACATTCAGCGTGTTTCTTGCGTTTATTGGTAATTCGAGCACTTACTTTCTGACCAGTTAAAGTATTTGGTATAAAAACCACAAAATCTCCTTGTTCGGTCGATATTTTTGCAATTCCATTACCACCAAAAGCAACATCAATAATGTCAACTTCAATAATATCACCTCTTTTTAACGACATATAATTTTTTTCTTTAATACTACCGTGTAATCGCAAAGTTAATTAAATTAGAAAATAAAACGGTATGATAACTATTTTTGGAAATCTACGCTTAGATTTTAATGATAAGTTTTACAACAAGATGCGTGCATAAATAGAACAAATTATTTGATGTATTCTATTGGTTAAGAATTGTTTAACAAAATAGTATAATTCACTCGTGGTGCATTTGATAAAAAATTTGTCCATTCGAGTGAATTTCACGATTGAAATGAGTAAAATTTGTATCGAGAATTCAAATTTTTAGAATAAAAAGTGTTTTCTCGATACTTTTTCTTTCAGAAAAAACTCGAAATGACACTTTTTTATTGAAAACTAAGCCCAAATGCACTACGGGTTATAATTCATTTATTTTTAGGTGATAAGCTAGTAATTTTGTCTATGTTTTTGATTTAATTCTATGTTTTTCAATAGTTCTGTATTATAAACTATCCTCCACTAAATCTTTTTCAATTTTCAGGTTTTCAATGATGAATTCTTGTCGTTCTTGGGTGTTTTTTCCCATGTAAAAATCCAATAATTTTTGAATGGGTGTATCAGATCCTATAATTACAGGGGCTAACCTTATGTCGCTACCAATAAAATACTTGAATTCGCTAGGAGAAATTTCACCTAACCCTTTAAATCGAGTTATTTCTGATTTTCCTTTTATTTTCTCTAATGCGTCTTTTTTTTCGGTTTCCGAGTAACAGTAAAACGTTTGTTGTTTGTCGCGAACCCTAAAAAGAGGAGTTTCTAACACGAATAAGTGACCGTTTTTAATAACATCAGGGAAAAACTGTAAGAAGAAGGTAATTAACAATAACCGAATATGCATACCATCAACATCGGCATCGGTAGCAATTACAATATTATTATAACGTAAGTATTCAATACCTTCTTCAATATTTAAGGCTGCTTGTAAAAGATTGAATTCTTCATTTTCGTATACAATCTTTTTGGTTAAACCGTAGGAGTTTAATGGTTTCCCTTTTAAACTAAATACGGCTTGCGTGTTTACATCTCTCGATTTTGTAATAGAACCAGAAGCTGAATCTCCCTCGGTAATAAAAAGGGTTGATTCTACTTTTTTATCGTTGTCTTTTTCGTCATTGTAATGTACTCGGCAATCTCTAAGTTTTTTATTGTGCAACGAAACCTCTTTTGCTCTTTTTTTTGCCAACTGCTTAATGCCAGCCATGTCTTTTCGTTCGCGTTCAGCTTGTAAAATACGTCGTTGAACTGCTTCAGCAACATCAGGGTTTTTATGTAAATAATTATCGAGTTCACGCTTTAAAAAGTCATTAATAAACGCTCTCATTGAAGGTCCTTCTGGACCAACTTCGGTTGAACCTAATTTTGTTTTTGTTTGTGATTCAAAAACGGGCTCCATTACTTTTATGCTTACGGCAGAAATAATTCCTGAACGAATATCTGACGAATCGTAGTCTTTACCATAAAACTCGCGAATGGTTTTTACATAAGCAGCTCTAAATTCGTTTTGATGTGTTCCTCCTTGTGGAGTAAATTGTCCGTTTACAAACGAATGATATTCTTCGCCATAGGCTTGAGTATGACAAATTGCTACTTCAATATCTTCGCCAAACAAATGGATGATAGGGTATAAGGGTTCGTCGGATAGATTGGTTTGTAACAAGTCTTTTAATCCGTTTTCGGATTCAATTTTTTCGCCATTAAAATTGATGCTTAAGCCTGTGTTGAGGTAAGCGTAATTCCATAATAGTTTTTCGACAAACTGCGAACGGAATTGATAATTTTTAAAGATAACTTCATCAGGAATAAAGGTAACTTTTGTTCCTTTTCTGTAGCTCGATTCTTCAATAGGATAATCGTTGATTAATTCGCCACGTTCAAATTCTGCTTTTTTTATTTGTCCATCGCGCACCGATTCAACAATAAAACTACTTGATAAGGCATTTACTGCTTTGGTTCCAACGCCATTTAACCCCACCGATTTTTTAAAAGCTTTGGAGTCGTATTTGCCACCGGTATTCATTTTAGAAACGGCGTCAATCATTTTTCCTAACGGAATACCACGACCGTAATCGCGCACCTTCACCAATTTGTCTTTAATAGAAATATCGATGGTACGACCGTTTCCCATTACAAATTCATCAATACAGTTATCGACCACTTCTTTTAATAAAATATAAATTCCATCGTCGTAAGCAGCACCATCACCCAATTTACCAATGTACATACCTGGTCGCAATCGGATGTGTTCTTTCCAATCGAGTGAGCGTATACTGTCGTCGGTATAATTTGATTCTTCTGCCATATAAAATATTCTTACAAGGTTCTAAAATTAGAAATAAAAAATTGTACGAAGCCTTACCAATAAAAAGGTTATTAAAGGATTTATGAACAGTTTAGCATAAAAAAAAGTCTTGCATAATGCAAGACTTTTTTACTTTTGGCGGAGGGAGGGGGATTCGAACCCCCGGTACAGTTTCCCGCACGTCAGTTTAGCAAACTGGTGGTATAAGCCACTCACCCATCCCTCCTTTTTTAACGGACAGCAAAAATAACAATCAAATTGTAATGAGAAAATAAAATGGTGTTTTTTTTAGGGATTATTTTTGACTTGATGTTGGCAGTAGTTATTATCAATTCGCCTCAAATTGTAAAACATCATTTTCTATTTTAAGAATATTAATATCTCCGTTCAATTCTCGGTAACGTTTTCGCGCATCAACACCATAAATACTGTTTTGGTAATCGAACAAAATTCGTTTATAGAGTTCTTTGGCTTTTTCTTTATCGTTTTTGTCGTTATCGTAAATACGAGCTAAATTAAATAGTGCGTCGTCGCCTAAAAGGTCGGTAGAGTATGATTTTATTATTTCATTTAGGTTTTCAATGGCTTCGTCTACTTTATGTGTTTTATAGTTTATTTTATAACGCATGTACAAAATATCATCGTTTATACCATGAAATGGGAAAGCTGATTTTAGTGAGTCGAGCAGAATTAATGCTTCATTAATTTTGTTTTGGTAGTTGAGTAAATCGGCTTTAGCAAAAATTAACAGAGGTGCTTCGTTGGTATCAATTCCAATATTGTCGGTAATTAAAAGCGATAATTCCATGGCATCGTTGGCTATTAGTTTTGATGTTGAAGCTTTTAATACATCGAGTTGTGCTTTCGACCAAGCAAAATCACCAGTATAAAACGAAATTTTTGCATTTTTAAATTTAGCAGTTTCACCTAGCTCATCATACTTATAGGCTTTTTCTACTTGAGAATAGAGTAGGGAGGCTTCCCAAATTTCGTTGGTAAATAAGAGTACATCAGCCAATTCAATTTTGGTTTGAGCAACTTCATGTGGAGTAATTCCTGGCATGGTAAGCACCTCATTTAGTAAATCAATGGCTTGGCTAGGTTGGTGTAGATAAAACGTTTGTAAGTTAGCTAAACCACGTATTAAAGGACTTGTAGATGCACTCCTTCCTAATTCGTTTAAGGTCGATTGGTAATTGTGTTCTAAATCGGTAATGTCGGCTTCGGTGTAATTATTTGATGAGGTAATTTTTTTTGTCAACACATTTACTATTTCCATTTTTGCATTCACATAATAATATCCATTGGTGCCCTTACCAACAACATACTGAAAACATTTCATAGCGGTTTCATAATCTTTATCTTCGTAAGCCAATTGTCCTAATGACATTAGTCGGTCGCCAAATTCCTTAAAACGTTTATCTAATGCTTTCGCTTGAATTAGAGCTCCTGGATAATTTCCTTCTTGAATATAAATCCATATCAACATTTCAGAAAAAACACGTTTGTCGGGGTATCGTTGAATGTAGCTAAGCAACGACGTTTTAAGCAACTCATTTTTATCGGTTTGTTCAGCATCAGAAAGATTAGTTTGCAATGCATTTTGAACACTTTGTATGTACGATTCTTGAATTACCAAAAGATCTAGATATTCGCTAATCATTTGTTGCGACTTGCCCACACTGCTGTACAATTGTGCTAATTCAAAGTTGAAAGGATTCATGTCCTTGAGTAGTTTTCTGCCTTGCAAATAGGTTTGGATAGCATATTCAGGTTTTTTTCTAAATTGAAATGCCTGAGCTAAACTGGTTATTTGTTGTTGGTTAGGACTTAATTGTTTAATGGTACTTTCACTTAGTTGTTTGGCGTCGTTTTCTTTTCCAGAAACATCATATAAATAAGCCATATCAACCGAAAAATTCAATTCGAATGGATGAAGTTTTTGTTGACGTTTAACAAGTTTTTCTGCATTTTTATATTCTTTCAATTCAACATAACAATCAAGTAATTTTAAATAATGTTGTTGGCTATTAGTTTTGTCGAATAATTTGTCAAAATAAATTACAGCCTTGTCGTATTCTTTGTTGTAAAAATATTGATTGGCCAACTCCTCATCGCTAGTTGAATTTTGAGCAAAAACAACGTTGTTTTGAATGCTTATTAAAATAATGATAAATATTATGTAGCGTGCTTTGGTCAATTTATTTAGCTGTATCAGTTTGAGTTGATTTGGTGTTTTTTAAATAGTCAACAATTGAATCTACTGTTGGGTAAAGTTTTTTTGTTTCTTCTAATTTCAAGTCTAAATCTTTATAAGTTGAATCAATAACTTGGGTTAAATTAAGTATTATTTCTTGTTCTTCTTTTAGCCTATCAACGAATTTAGCTTTTTCAATCAACCCATTTCCAGCATCTTGTTTTAAATTCTGTACTTGTTTTTTTGAATGCTGAAGTTCTGATGAAATAATATAAAAATATTGTGTAGCGGCTGTTAACGCTGCAAGGTGAGTATTTGCGTTGTTTATTTTTTTAAAAGTTTCATTTTCTAAGGTGTCCGTAAAGAGGTGTAAATCTTTTAAATCGGTAATCATTTTAGTATAAACCGAAAACAAGTTAACTGAATCAATGGCGTTAAACTTGTTTTCGGTCTGTTCAATTTGAACTAAAAGCTCATCAATTTTTTTTACTTCTTCTTCTCTGTTGTTTGCACAAGAAAACAACACTAAACTGAACAGTAATATCAATGGTGCTTTCCAATTCATGGCTAGCTAATGTATTCGAATTTGGTATATGGTACCAATGCAGCTGGAATTTTAATACCATTTTCAGTTTGATTATTTTCTAAAATGGATGCCAATATTCTTGGCAATGCCAAAGCACTTCCGTTTAAGGTGTGAACCAATTGCGTTTTTCCTTCGCTATCTTTATACCTGCATTTTAAACGGTTCGCCTGAAATGTTTCAAAATTTGAAATAGAACTTACTTCCAGCCATTTTTCTTGAGCTGCCGAAAATACTTCCATATCGTAGGTTAGGGCAGAGGTAAAACCCATGTCGCCTCCACACAATCTTAAAATTCGGTATGGAAGTTCTAATTTGTTCAATAATCCTTTTACGTGTTCCACCATACTGTCTAAAGTTTCGTATGATTTGTCGGGATGTTGAATTTGTACAATTTCCACTTTATCAAATTGATGTAATCTGTTTAATCCACGAACATCTTTTCCATAAGAACCAGCTTCTCTTCTAAAACAAGGTGTATAACCCACATTTTTGATGGGAAAATCGCTTTCTTTTAAAATTACATCGCGATATAGATTGGTAATTGGCACTTCAGCTGTTGGAATCATATATAAATCGTCGGTAGGCATGTAATACATTTGACCTTCCTTGTCTGGTAATTGTCCAGTGCCATATCCAGAAGCTTCATTTACCATTAATGGAGGCATAATTTCTTGATATCCAGCTGCAATGGCATCATCTAAAAAAAATGTAATTAAAGCACGTTGTAATTGAGCACCTTTCCCTTTGTAAACAGGAAAACCGGCACCACTAATTTTCACACCTAATTCAAAATCTATAATGTCATATTTTTTGGCTAATTCCCAATGAGGTAAAGCATTTGCAGGTAACTTAGGAATTGGATTGCTTTCATATACATTTAAGTTGTCTTCGGCCGATTTACCATTGGGCACTATTTCGTTGGGTAAATTTGGAAGTTGATACAATAATTTAAGCAATTCAGCATTAATCGTATTTTGCTCTTCTTTAAGTATTGATGATGATTCTTTTATTACTGCTGTTCTTTCTTTTAAGGCGGTTGCTTCATCAGCTTTTCCACTTTTAAATAAATCACCTACTTGTTTTGCTATTTGATTGCTTTCTGATAAAAGCGAATCTAACTCTTGTTGTGTTTTTTTACGTTTATCGTCAAGCTCAATAATACTGTTAACCGTGCTTGTAGCATCAATATTTCTTTTTTTTAATCGTTCTATTACAAGGTTGGTGTTTTCTCTAATAAATGCAGTTTGTAACATATTGTTTTTAGTTTGAAAAGTGTAAAGTTAAAAGTTTATAAGTTACATTTTGCTTTAAAAACCTTTAACTTTTATGGATGTTAATGAAATAAAAAAACTCCTGCATCTATAAGTTTACAGATACAGGAGTTTGTGTAAATTGTATATAAACTTATGCTTCGGTGATTGGATCAACGGAAACATAGGATTTATTGTCTTTCTTTTTACGGAAAGCAACAACTCCATCAACCAAAGCAAATAATGTATGGTCTTTACCAATACCTACATTTACTCCTGGATTATGTTTTGTTCCTCTTTGACGAACGATGATGTTACCTGCTATTGCAGCTTGTCCACCAAATATTTTCACACCTAAACGTTTACTTTCAGATTCTCTACCGTTTTTTGAGCTACCGGCTCCTTTCTTATGTGCCATTTCTTTTAGTTTAATCCCGATAACTATCGGGATGTTAGTTATTCTTCAGTTTTTGTTACTTTTTTAGCTTTAGGAGCTGCTGCTTTTTTTACAGGAGCTTCTTCTTCAGAAGTTTCAGCTTTGGCTTCAGTTTTTTTAGTAGCACCTTTTTCAGAAATCCCTTCAATTAATAATTGAGTTAAATACTGACGGTGGCCATTTTCTTTCTGGTAGCCTTTTCTTCTTTTCTTTTTGAAGACCAATACTTTGTCTCCTTTAAGATGTTCTAACACCTTGGCAGATACTGTTGCACCTGCTACAACTGGGGCGCCTACGTTTACTTTGCCATCGTTGTCAATTAAAAGAACTTTATCGAAACTAACTTTAGCTCCTTCTTTGTCTTGTAAACGATGTACATAAAGTCGTTGGTCTTTTTCAACTTTGAATTGTTGCCCTGCTATTTCAACTATTGCGTACATTTTTTATAATTTATTAATTTTTAAAGGTGGCAAACTTACTATTTTTTTTTAAGATTACACCTTATTGTTACAATTTATTTTAAAAGGTAAAGTTCATACCGAAGCTAGGTAGTATGGGTAATTGATAAACTTTATTTCCACTAACTCGATCTAAATAGAAAATATTTTCTCGATTATAGGCATTGGTAACACTGGCACTTAATTCAAGTTCTGTATTTTTTCCTAAAATAAATGTACGTTTTAAGGTTAAGTCTAAACGGTGGTAGTATGGCAAACGACCTTTGTTGTATTCTGCGTAAGCAATTTCAAGAGTACCATTTGCCGATGTTGGATTTTGATCAATTGAATTAAAACTTAATCCTTCATAAAATCCTTGAGTTTGAGTGAAAGGGAAACCTGAACCTAAATTCCAACGAGCGTTAAATTCCCAATTTAAGTTTTTTCCAAAAATGTATGATCCAACAAGGTTAACATTATGTCTTCTGTCAAATACTGGATTGTATTCTTGTAATCCATCCCAACGATTAATTTTACTCAACGAGTAAATAGCCCATAAATTAATATGTGTAGAAGTATATTTTAAGCTAAAATCAACGCCATAAGCATTTCCTGTTTCAACAATGTAGTCTTTTTTGTAAATATCGGGTTGAGCCGAAAATTCATTGTTATCAGGATATATTTTATTTCTATTGGTATTGGTTAATTGAGTAAAGTCTTTGTAATAACCTTCTGTATTTAAGGTTAATGAACGATTTAAATCAAATTCAAATCCAAAAATTCCATGGTTCGCCTTTTGTAATTTTGTTTTTACCTCTTGTACAGTCCCGTCTTGAGTTGTTAAATTGTCTTGTAAATTATCTGGTCCAGAAATAAAACCATAAAACAAGTTTACAATGTCTCTATCGGAATTGGCACTAATAAGGTTTTGTGAGTACATTCCTCCTGATGCCTTTACTCTCCACCAATTGGTAATATTGTATTTGATTCCTAAACGTGGTTCAGGAGAAATTTCAGATAGAGAGGCATAATATTGAACTCTAAAACTTGGTTCTAACACAAGTTTTTTAATGTTCCATCTGAACATTAAAAAGCCACCTAATTCAGTGGTACTTTGTTTTTGCTGAATGATTAAATCAACCGAGTTGGTAAATTGATAATTGGTACTTAATCCCAATACATCAAATCCATATTTAAATTCGTTATCTCCCGAAAAGCTAGAAAAAGTCATTCCACCATTAAATCCACCAACATCACTTGTTCTAGGTTTCCCATCCACTTCAACCATGTCAATTTTGTATTTTGAATAAGCAAAGACACCTTCAATCAAGGTTTTTGATGAGCCAGGAATTAATACAAAATTAGAACCTCCACCAAATGAGTTCCAAGAAATATTGGATTCGTCAGAAAAATTCACGTTATCTTTGAAATTAAAACCAAATAAATTTAATTTACTTCCATTTGCACCGTTTAACGATATTTTACCATAAATATCAGTAAAACCATAAGGCAAACCTGTTGTATCAATACCTCTAGCATTAACAGAACTTAGGCTTTTAAAATAAGATTTATAAACCGATGAGGCTTGTTCTAAATAGGAATGTTTTGCAGAAATCACAAAAGAGCTACTTCCTCCACCCACTTCTTTCGCTTTACTTATTGGTCCTTCCAGTAAAATTTTTCCACCAAATGAACTAGCCGATAGTTTTCCACTTAAACGTTTTTTGTTGCCATCTCTTGTAGTGATATCCATAATAGACGATACTCGTCCACCATATTTAGCTCCAAAACCTCCTGTATAAACATCGGCATTACGCATTAAATCGGTGTCGAAAACCGAAAATAATCCAATGGAGTGAAATGGATTATAGATAATCATTCCATCTAATAAAACTTTATTTTGTACTGGTGAACCCCCACGAATATAAAGTTGTCCACCTTGATCACCAGTAAATGTAACACCGGGTAATACTTGTAAATATTGGGCTAAATCGGGGTCGCCACCAATAGATGGCATGGATTGAATTTCTTTCGGGGTAACTTTAGTAACCGACATTTTTACCTCGGTTTTTACTTCCGATTTTTCGGCAGAAATATTAAAAGTGGCCATTTGAATCATGGCTTCTTTAATAAATAATTTTTGATTAATAATTTCATTTCCTTTAATGGTAATAGACGCTCTTGCTGTATCATATCCAAGGGAGGTTACCAACAACGTATAACTTCCTGCAGGAATTTTGTTTATAGAATAGAAACCATTTACATCGGTGGCAGAGCCCATTGTGGTGCCTTTAAGGTATACATTAGTAAAAATAACTGGTTCACCTGATTTTTCATCGTATACAAATCCACGAACGGTACCCTGTGCATGTGTAACTATCGTAATTATTATAAAGGCAACAACCAACAAAAATTTATTCAAGTTCATCTAATTTTTTTTTGAAACGTAAAAGTATTCATTCAAATTTATAATTTGACAAAAATAGAGAGTTTGTATTGTTTTTTTATTACCGCTTATCACGAATTAATACCTTTAATGAAATGATATTAATTGCTAAAAGGGTAAATTCGTATCGAAAAAATTGCATGAATGCTTCTTACTATTATTTCTTGGTTAGAAAATCACCTACTTGCATGCCCATATAAAAAGTATTTTGGCATCGAATGTTTAGGTTGCGGAATGCAACGTTCGATCATCGCTTTATTAAAAGGTGATGTAGTGGAAAGTTTTTATCTCTATCCAGCGTTAATTCCACTGCTGATATTGTTTTTGTTTTTACCGATACATCTTTTTTTTAAATTTAAAAATGGAGCTAACATCCTTTTATATATGTTTATATTTACCATTGCTATGGTGGTAATTAGTTACGTTATAAAAATATCAATATGAAAATATTAACTGCACAACAAATTAGAGAAGCAGATGCATACACCATAGCGCATGAACCAATTTCTTCTTCTGACCTAATGGATAGGGCAGCAGCTGCATGTTTTGATTGGTTAACAAAAGAATACAACAATCAGCAAACATTTTCTGTCTTTTGTGGAGTTGGAAACAATGGCGGCGATGGATTGGTTATAGCCCGTTTACTGGCTTCCAAAAACTTAAAAGTAAAGGTTTTTATTGTAGAGTTTTCAAAAAAATATAGTGAAGATTTTATCGTAAATTTAAAAAAAATAAAAAAATCGACTGCCGAAATTTGCTTTCTAACTGAAGAAAATCCATGGGTTACATTAGATCAGAACACCTTACTAATTGACGCTATTTTTGGATCAGGTTTAAATAAACCAATTGGTGGATTTGTTGTTGATGTGATTAAAAAATTAATTAATTATCCGATTGTTTCTATTGATATCCCTTCGGGGTTATTTACTGAAGATAACACGCATAATACTATCGAAAATATTGTACATGCAAAATATACCTTAACATTTCAACAACCAAAATTAGCTATGTTATTCCCTCAAAACAATTGGTTTTGTGGTGAAATGGTTGTTTTGCCAATTGGAATCCACCCAAAATTTTTATCAGAAGTTGAAACGCCTTATTGTTATGTGACAAAAAGTGATGTGAAGGGTTGGTTAATTCCTCGTACCAAGTTTTCACATAAAGGTACTTTTGGCCATGCATTAATTATTGCAGGAAGCAAAGGTAAAATGGGAGCGGCTGTATTGTCAGCAAAAGCTTGTATTCGCGCAGGAGTAGGATTGTTAACCATGCATATTCCAAATGGTGGATTAACTATTCTTCAAACAAGTGTGCCAGAAGCCATGTGTTTAACGAGTTATGAAAATGATGTTATTGCTGATGTTCCAGATATCTCTTTGTATTCATCCATTGGAATTGGTCCAGGTATAGGAATGGACAAATCTACTCAAGGAGCATTAAAATTGTTGATTCAGAATTCAAATTTTCCAATGGTATTGGATGCCGATGCCTTAAATATTTTATCAGAAAATAAAACTTGGTTGGCATTTTTGCCAAAAGAATCGATTTTAACACCTCACCCAAAAGAATTTGAACGATTGGCTGGAAAATGGAATACTGATGAGGAGCGATTAAAAATGCAGATGAATTTTTCGATTAAAAATCAAGTTTTTGTGGTCTTAAAAGGAGCATGTACTTCTGTTTCAACTCCTCAAGGAAAGGTTTTTATTAACAGTTCAGGAAATCCGGGCATGGCTACTGGAGGTAGTGGAGATGCGTTAACTGGAATCATTACCAGTTTATTGGCTCAAGGTTATCAACCTGAGCGAGCTGCTGTGTTAGGGGTATATTTACATGGATTGGCTGGCGATTTGGCAATGGAAAAGGTAGGGGGACAATCACTAATTGCATCAGATATCATCGAATTCATTTCTCAAGCATATGGTTGGTTGAAAATTTAAGCAAAAAAAAAACTGTTTTTTAAAACCTTATTTTATTACATTTGCTCACTTTAAAAAATTATACATGAATTTAAAATCAATAATTTCAATTACCGGAAAACCGGGTTTATACAAAATTGTATCACAAACAAAAGGTGGATTTGTAGTGGAATCGTTAGCTGACGGAAAAAAACTTCCTGTTTATGCATCAGACAAAGTAAGTGCGCTAGAAGATATTAGCATTTACACTACTGGAGATGACATGTCGTTAATTGACGCTTACGCAAAAATCTACGATTCAACTAAAGGTAAGGAGGTTATTGATCATAATTCAAAACCTGAAGAATTAAGAGCTTTTTTGAGTAAAATAGTTGATTTTGATCAAGAAAGAGTTTATAATTCTGATTTAAAAAAAATGTTTTTGTGGTTCAATATCTTAGTTAAATCTGAATTTTTCAAAAAACAAGAAGCTGAAGCTAAAGAGGAAAAAGCAACAGCTAAAAAAGAAACTGTTAAAAAAGTTACTGATAAAAAAAACACTGCAAAAAAAGTAGTGTCAGCTAAACCAATTGCTAAAAAACCAAGTGCTGCAAAAACACCAATTAAAAAAGCTGCAGGCTCTAAGAAAAACGGCTAACTTCTTATCAAATTTATTAAATAGCTGAACATTTTTCACAGGATGAAATTGTTCAGCTTTTTTTTTATAGCATTTTATGAATAATTCGGTCTTCGAACTTCCACAAAAAAACAAACGAAAATTTTTATCCGAACACTTAGTTATTGATTCGTGGATAAAATTAGCACCTTATTTTGATGATTTAATTACTCGAAAAATAGAAAGTGTAAGAGAACTCGAAAATTGGCTCATTGACCGAAGTGAGTTGGAAGCAGTTCTAGAGGAAGAGTTGGCTTGGCGTTACATTAAAATGAACATTGATACCACCAATGAAGAATTGGCAAATAGTTTTTCGTTTTTTGTTACTGAAATTGAGCCTAAAATTGCTCCCTACATTAATGAATTTAATATTAAATTGATTAACAATACGATTATTAACCAATTAGACCAATCCAACTATTTTATTTATTTAAGAGGGATTCAAAATCAGATCAAATTATTTAGGGAAATAAACATTCCGTTAAACGCAAAATTGCAAGAAGATGCTCAAAAGTATGGAGCAATTTCGGCTGAAATGACCATTGCCTATGAAGGTCAAGAATTAACACTTCAACAAGCATCGAATTACCTAAAGAATACCGATCGAAGGGTTAGGGAAAATGTTTTTGAACTTATCGATGCTAGACGATTACAAGATGAAAACAACCTAAATAAGCTATACACAGAATTAATTGCACTTAGACATAAAGTTGCTCAAAATGCTGATTTTGAAAACTATAGAGATTATATGTTTGTATCGTTAGGCCGCTTTGATTACGATAAACAAGATTGTTTCGATTTTCACGATGCCATTGCGCAGGTGGTGGTTCCAGTAACCCATATGTTTGATGTGAAAAGGAAAAAATTGTTGGGATTATCAATGCTTAAACCATGGGATATGGCGGTTGATCCATTTGGTAAACCTGCATTAAAACCATTTGAAACAGGACAGGAATTGCTTGATAAAACCATCGTTATTTTTAATCGAATTAATCCATACTTCGGAGCTTGTTTAAGTACAATGAAGGAAATGAATTATATCGATTTAGAATCTAAACAAGGAAAAGCACCAGGTGGTTTTAACTATCCATTGCACGAAATGGGAGTGCCATTTATTTTTATGAATTCAGTGGGCTCTCAGCGCGATTTGGTTACGATGGTTCATGAAGGTGGTCATGCCATTCATTCGTTTTTAACAAGAGATTTATTGTTAACTGGATTTAAAGATATGCCTTCTGAGGTGGCTGAGTTGGCTTCGATGAGTATGGAGTTGATTACCATGGATTACTGGGATGAATTTTATAAAGATAAACAAGAGTTGAAAAGAGCTAAAAAAGAGCAGCTCGAAAAATCATTGGAAACCTTAAACTGGGTGGCGGCAATTGATAAATTTCAGCATTGGGTATATGAAAATCCGACACATTCCATTAATCAACGTTATTTAACATGGAAGAACATAATGAGCGAATTTGGAAGCAATCAAGTGGATTGGAGCGAAAATGAACTCTCGTTAGCCACATTATGGCAAAAACAATTGCATTTGTTTGAGGTACCGTTCTACTATATTGAATATGGAATGGCTCAACTTGGTGCAATAGCAGTTTGGCGTAATTATAAAAATAATCCAGAAAAGGCTATCGAACAATACATGAACGCCTTAAAACTTGGTTATACCAAATCAATTAAGGAAATCTATTTGGCAGCAGGCATAGAATTTAATTTTACAAGAAAATATGTACAAGAACTGGTTAACTTTGTACAAGATGAATTAAGTAAATTATAACTTGTTTAAAGTTGAAAACTCCGATATATTCGGAGCTTTCTTTAACTAACTAAACGGGTAATATAAATAAACAACTAACTACTTTATTGGCACATATTTTTTAATCGAATCTAATTGGAGTGTGCTTACACCATTAATTTCAGCACAATCTAAACAGGTTAATCCATTTGCTAACATCACCCATTTATTTCCTGTCATTTCTTTGTCGTAAGTGTCGGAAACATTAGCAACATCATCTAGCAAATCTTTTATCGAATGGTCTAAATAAATAACTTGATTTAAAGGAATGTACAGTTTCAATTTTACTTCCTGACCTCTAATTTTATTTTTTTTCAATGTAGACAAATAACTGTTTAAGACTAAAGCAGAATCTGAAATTTGATAGGTATAATTTATAGCATGGACTTTGTTAAGTGCATCTTTTTGGGAACTTCCATTTGATGAAATTCTAATTTCCAATTGAATACTATCGGTTTTACTTTTTTCAATTTCTAAATCAACAAAACTTTGATACAAGGTATCTCCATTTATCGAAATAGTGGAAACTCTATCCTCTAAAACACCTTGACCAGGAAGTGTTAGTGATGGAGATTTAATGATTAAAGTTGCACCATTTGGAATTAGTTGATGGGTAGTTACTTTTTCTTCGTCCCACGAAACTTCTGTACCCATTTCTATTCCTACCAATGCACACATAGATGCTCCAATAATAAACATAACAAGTAAGCTCAACCCAATACTAAAATGAGTTTTTATTTTGAATAACAATTTAATGGCTAAATAAATTAAAGTAAGAATTGGTGCTCCTACCATTAACAATACACCTGTTATAGCTAGATAAGTTTGGTTTGGAGATACAAATATCAAGTTTAAAAAATCGTGCGATTGTATGGAAAAAATGCCATCATTGGTGATTGAAATAATGGCATCAGAACCCAACAAAAGTCCTAATAATACCACTAACATAAATGTTCCAATAATTAGAAATACTACGCCAATTATTTTACCAATTATATTGAAAATAGAGGTTAATATGGTAGCCATTGCACCAAAAATATTTTCCAATACAGAACCTACTTTTGATGAATATTTTTTGGTATCCATGTTTTTAAGGTTATCGCTCACTTTATTGGCTTCTTCTTGAAATTTTTTACCTATATTTTGAATGTTAATAGGTTCGCCTTTCATTTTTAGTTTGTCGGACGCAGTTTTTGCTACAGGAATTACTATCCATAAAATAATGTAGGTTAAAACCCCAAATCCTAAGAATAATGCTGCTACAAAAAATAGTCGTATCCAAACGGTGTCAAAACCAATATAGTACGCTAATCCTGAACAAACCCCGCCCAATATTCTCTCGTCTGGGTTTCTATATAATTTTTTGTCACCTTTAATGGTTTGTTCGTTAACGGTTTCTTGGGTTGGTTCATCATCATCAGAAATGTATTGTTCGGGTTTACCCATTATTTCAATTACCCTTTCTACGTTTGATGAGGTAATAACTTGATTTTTATCGGTTAACATATTGCTAAATAGTTCAGCAATTCGCGATTCAATATCGAGCATAATTTCTCCGCGCTCTTCGGAGTTATTGAAATAACTCTTTATTTTATTTAAATAGCTTTTTAAGTTGTCGTAGGCATCTACTTCAATATGAAAAACTATTCCGCTTATGTTTATGGTTAATGTCTGGTTCATTTTGTTAGGTGTTTAGTTCTAATTAGTTGTTATTTTTTCTAGTGTGTTCAACGGCTTCTACTAACTCATTCCAAGTGCTTTCCAGTGCGTTCAAAAAACGTTGCCCTTTTTCGGTAAGTTGATAGTATTTACGAGGTGGTCCGGATGCCGATTCTTCCCAACGGTAAGAGAGTAATTCGGCATTCTTTAAGCGGGTTAAAAGAGGGTAAAGTGTTCCTTCAACTACGATAAGTTTTCCTTTTTTTAATTGTTCAATGATTTCGGAAGGGTAAGCCTCTCTATTGTTAAGAATAGATAGAATGCAATATTCCAAAACTCCTTTTCTCATTTGGGCTTGTGTGTTTTCTAAGTTCATAATTTTAGATATGGATTGGTGAATATCGATGTGATATGTCGAGTTTTTTTTCTGAGCTAATCATGATTTTATAAATGTGTTTCTAAATTTTTATTCATTTTATCTATTTAAAGGGTTTAACCTATTAATTGTTATAACAAAGATATGTATAAAACATATTACCATGCAATACATAGTAGTAAAAAAATATTTAAAATATTGAATATCAATTAAATAAAATTTATATTGGTTTTATTTTTATATGAAAATTTGTAATTTTTAAGAAGATAATTATAAACTATTGACTAGTAAATCGTCATTTTTTTCTCTTAAATAATAATATTGTAAGAGTTGAGTTACATCAATTTTGTCAGTTTGATTAAATAGCTAGTGTACCTTTTCCGATTTTAAATTTAATTATTTTTAAAATACAAGTCTAAAGGAGTGATTTTCGATAGAAAATTGTATCGAAAACAGAGAAATTTTTATAAAATTCTGTTCTCGATACTTTTTTTTTCTTCATTTCATTACACAAAAAAACTCGAATTTACATTCTAGCTAATTACACTCAGAGGGTTAATATTGTAATAACATATTAGTTAGAAATATCGCTTTTGACTATTTTTACATACTAATACGACTAATTTGATAGTTCAAGACCTACTGGTTGTTTTAATGTTTGCCTTTATTGCTGGGTTTACCGATGCAGTAGTGGGTGGTGGGGGATTAATTCAACTGCCAGCACTAATTCTTTTTATGCCTCAATATGCCATTCCAAGTTTGCTAGGCACCAATAAGTTTGCAGGGTTTAGCGGAACGGTGTTAGCATCGTTTAAATACATGAAGTTAGTAAAAATTAATTATAAGTTATTGCTGCCAGGTATTATTTGTGCGGTGGGTTCATCTTTTCTGGGAGCTTGGTTAATTACTTTTTTAAGCAACGAACTTATTAAACCCATCATTTTCGTTTTGCTGGTGTTGGTTTTTATTTACACGTTTGTAAAAAAAGAATTAGGTCAGTATGAAAAAAGCAAACTCGTAACAAAAAAAAGTTATTACTATTCTGGATTGGTAGGATTGGTATTGGGTTTTTATGATGGTTTTTTTGGACCTGGTACAGGAAGCTTTTTGATATTACTTTTTATAAGTGTGTTTGGTATGGAGTTTTTAATGGCATCTGCTCATGCTAAGATTATTAACATTGCTACCAATATTGCAGCATTGTTGTTTTTTGTAATTTCTGGAAATGTAATTTTTACCATTGCAATTCCACTAGCAATAAGCAATATGGCAGGCTCGTATTTAGGAGCAAAAGTGGCGTTTAAAAAAGGAAATACATTTATTCGAAAGTTTTACCTTTTAATCGTATTCGCGTTGATTATAAAATTTGTGTACGATTGGTACAAGTAGTTAAAATAGCTTATTATCTATTAATTCAATTTGATTAGCAACAACAATTTTTCCATTCCAAATTTGGAAACCTTTAAACGGGTCGTTTATATTTAAATAGGGAGCATCTAAATCGGCCATCTGACATTGAGAGGCTATTGCAGCTGCAGCAGCAACGCCTAAAGAAGATTCTGACATACAACCAATTAATTTCATAAATGATGAATTGTTTTCAGGTTGGTAATCAACCATTTGTTGCGCCTGCATTAAACCACCACATTTCATCAATTTAATATTTACTCCAGAATAGGCTTCATGATATTGAACCAAATCAGTATATAGAGCAATGGATTCGTCGGCAATAATGGGTAATGGAGTACGTTGCTTTAACCAATAATGTCCTTCGTGATTGTGGTTATTTAAAGGTTGTTCTATCAGTTTACATTGAAATTGCTCTAGTGTTGAGATTAATTGAATAGCATCTTCTTGGTTATTACATCCTTGATTAATATCAATGCAAAATGGTAAATCGGTCAGTTTACGAATGGCTTTTACAAAATCAATATCGTCGGAATGGCCAGTTAATTTAAGTTTAAAGTGATTAAAGTGATTGGCTAATTTCAATTTTTCTGAAATAAAATCGAAATCGTTTTTGGTAATGGTTAACGTTAACGCTGGTAAAGTTGAAGTTTGTTTAATAATATCGAACAAGTTGGTATGGGTTAATTTAGCTTGCCAATTTAAAAGTGCCATTTGTAATGCCGCTGATGCTGATGGGTGTTCTGCTGAAAAAGGAAATTGGGAGGTTAAATGAATTGGAATGGAAGAAATTAATTCGAGCGTTTGTTGATACTTACTTTCCACCCAATATTTAACGCTTTCAAATGTTTCGTTTCGGTAGGGAGGAAGTGATGCTTCTCCGTATGCAACTATTCCTTGGTATTCAATTTTTACAAATGCCAGTTGTGTGCCAGTTCGTGTGCCATGAGCCAATGCAAATGGATGAATAAATTCAAGAAAATAGGGGTGTACACTTAATTTCATCGGATAAAATTACTATAAAAACCTCATGGTCTATTTAGAATAGTTTTACTAGTTTTTTAAAATTTATATTTTTTCTTGGTTTATTGTTTATCTTAACTTGTATTTTTTAACAAAACAGTTTTTTTTCTAGTTTATTTCAAAACAATTAAACGGTTAAATTTAATGCTATTATTTTCTAAATTTTTTATTACTAGTTTGATTAACATAATTTTCTTTTTCATCAATTTTTCACAATATTTTCAATTTTTTATTGTACATTTAAATAAAGTTGTTATTGATGTTTAATAATTTAATAATCACATGGATAAACAACTTTTAAAAAAACTCAATTTATTTGTTTTATTATCAAATGCACTTCGGGTTTCATTCATTTTAAAAAAGTTATAAGAATAAACAACAAAAGATGCTTTAAAAGAGCAAGAAGCAGAAATGCTAAAATAATTTAATGTGGAAGAAAGATTGGAAATGGAATTGAGGAAGAAAAATGGATGTTTCCCTCTAAATGGTGGTGGTAATCCAAATTGTAATAGTATCTATAAATAATTAAAAACAGATGTTAATTAAAGTTATTAACCTAATGGTATTGTTGGGTTTTTGTTTTATTTCAAAAGCTCAGCATACTTTTGAGTTAAATGGAAGGGTAATTACCGAAAAAAAACAAGCTATTTCGTTTTGTAATATTATTATAAAAGGACAACCAACCAAAGGTGTTGTTTCTGATTATGAAGGCAATTTTAGTATAACAGCAAACATAAATGACACACTAACAATAAGTTATGTTGGATATGAAACTAAATATCAAATTGTTAAAGAACCTAAATTTATAAACATAATTTTAAAACCTACTGTTTATAACTTATCGGAAGTTGTTATTAAGCCTAGTAAAGTGTTAACTGCCAATCAAGTTATTAAACAAACTTTAAAAAACTGGAAAGACAATAATTTTATTTATAATAAGGGAGATGAATTTAAAGCAGATATTAAAGCAGATTTTTTAGCAAAAAAGAACCAAGAAAAAATTTATTATTTTAATGGAATAACTAATCTTTATGTTCTGAATGACAGCCTGTTTTCTAACTTGAAAGATGGTTCATTTTTACATCAAACAGATACTATACCAAGTAGTGTTTTCTTCTATCAAGATGGTAGACCTTATGGTTTAATATACATCATTTTCTTTAAATTATACTCTAATAATAAATACTCTTTTGAATTAGGCCCTATTGAGTATTATAATAATCAACCTGTTTATCATATTAAATATCATCGAAAAAAAGGTGGTGGAATGTGTGAAGGTGGTGGTTATTATTTAATTTCAAAAAATGATTTTTCTTTGCTATATAGTGAACACATAACAAAAGATTGTATTGGACTTTCTAATGAAACTGAAAATATGGTTTGGCAATACGCAATTTTTAGAACTTTTTTTAATAAAATTAACGCCCAAAAATACCAAGTTGAAAAAGCTGAAAGTGAAATACGTTTTTCATATAAAAAATTAAATATTACCGATGAGTACTATTATAAAAATAACGTAATTGTGAATAGAATAATAAAAGAAAGCCTAACTAAGCTTGATAAAACTAAGATAGGATATGCCAAAGACGTATTTTATAAAAAAATAATTTCTAAATGAGAGCCTATTAGCTACTCAATCGTTCTATGCCTGTTCAACAACCGTTGGATTATATGCTTAACTTTGTTATAAATATTCTTTTAAATGAACACTTTCAAAAACCTTAACCTTTCAAAACCACTATTAAGAGCCATTGATGATTTGGGTTTTACAACACCAACACAAGTTCAGCAAGAAGTGTATTCGGTAATACTTTCTGGAAAAGATGTTGTTGGTATTTCTCAAACTGGAACGGGTAAAACATTGGCATACATGATGCCTTTGTTGCACGAACTAAAATTTTCAAAACAAATACCCCCACGAATATTAATTTTAGTTCCAACCATTGAGTTGGTTACACAAATGGTTGAACAGATTGAAAGTTACACTAGGTATATGCAAGTTAGAGTGCTTGGTATACACGGTGGAACGAACATTAATAATCAAAAAATACAAGCTGCCGAAGGTACAGATATTATTGTGGCTACACCTGGTCGTTTTTACGATTTATCATTAAATAGTTCGCTTCAATTAAAATCAATTAAAAAGCTTGTAATTGATGAGGTAGATGTAATGCTCGATTTAGGATTTCGTTTCCAATTAACTAATATTTTTGAGTTGTTGCCAGAACGTAGGCAAAACATTATGTTTTCTGCAACAATGACTGAAGAAGTTGACGAATTGATTGATGATTTTTTTCATGCACCATCCAAAATATCAATAGCCGTAAGTGGAACTCGGCTCGAAAACATTGAACAGCAATGTTATCCAGTACCAAATTTCTATACAAAAATTAATCTATTAACACATTTGCTGCAAAATGAACTGCTTTTTACCAAAGTGCTCATTTTTGTAGCCAGCAAGAAAAATGCTGATGTCATTTTTGAAAAATTAGTAGATGAATTTGGCGATTCAGTTAGTGTAATTCATTCCAATAAATCTCAAAATTACCGTGCTAAATCTATTGAACAATTTGAGCAAGGTAAGAGTAGAATATTGGTGGCTTCAGACGTGATGTCGAGAGGATTGGATTTGAATAAAATCTCTCACGTAATATGTTTTGATGTTCCAACGTACCCCGAAAATTATATTCATCGAATTGGGCGAACAGGAAGAGCAGAAATGTTAGGTCATTCAATAATGATGTACACTGAAAAGGAAAAAGTTGCAAAAAATGCGATTGAAACATTAATGAACTATAACATTCCTTTATTTGAAATTCCTATTGAAGGAGTGGAAATTTCAAAAAAATTGTTGGCCGAGGAAGAAACAAAATTGTCTGAAAATCATAACCGTAATTTAAAATTAGCTGAACATGGAGAGGGCTTTCATGAAAAAAAAGAGAAAAATAAAAAGGTTAATTTAGGAAATGCTTATCATCGAAACATTGCTTTAAAGTATAAAAAACCTAAGACAAAATGCGATAAAAATTATAACATGAAATACAAAAGAAAATAAAACTTGCATTATCAAATGAAGAATTAACCCGTGAGTAAACGTGATTTAAAAACATACTTAGCAACGCTTAAAAAAAAGCAGTTAGAAGATCAGGTGCTTGATTTGTATACTCGTTTTAATGAAGTAAAGACTTTCTATAATTTTGTGTTTAAACCTAAAGAAGAAAAACTATTGGAAGATGCTAAGTTCAAAATCTCGAAAGAGTATTTTTCTATAAATTCACGTAAACCGAAAGCCAGACGTTCAGTTGCTCAAAACATTATAAAACATTATATTCAACTTGGGGTTGATAATTATATGGTGTCCGACATCATGTTGTATAACGTAGAAATTGCACAAAAATATTCAGGGCAAAAAGAAATCAAACAAGAGTCGTTTTACAAAAGTATGCTCAAAAGCTTTGAACAAGCCATAGCGTTTATTCACGAAAACAACCTAAATTCGGAGTTTGACGAAAGAATAGTTAAAATAATTTCGTGTAGCAAAGAACAGAATTGGATGAATGCTGAAGAATTTGAATGCTTATGAAATTAGTATTCTTTTTTACAAATACGTTCTATCTCCAAAGATTGAACTTCCAACACGTATCATGGTAGCACCTTCTTCGATAGCAATTTTGTAATCGCTGCTCATGCCTATGCTGAGCGTTTGAAGTTTGAAGTTTGAAGTTGAAAGCTTTTGAAATGAACTTTTTAACTTTTTAAATTCATTACGAATTTGTTGCTTATCATCGGTATTGGTAGCCATACCCATTAATCCAACTACTTTGATATTTTTAAGTTTCTTAAAATTTTCAGAAGAAATTAATTCAAAAATTTCTTCTTCCGAAAATCCAAACTTGGTTTCTTCTTTAGCAATAAAAACTTGGAGTAAAACATTGATAATTCTGTGGTTTGATAACGCATGTTTATTCACTTCTGCCAATAATTTGAAACTATCAATGCCATGAATTAAATGCACAAAAGGAGCAATAAATTTTACTTTATTGGTTTGTAAATGACCAATCATGTGCCATTCAATATCTTTAGGTAAGCTTTCGTATTTTGCTACTAATTCCTGAACTTTATTTTCGCCAAAAATTCGTTGACCAGCTTTATAAGCTTCCAATATAGATTCGTTGGGTTTGGTTTTAGAAAC
>JAVHRO010000150.1:0-7388 GCA_036171675.1 Vicingus sp. | reverse complement strand
GTGCTCCAGCATTATCACCATCAAACACATAAAAATTATCTAAACCACTTTCAGTGTTAAAACTAGTAAAATTCACATTAACGTACTGCCCAACTGATGATGGACAAATTGTTATTAAGCCATTTTGGTTATCTCCATAATTACCAGTATTGCCAGGATCTCTATATGTATAACTTGAACCACAATTTATAGCAGTTGATGCAAAGCCGGAAGCTGGATGATTAATATCGCAAGAAAACGTGATGGAAGATGTTGTTGAATAAGAGGTACACCCATTAGTTACTGCTGCTCTAAATAGCGTGTTTACAGTTGCAGCAAATATGTAAGGATCTGTTGTGGCTCCAGCTATATTTACCCAAGTGGTACCTCCATCGGTAGATTTTTGCCATTGTATGCTGCCTGCTCCTTCTCCCGATAACGACAATGTGGTATTCGTTGCCATACAAGAATTAGTAATTGAGGAAGAGGAAGTTCCTGCAACGGTTGCACAAGGTGTAAAACAGCTAATAGCAATGTTAAATCCAGCTCCGGTAGTACTCCCATCAGAATAAAATTGAACAGTAAGTGCCCCAGAAGCAACAGTAGAAGTTAGGGTTGGAATAGCTGTATTCATATAATATGTTCCTAAAACTGTACCACCTGTACCAACACCATCATAAATTTTTACATAATCGCAACAAGCCTCACCAGAAGAAGTACCAGAAATTCTTATCTTGTCAGTACCTGAAACTGGATATAAAACAGTATAACCATTCCAACTATTGGAATAATTACCAGAAGGGCCTCCGTTATCATATAAATTTCCTGAACATGTTGTGTAAGAATTATTACCAGAAGTAGGAACTTTCATTATTACCACACAATTAGCAACACCATTCCAAGTCCCACTGGAATTAGGATACCAATCGTTAACTAATAGAGTACCATTTACGTCTAAAACATCAAAATAACATTCTGATGGTGATGCGCCTGGATTAGTAAATAAAACCTGTATAGCATCACCGTTAGATGCACTAAAATTGAAAGTTGCAGGGCCAGAACCACTTGCTAAAGTAATATTCGTTAAAACATTAACACCATTTACCTTTACAGTTACTGTCGCTCCCCCATCCCAACCATCACCATAGGTATCGAATAATTTGATTTGATGATTACATTGTGCATAAACACTTAAGTTAATAACCGTTATTAAAAAAATGACAAAACTTAACTTAGTAATAATATTATTCATCTACAATTAATGTTAATTCGTAGATAAATATATTAATTTAAAATTGTAAGTATTACAAATGTTAAAATATCAACAATATGTTATATTATTGTTAATTCACAAAAACAGTTGTAATTACAGGTGTTACAAAGAAGTTACACCATTTTACAGTTTAAGGAATTTGAAAATAAACTAAAACATGTTAGGAATATAACAGCTATTTATCCCATAATAGCTTTTTTCCAAATCCTAACGTATTGTCAGTCATTTTTATAGATACCAATTCAATTCCCCATATTGGAGATGGTTTTGCTCTAGCAAAAGGAAATTTATCGTAGTATTTGGCATAAAAATCATTTTTTTGCTCTTCAGTTGGATTAATAAATGTCCCAGCGAACTGAATGCCTTGTATTTTAGCAACCGTAATAACATCAGTAGTAATTGTTCCTGCAACTTTATTATTAGCAAGAGCATCTGAAATATGTTTAGTTGCATCGTCCGATAAAAAAATGAGGTAATTATTTTTTTCAACAAACACATAAAAACAAGTTGCACAATATGGAGTATTATCAACAGAAGTTGCTATAGTGAGCACCTTATTTTCCTTAATATAATTCAATATTTTTTTATCCATAATTATTCAAACCAAAATTTAATTCAAAGTACCGAGTATTTTTTTATGTTATAAAAAAATCACACTAAATTATTATTAGATATTACAAGTTATGTTGAACAATAATTGGACGTTCGAACTAATTTTTCGTTAACTTCGCAACCTTAACAAATTTTTTAAGAAAAATGATAAAAGTAACTTTACCTGATGGTGCAATAAAAGAGTTGCCAAAAGGAAGCAGTCCGATGGACGTAGCAATGAGTATTAGCGAAGGTTTAGCTAGAAATGTGATTTCTGCAAAAGTAAACGACAACACGGTTGAAGTAACCACGCCAATAACCTCTGATGCAAAAGTTACACTATACACTTTCGATAATGAAGAAGGCAAAAAGGCTTTTTGGCATTCATCGGCACATATTTTAGCACAAGCTTTAGAGAAAATTTATCCAGGAATAAAATTAACCATTGGACCAGCAATAGAAAACGGTTTTTATTACGATGTTGATTTTTGTGAAAACGGTATTAAAGAAGAAGATTTTAAAAAAATTGAAGATAAATTTTTAGAATTGGCTCGTGAAAAAGCTGATTTCAAATTACATTCGGTTAGTAAAGCAGACGCACTTGCAAAATATAACAAAGAAGGTAATCAATACAAAGTAGAATTGATTGAAAATTTAACCGATGGTGAAATAACTTTCTGTAATCACTCCGATTTCACTGATTTATGTAGAGGTGGACATATTCCAAATACTGGAATTATTAAAGCATTTAAAATAATGAATGTAGCTGGTGCATACTGGAGAGCTGACCAAACTAAAAACCAATTAACTCGTGTTTATGGCATATCATTCCCTAAACAAAAAATGTTAGAGGAATATTTAGAACTTTTAGAGCAAGCAAAACAACGCGACCATCGTAAAATTGGTAAAGAACTTGAGCTTTTTACCTTTTCACAAAAAGTTGGTCAAGGATTACCATTATGGTTACCAAAAGGCGCAATGCTTAGAGAACGGTTAGAAAATTTCCTTAAAAAGGCACAGCTAAAGGCTGGTTATCTTCCAGTAATAACTCCGCATATAGGACACAAAGATTTATATGTAACCTCTGGTCACTTTGAAAAATATGGTGCTGACTCATTTCAACCCATATTAACCCCAAACAAAGGCGAAGTATTTTTATTAAAACCAATGAATTGCCCTCATCACTGCGAAATATACAAAAGCTCGCCGCGATCATATAAAGATTTGCCAGTTCGATATGCTGAGTTTGGTACTGTTTATCGTTACGAACAAAGTGGGGAATTACACGGGTTAACTCGTGTAAGAAGCTTTACTCAGGACGATGCACATTTATTTTGTAGACCCGATCAAGTTGAAGAAGAATTTAAGAAAGTTATTGACTTGGTTTTGTATGTTTTTAAAGCATTGGGATTTGAACATTATACCGCACAAGTATCATTACGCGACCCAGAAAATAAATCAAAATATATTGGAAGTGACGAAAACTGGGCTAAAGCCGAAAAAGCAATTATTGATGCTGCCAACGAAAAAGGATTAAAAACTGTGGTGGAATTAGGAGAGGCTGCTTTTTACGGTCCGAAGTTAGATTTTATGGTGAAGGACGCTTTAGGAAGAAGTTGGCAGCTTGGAACTATTCAAGTTGATTATAACCTACCAGAACGTTTTGAATTAGAATATAAAGGTAGTGACAATGAAATTCATCGCCCGGTTATGATACATAGAGCACCATTTGGTTCTATGGAACGATTTGTGGCTGTTTTAATTGAACACTGTGCAGGAAATTTCCCACTTTGGTTAACACCAGATCAAGTAGCCATTTTACCAATCAGTGAAAAATATAATGAAAATGCCGAAAATATTTTAAAATTGCTAAATAATTACGATATTCGCGGCTTTATTGACGACAGAAACGAAAAAATTGGTAAAAAAATCAGGGATACCGAACTAAAAAAAGTTCCGTATATGTTGATTTTAGGAGAGAAAGAGGTAGAAAACAACACGTTGTCAGTACGTAAACATGGTGCTGGAGATTTAGGAGTTTTTAGTATCGAAAATTTTGCTTCATTGGTAAATGAGGAGATTAAAAAAGACTTAATAGTAAATTAATAAATTTGGCTGAAGAGAAAAAATTTGAAAACAAAGGGCGATTTGATAGAAACAGAGCTAATCAGGACGCACACAAAGTAAACGAACGTATTTTTGCAAAAGAAGTACGTGTAATTGCAGAGGGAATTGAACCAGCAGTATATCCAATAGCAAAAGCATTAGATATTGCAAGAGAATTAGGATTAGATTTAGTAGAAATCTCTCCAAATGCAGTTCCTCCGGTTTGTAAAATTGTTGATTATAAAAAGTTTTTATACGATCAAAAAAAGAAACAAAAAGAAATAAAAGCTAAAGCACAAAAAGTTGAAGTAAAAGAAATCCGTTTCGGACCTAATACTGATGAACACGATTTCGATTTCAAAGTGAAACATGCAGAACGATTTCTAAAAGAGGGTTCAAAAGTTAAAGCCTTTGTGTTCTTTAAAGGTAGAGCGATTGTTTTTAAAGATAGAGGAGAAATATTACTGTTAAGAATGGCGCAAGCTTTAGAAGAATTAGCAACGGTTGAGAGTATGCCAAAATTGGAAGGTAAAAAAATGTTTATGTTTTTAACTCCAAAAAAGAAAAGTAAATAATAAACCAAAAATAAAGTAGTATGCCAAAAATGAAAACTGGCTCCAGTGCCAAAAAAAGATTCCGATTAACTGGAACCGGAAAAATTAAAAGAAAACATGCTTTTAAAAGTCACATTTTAACAAAAAAATCGACTAAAGCAAAGCGTAATTTAACCAAATTCGGTACAGTAGACTCTACTGACCAAAAAAGCATTAAATTACAATTGTGTATCTGATAATTCAGCGACACCATTCATGTTAACTAAATCGGTTATCGTAAATTAAAAAAAGTTTAAAACCAGGTAATTAGTTCTAAGAGCCAAAAAAAGTGGACACTAACTACCAAAAAACGTAAGAAATTATGCCAAGATCAGTAAATGCAGTAGCTTCAAGAGCTAGAAGAAAAAAAATCTTAAAAAGAGCCAAAGGTTTTTTTGGAAGAAGAAAAAATGTATGGACAGTAGCAAAAAATGCCGTTGATAAAGCTGGTGTTTATGCTTATACTGGAAGAAAACAAAAGAAAAGAAATTATAGAGCACTTTGGATTCAAAGAATTAATGCTGGAGCAAGAATACATGGATTATCCTACTCCAAATTAATGGGACAATTAGCTAAAAAAGACATCGAATTGAATAGAAAAGTTCTTGCAGATTTAGCTATGAATCACCCTGAAGCATTTAAAGCTGTTGTTGATTCTATTAAATAATTAACTGTTATAATATGTTCAAAAAGCTCAATCAATGGTTGAGCTTTTTTGTTTTATATTATTCTAAAAAAAACTTAATTACGCTTAGTGATTTTAATCATTAATTATCATCGATTTTAATGTTATGTTTACCAACTAACTTTAATCATTAAACAGTGAAAAAACAACTATTTTCAATTATAGCAATTTTAACGATTATGACAACTATTAACGCCCAAGAAAAAAAATCTGAAAATCCATTTTTCAGTATTTATGGAACTCCATTTGAAGTACCAAATTTTGATAAAATAAAACCCGAACACTACCAACCTGCCTTTGAAAAAGGAATGGAAGAACAGCAAATTGTTATAGAAAAAATTGTGAACAACAAGGAAAAACCTACATTTCAAAACACCATCGAAGCTTTAGAGTACAGTAATGCGCTGTTATCAAAAGTAGAAAATGTATTCAGTAACCAAACTTCTGCAAACACGAAAAAGGAATTACAAAAAATTGCTAAAGCGTTATCGCCTATATTGAGTAAACACAACGATGATATTATGCTAAATGCAAAACTATTTGAGCGTATTAAAGCTGTTTATAACGATAGAAATAATTTGGCACCTGGAACAAAGGTTAGTGATAAAGAACAAAAATTTAACTTAAATCTGGAACAGAAAAAATTAGTAGAAGATTTTTACAAAAGTTTTGTAAGAAGTGGCGCAAATGTCCCAGAGGAGAAAAAGGAAGAATTACGGGCAGTAAATAAAGAATTGGGGTTATTATCGTTACAATTTGGTGAAAACACGTTAAAAGGTGATAATAAATGGAGTCACTTTGTTGAAAATGAATCCGATTTAGCAGGAGTTCCCCAATCTATAAAAGAGGCAATGGCATTGGAGGCAAAAAATGCAGGTCAAGAAGGAAAATGGATGGTTACCTTACACAAATCGAGTTGGATGCCACTTTTACAATATGCCGAAAATAGAGCTTTACGTGAAAAAGTATATACGGCTTGGATGAAAAGAGGTGATAATGGCGATGAGTTTGACAACAATACCAATGTAGCTAAAATTGCATCGTTGCGTGTAAAAAAAGCAAATTTATTAGGTTACAAATCTTGGGCAGAATACATTTTGGAAGACAACATGGCTAAAACGCCAGAAAATGCTAATGAGTTATTAAAAAAATTATGGGATAAAGCCTTGTCAAACGCCAAACAAGAAGTTGCTGAAATGCAAAAAATGATTGACGCAGAAGGTGGAATTTTTAAATTGGCATCATGGGATTGGTGGTACTATTCAGAAAAAGTACGGAAAGCAAAATATGATTTAGACGAAGAAGAACTTAAACCATATTTTGAATTAACCAACGTTAGAAATGGTTTATTTGAGGTAATTGGAAAGTTGTATCATGTTAAGTTTATTGAAAGGAAAGACCTCCCTACCCCGCATCCAGATGCCTTGGCGTACGAAGTACAAGAAAGCAATGGTACACATATCGGTATTTTATACATGGATTTTCATCCAAGAGATAGTAAACGTGGTGGTGCTTGGATGAGTGCTTATCGAAAACAGTCCTATCAAGATGGAAACATGGTAACACCCATTATTACTAATGTATTAAACTTTACTAAACCCACTGCCGATAAACCTGCTCTTTTAACTTTTGAAGAAGTTGAAACTATGTACCATGAGATTGGACATGGATTGCACGGTTTACTTTCAAATACCACTTACAACAAATTATCGGGAACAGCGGTTTCTAGAGATTTTGTTGAGTTGCCATCACAAATTATGGAACATTGGGCTGGTGAACAGGAAGTATTAAAAATGTATGCTAAACACTACATTACTGGAGAAGTTATTCCTGATGCTTTAATGAAAAAATTACAAGACTCGCGTAAATTTAATCAAGGTTTTATGACCACCGAATATTTAGCAGCAGCTATTTTAGATTTAAAATGGCATTCGTTAACCACTACCGAATTACAGAACCCTGCTGATTTTGAAAAACAAGCCATGGATGAAATTGGTTTGATTAACCAAATAGTACCTCGGTATAAAAGTACCTATTTTAACCACATATTTAGCGGTGGTTATTCTGCTGGTTATTACGCATACATTTGGGCCGCAGTACTCGATTCTGATGCATTTAAAGCATTTAAGGAAACTGGCGAAATTTTTAATCAAGAAAAAGC
>JAVHRO010000149.1:0-29067 GCA_036171675.1 Vicingus sp. | reverse complement strand
ATTGTTGCCAATCAACCTGCATTTTTAGCAGGTGTTTTAGATATTAAATCGTCTCAAAAAGGTGCTCGTTTTGTTCGTTTCTGCGATTCGTTTAACATTCCGTTGTTGGTTTTTGAAGACGTTCCTGGATTTTTACCCGGAACCGACCAAGAATGGAATGCTATTATTAGCAATGGTGCAAAATTATTGTATGCATTTAGCGAAGCAACCGTTCCAAGAATTACTGTAATTACTCGTAAAGCATACGGTGGTGCTTATGATGTAATGAACTCGAAACATATTGGCGCCGACATGAATTACGCCTGGCCAAGTGCAGAAATTGCAGTAATGGGTGCAAAAGGAGCTGCCGAAATTATCTTTAAAAAAGAAATTACCGAAGCAAAGAATTCAGAAGCAAAATGGAAAGAAAAAGAAGCAGAATATGCCGAAATGTTTGCTAACCCATACAATGCTGCGGCAAGAGGTTATATTGATGAGGTAATAAAACCAGAACAAACCAGAGAAAAATTAATTAAAGCATTTAAAATGCTCGAAAACAAAGTAGCGGTTTTACCTAAAAAGAAGCACGGAAATATTCCATTGTAACGATTTAGCAATTTGAAGTGCTTCCTAATAACTAATGTCCAATGACCAATTTCTATAACTATGAAAAACATACTTGTTACTGTAGATTTTGAAGACAACGCCCAACTCTTAATTGATAAGGCGGCTGAAATGGCTGAAAAATTTAATGCTAAAATTTGGTTGGTCCATGTGGCAGCGCCCGACCCTGATTTTGTTGGTTACGATGTTGGCCCACAATATATTAGAGATGTATTAGCCAACGATTTACGTAAAGAACACCGTTTACTGCAAGACTTTACTGAAAAGTTAACATTAAAAAAAATTAATGCTGAAGGGTTGTTAATTCAAGGCACTACGATTGAAGCTATTACGGAATTAACTAAAAAATTGGCCATCGATTTAATTGTTATTGGTAAACACAATCATGGATTTCTTTATAAAAAATTTATGGTTAGTACCGACGAATCTCTAGTGGAAAAAACCAACATACCCGTTTTAATTGTTCCAATAAAATGAAATTAAGCATTGCATTTATTTTGGTTTTTTTTTCGGGTTTTAACACCCTATTGTTGGCTCAAGAAGAAAATGAAGAAGAAAAAAGTTCTACTTTTTTTGGCGGAATTAATCTGGGCTCATACTTTGCCAACAGTAATACTGCGGTTATTTATACCGGAGGAAGTGATATTACCCCGTATGGAATACATTATATTTTGACCTTACCGCAAAATCAGGCAACGTTCAACAATTATTTTAAACATCCCTATTATATTCAAAACTTACCTTTAACACCAAGCTATAAAGCTGCCCTTGATGTTGGTTTGCATGCTGGTGCTCATTTTAGTAAACTAAACACTATTTTTTTAGACATAGATATTGCAAAATTAAAATTTGAACAAGCATTTACAATTGCCATTGAAGATCCGTCGAACCAATCGCCAGAGCCAACCTACGAGCAAATTCCGATTCTTGGTGAAGAAAAACGTTTTAATTTTAATTTTGGAACTCAAATTGGATTTTATGATACTGAAAAAACCGCCATGTATTGGTCAGTTTTTGGCAACTTTAACGCGGTGCGGATGGAAAGAAATTACTTTGTAATTAACAATACCAATTATGAATTGTATCAAAATGTGATGGATCCACTAAGTGTAAAACCTGGTGGTGTTGGATATGGTGGGGGAACTGGGTTAGGGTTCAAATATAAACTCACCACAAGCATTATACTCGATTTTACCTACAACTTGTATTATACCAAAACTAATATGACCGAAGATATTCATCCTTTTGGTATTCATCATGGTATAGTCATGAGGGTGTTGTGGTATTAAGACTTATTTATGAAAAAAATACTTAGCTATTTTTATCCCATCACAAAAAGAATAAAAACAGAAAACAACGGAATTGTTGAAATAACCTATTTCAATGGTAAAAAATTATTGGATAGCGCCAATGCCAACTATTCGTATGGTAGCCTCCAAAAAATACTTCATTTTGGATTACAACAAATAAACATAAGTGAAGTAAATAGTATTTTACTGCTTGGACTTGGAGGTGGTTCTGTGGTTCAAACGTTACGAAACGATTTTGGCTTTAATAAAAACATAACCGCGGTAGAACTAGACCAATCCATAATAAAAATTGCTTTAGAAGAATTTGAATTAAATACTGATCATTATTTAACCATAAACCACCTAAACGCATTACATTATGTTGAGCAATGTCAAGAAAAAGTTGACCTCATAATTATTGATGTGTTTATTGATAATGAAGTTCCCTCAGAATTTTTTTTAATATCGTTTTGGCTCAACATATCTGATATCATTGAAGACAACGGATATTTCATTTTCAACGCTTCTACTCACCATAACGAAAAGTCGGTGCTACCTCTAATCGAATTTCTAAAATCATCTTTTGTAGTTCAACAATTTGATTTGGTAGAAGGAACTAACACACTTATTGTTGGAAAAAAAATAACAAATTGGTAAGGGGTTGAATTTCTTTTGTTAAAGAAACAGACTGTAAATCCAATAAAAAAGAACCCCTAATATTCCGCTAATTGGAATGGTAAGTACCCATGCCCATAACAAACTCACGGTAATTCCCCATTTAACAGCCCCAATTCCTTTTGTTGCTCCAACTCCAATAATAGCACCTGTAATTGTATGTGTGGTTGAAACCGGAATGCCCATTTGCTCGGTTAAGAACAAGGTTGTTGCTCCAGCAGTTTCAGCACAAACACCTTCTAAAGGGGTAACTTTTGTAATTTTTGTTCCCATTGTTTTTACAATTTTCCATCCGCCACTTAACGTTCCAAGTCCAATTGCAACATAACATGATAAAGGAACCCAATCGGGCATTGATTTGATGTCTACAATTGTACCGTTTGCAACTAAAGCAGCAGCAATAATACCCATTACCTTTTGCGCATCATTACCACCATGTCCAATACTAAAGGCTGCAGAGGACAATAGTTGAGCACGTTTAAATGATTTGGAAGTTCTCGCAGCTGAACGATTTTTTATTTTTTCGTTGTATACAAACATACCGGCAAAAATTAATAGAGCAACAACTAATCCCCACCTAACAATCTTGTTATCAGCTTTACCTAATTCTTTACCTAATTCAGCTTTGATATCAATTTTCATTGCATTCGTAAAATCATTTAGTTTATCTGGACCAATTGGGTAGGTTGAATTCATTTCGCTCACCATTCCGTCCAACCCCAATTCAAAATATTTTTTTGTGATGGGCTTTAAACTATCTATCATGGCTAGTGTTGCCAAATAATCAGCTTTCAAAGTAGTATCTAGTTTAGCTTTGTTTTTTAATTGGTCAATTTTAAAATAAGAGTTTAATTTATCCCCCAATTTTATAATGGTAATATCTTTTAAATCAACATGTTTATCAATATCGTTAGCAACATATTTAGCACCACGATTTTCGTAATTAGAAAGATAAGGTAAACACTTATTAGCACTTGCTTTGGCTTTTTTTAGTTTTTCTATCTTAGAAGCATCATGTTTAATGTTAACCTCGTAAGTGTACTTATCTACTTTAAAAAATTTATCAATTCCTTTGGCTAACTTGTTTTCTTGAAAGCCAATAAACAATACAAATAAAACACCTGCAGAAACTGATAATATTCCCACTTTTAACCAAGTCTTATTTTGTATAAAAATTAATGTAAAAAATATGGAAATAACCATACCAATAAGTGGCGCTAGCAATATAAATAGCAATGTTTTTCCTATTTTATCACTGTCAATAATTTCGTTTATTGGCATCATTCCCTTACTTATAAATGCGTAGGCAATTGCTGCTCCAGCAAATCCACCAATAAGTGTATGAGAAGATGAAGATGGAATGCCATACCACCAGGTTAATAAATTCCAGCTTATGGCGGCTATTAATCCACTCAAAATTACGGGTAACGAAATAAAATCTGAATAAACTGTTTTTCCAATGGTATTAGCAACGGCATGATCTTTAAAAATCATAAAGGCTACAAAGTTAAAGAATGATGCCCATAATACTGCTTGAAAAGGAGTTAATACTTTGGTTGAAACAACAGTTGCGATTGAATTTGCAGCATCATGAAAGCCATTAATAAAGTCAAAAATTAATGCAAGTGCGATTACTATAATAATTAAACTCATGGTAGGTTGATTTTAAGAATAAAAAATAAAAATGTTTAGTGTTCTAAGCATTTTTAATTAAAATAGAATTGATTACATGAGCAGCATCTTCGCACTTATCAGTAGCTGTTTCTAACATGGTAAGCACTTCTTTCATTTTAATTACTTCAACAGCATTTTTTTCTTCTTCAAATAATGTAGCAATAGCTATATTAAAAATGTCATCTGCATGATTTTCTATACTATTAATTCGAACCGTAGCCTCTTTAATCTTAATAATATTTTTAAGATTTCGCATTTCAGTTACTGCAATTTCTAATTCTTCAGCGCCACTTAAAATCAATTCAGATAGTTTTATTATTGCGGGAGTCATTTTTCCAATCTTATACAAATCTATTCTTTTAGAGGCTGCGTATATGTAATCAACTAAATCATCAATTGCTGAAACCAGATGGTTGATGTCGTCTCGGTCAAAAGGTGTAATAAAATTTAAACTTAATTGGTTATACGTTTCGTGAGTAATTGCATCTCCAACATGTTCTAATCGTTCAATTTCACGAAACAATTCTTTTCTTGTTTCAGGATTTGATGTGTTTACAAGTTTTATCAAAATTTTAGAGGTTTCTACGGCATTTGCTGCAGCCTGTTGAAAAAGCAGATAAAAGATTTTATCTTTCGGCTGAAAAAATTGAAAAATATTGAGATTCATTTTATAATATTTAAAGGGTTATTATGCGTAATTATTTTGCCTCAAAAGTAAAGCTCCACCATTAAATTGCCAAATAACAATATTAATAAAATGTTATCTCAATGTTAAGAAAATGTTAAGAAATAGGGGTGTAAGAATTTCTTGTGGCTAAAGGTATAGGGTAATGAATGATTACCTTTTTTGAATCGTTATTTAATCAGGTTAAACGAAAATTTTTAGAGACAGAATGCTATGTGTAAGATTTACCGCCCTTATTTATGTTACTTTAACATTGCAACAATTTGTTGTTCCGTATTTGGTACCTTTTTGTACTTATTTATGTTTAATTGGACTATTTTCAGGACACCCTCAACAATCCTTTTTTATAAGTTGAAATGGCTCGGTCTCTAGCAAAAGCATGATCTACTATGGGTAAGTTTATGCTAAGCTCCTGAAATTGTGGTAGCCAATTTTTGATATAATGGTAGTTGGGGTCAAATTTTTCTTGTTGTGTGGTGGGGTTAAACACTCTAAAATATGGTGCAGCATCACAACCTGTGCCTGCTGACCACTGCCAATTTCCGTTGTTCGATGCCAACTCATAATCCAATAACTTTTTAGCAAAATAGGCTTCGCCCCATCGCCAATCTATTAACAAATGTTTGCATAAAAAACTCGCCACCACCATTCTTACCCTATTATGCATGTAGCCCGTTTGGTTTAACTCATTCATACCTGCATCCACCATGGGATAACCAGTTTGCCCTTTGCACCATAATTCAAATTCGTTAGGGTTATTTCGCCACAAAATGTTGTCGTATGGTTTTTTAAAACTTTGGGTAACCACATGAGGAAAATGAAACAAAATTTGTATAAAAAACTCACGCCAAATAAGTTCGGAAAGAAAGGTTTGGTTTTGTTCTAACCCTGTTTTAACCAATTGCCTAACGCTAACCGTGCCAAAACGTAAATGAGGTCCTGAATAACTTCCCGCATCTTTTTCTGGTAAATCTCTGTTTAAATGATAATTCGTCAACTGGCTGAAATTGATGGGCTTAACATTCATCTCGTTTGGCTTAATCCCAATAGCAGAAAGTGTTGGAAAAGGCGTTTGCTGAATATAAAAATTATTAGAAAATAAGGGCTTAATGGAGGGTTGTTGTTGCTGAAATTTTTCCAGCCACTTGTTTTTGTATGGGGTGTAAACGGTATAAGGCAATCCGTCGTTTTTGATTACTTCATTTTCTTCAAAAATCACGTGGTCTTTGGTTGAGGTAAAAGGTATGTTTTGTTGGTTTAAAAAGGTAGTTATTTCCTGGTCTCTTTTAACCGCATAAGGTTCATAATCTTTGTTGGTAAACACCTCATTTACTTTAAATTCGGTAACTATTTCTTTCCAAACTTTAATTGGAGTTCCTTTTTTAACCAATATTGATGAATGGTGTTTTTTTAATTCTTGATTGAGCGATTGTAAGGTTTTGTAAATAAAATTAACTCGGGCATCGTCTTGTTCGAGGTCGTTTAAGATGTTGGTGTCGAAAATAAACATGGGCAATACTTTTTTTCCGCTTGCTAAAGCTAAATTTAAAGCAGTATTGTCGTGTAATCTTAAATCGCGTCGGAACCAAAAAACAGCAACTTTCATATTAGAACAATGCTGCTGGTTTAACATAAACTGCGGACAATTGTTCATCGTGCTGTTCTGTGGGTACTTTGTTTACTTCTTGAAAAGGGTAAAAGATACCCACCTTTTGTGCTTTAGGTTGTGAGGCTAAAAAGCCATCGTAATAACCACCACCATAGCCCAAACGGTATTTTTGTTTGTCGAAAGCTAATCCAGGAACAATAATTAGGTCGTAATTTCCTAAGTATTCGATAGCATTAGCAGGATGTTGAGTTTTAGCAATACCTGTTTCTAACTCGTTTAATGAGTTTAAAATAAAGTTTTGCAATTGTCGGTTTTTGAGTGTTTTTGGAGCAACAACAGTTATATTATTATCGAGCAATTTTTGCAGAAGAGGCGAAATATCAATTTCGCTTCCCATGGGAATATAAGCATGAATTACCTTAGCATTAAGATAGAAAATAGTTTTTGCTAAGCAATTACAAATCCACTTGTCGTAAGTTTGCTTTTTTAAAGGATGGAGCAATGCTCTTTTCTTTAGCATGTTTACTCGAAGAAGTTGTTTTTCTTGCATGCTAAAAACAATAAATTAATTGGCCACATTTGACAGGAATTTTATTCGAAGCAAACGCATTTCTTCATCAGAGAAGGCGTCTTCAAATTCTTCATAAGCACCCTTTAAACTATCAGATTCGGCTTCCATAAAATAATCGAAAACTTCCTCTTGGTCACTTTCATCAATTAAATTATTAATGTAATAATCTAAATTAATTTTGGTTCCCGAATGAACAATAATTTCGAGTTCATTTAATAATTCGTTCATATCAATACCCTTAGAGGAGGCAATATCGTCAAGCGGAATTTTTCTATCAATGCTTTGAACAACATATACTTTTAGTCCTGATTTGTTGATGGCAGACTTAACCACCATATCCATAGGTCGTTCAATTTCGTTTTCTTCAACATAATTGGCAATAACTTCGATAAATTCTTGTCCAAATTTTTCAGCTTTTCCTTGTCCAACACCAGATATTGTTGCCATTTCATCCATTGATATTGGATAACGTGTGGCCATATCTTCTAACGATGGGTCTTGAAAAATAACAAAAGGGGGAAACCCTTTTTCTTTTGCTATCGATTTTCGTAAATCCTTCAATATGGCAAATAATACCTCATCGGTTGCACCGCTACTTTTTTGTTGAATAATAACATCCCCGTCGTCAACATCGCTATAATCGTGAGGTTTTACAAGTTCAAATGATTTAGGGTTTGTAATAAACTCTTTACCCTGTTGACTAACTTTTAAAACGCCGTAATTTTCAATTTCTTTAATAATAAAACTACCAATAATGGATTGACGAATTACCGCTTCCCAATATTTTTCATCTTTATTTTCATCTTTTCCTTTTCCAAATAACTTGTGCTTGTCGTGTCCAAACGATTTTATTTCGGAAGTAACATTTCCAGCAACAAAATTTGCAACATATTTTGCTTTAAAAACTTCATTTAATCCTAGAATAGCACTTAAAATCAAGGTAATATCATCTTTTCCTTCGAACTTATCTTTTGGATTTGCACAATTGTCGCACATTCCTTTCTCCGAGCAATCCTCGTCAACATATTTTTCACCAAAATAGTGCAACAGTTGTTTACGACGGCAAACCGCTGTTTCGGCATATGAAACCATTTCAAAAATAAGTTGTAAACCTATTTCTTGTTCAGCAACAGGTTTTCCATGTAAAAATTTTTCTAATTTTTCGATGTCTTTGTAACTGTAAAATGCAATACAAACACCTTCTCCACCATCTCTACCAGCTCTACCTGTTTCTTGATAATAACTTTCAAGGCTTTTTGGTATATCATGATGAATTACATACCTTACATCAGGCTTATCAATCCCCATTCCAAAGGCTATGGTAGCAACAATAACATCAGCATCTTCCATTAAAAACATATCTTGATGTTTAGCTCTAGAAGTTGAATCTAACCCCGCATGATAAGGCAGTGCTTTTATGCCATTTAATTGCAGAAATTCAGCAATTTCTTCTACCTTTTTGCGGCTTAAACAATAAACAATTCCACTCTTTCCTTCGTTTTGTTTAATGTATCGGATTATTTCCTTTTTAACGTCTTTTTTTGGACGTACTTCGTATTTTAGGTTATGTCGGTTAAATGATGCTTTAAATACTGTGGCATCCATCATTCCTAAGTTTTTTTGAATATCTTCTTGAACCTTTGGTGTAGCAGTGGCAGTCAATGCAATAATTGGAACTCTATCGATACTTTCAATTATCAGTCTTAGTCTACGGTATTCAGGTCTAAAATCGTGACCCCATTCAGAAATACAATGTGCTTCGTCAATAGCGAAGAATGAAATTTTAATACTTTTTAAAAAAGCTACATTTTCATCTTTGGTTAACGATTCTGGGGCTACAAAAAGTAGTTTAGTAATTCCATTTGTAACATCTTGTTTTACTTGACGCGCTTCAGTTTTAGTTAATGAAGAATTGTAAAAATGTGCTACACCTTCTTGGTTAGAAAATCCTCGAATTGCATCAACTTGATTTTTCATCAGGGCAATTAGAGGAGAAACAATGATTGCGGTTCCTTCGCTAATTAATGCGGGTAGTTGGTAGCATAGCGATTTACCTCCACCTGTAGGCATTATTACGAAGGTGTCTTTTCCTGCTAGGAGGTTATTGATAACTTGTTGTTGTTCTCCTTTAAACGTATCAAATCCAAAATTTTTTTTTAAATGGTCGGTCAGGGTAGCTTCAATGGTTTGCATTATTAACTTGTTTAGGTATTTTATTACATTTGTAAACTAAAGTTACGACAATAATCTTGTACTATTTCGTAAAAAAAGTATTTTTTTTAATTTGTTTTAGCTTAACCGCACTTTATATTCTTCTAATTTATGACAACAGCTGACGAAATCAAAAAGAATGCCATTGAAGCCTTAAAAATAGAGGCTCAAGCTATTGAAAATATTACTCAATTTATCAACAATGATTTTGTAAATGCAGTGGAGTTAATTTATCTATCTAAAGGGAGGGTGGTAATTACTGGAGTCGGAAAAAGTGCTATTATAGCCCAAAAAATGGTTTCCACTTTAAACTCAACTGGAACCCCATCTATTTTTATGCATGCCGCTGATGCAATACATGGTGATTTAGGCAATATCCAGAAGGATGATGTGGTAATTTGTATTTCTAAAAGTGGAAATACTCCAGAGATTAAAGTGTTGGTTCCTTTTGTGAAAAGTTTCGAAAATAAATTAATTGCTATTACAGGAAATATCGATTCTTATTTAGCCAAACAAGCGCATTTTGTGCTAAATACGTTTGTAGAAACCGAAGCTTGCCCTAATAATTTAGCACCAACTAGCAGTACTGCAGCTCAAATGGCAATGGGTGATGCTTTAGCTGTATGTCTATTGAAACAACGGGGTTTTACAGATAAAGATTTTGCGAAATACCATCCTGGAGGGGCTTTAGGTAAAAAATTGTATTTGCGTGTTGCCGATATTTATACGCAAAACGAAAAACCACAAGTTTATCCTCATCAGTTGTTAAAAGAGGTTATTGTTGAAATTTCGTCGAAAAGATTAGGTGTAGCAGCGGTAATTGAAAATAATGCAATAATTGGTGTGGTTACCGATGGAGATTTGAGGAGGATGCTCGAGAAAGACCTTAACATCAACTTGGTTACAGCAAAAGATATCATGACTAAATCGCCAAAAACGATAAAACAAGACAGCCTTGCTGTTGAAGCGTTGCGTTTTATGGAAGATAAAAGCATTTCGCAGTTGCTCGTAGTGGATGAAAACAACACTTATTTAGGCGTTATTCATTTACACGATTTGTTGAGGGAGGGGATAATATAATTGTTTTATTAATTTTATGAGTAAGCTATTATATTACCTAATCATTGGAATACTTTTTTTACTCTCCTTTTTCTTCTATTCATCATTGTTTTATCCCGCATTAAACTCCGATAATGGTGTGGGTATTTTGATGATTCATTATTTTAAATGGCCCAACGACATTTATTTTTGGGGTCAAGATAGGGTTGGCAGCATCATTCCATTAATTGGTCAAATTCCATTTAAAGTTTTTCATTTATCTGCATTGCTTTCTGAATCAATTGTTCGTTACACAATTCTTTTATTAGGTTTTCTATCGTTCACTACCTTTATAAAATCGAATTTTTATAAAATAATTTTTGCTGTCATTTGGTTTTTACCACCGATGAGGCTAATAGATGGTATTCAATTCTATTCAGGAATAGAGTATAGTTTTTTGGCTATGTCCTGTTATTTGTTTGAATTGACAAATAACATGAAAGTGAAAGAAAGTGTGTTTTTAACCCATTTAGTTTTGTTATTAATAACTACCCTATTAATAACAGCAGTATGGATTTCTGATATGGCTTTGATTACTATTTTTATAATTTTGTTTGTCCAATTGTTTTTTTATTTAAGAACACATAAATTGTTTAAGGAGCATTTTACTAACCCCAAATTATATTATGTGATTTTTGGGATAATTATAGGATATCTTTTTATTCACTATGCAAAAAGTATTCCTGCAAATAAAAACGATTATTCAGTGTTGAGTGACCCTCAAACTGTGGTAAAAACCTTAACCATTTTTGTGAATACCATAATAGATTTACTATTGTTTAAAGCCAATGAACCATTTACAAGTTTATATTCTTATTTTGTAATTCTATTCGTTGTATATTCAATTTTTGTATTTCGTAAAGTAACATTTAATGATGCTACAAAAAAAATTGTTTTATACTTTCTGTTAGATGCGCTAATACTTTTTACAATTATTATGATTTCTAAATGGACAATTTTAAACCATGTGCCTCGCCGTTATTTTACCTGTACTTATATTTCATTATCCTTTGTATTACTCCTTCTATTTGATAACTTTCAATTATCAAAACAACATAAAACAATTTTAAAATCATTTCTTGCTTTTACTGTTTTTGTTGGTGCAATTGGAACATTTTATAACCTCAACTATGTTTACCCGAAAACACTAACTCCAAAAGTTGAAGTTGTTGGTGAGTTTCAACAATTAGGAAAAATTGGAATTATTGCAGAATACTGGAATTCTTATATTATTTCATGCGTTAATCCAGATTTAATCAAGGCAACTCCACATGACAAATCTGGCTGTGTTCGAAATTATGAGGTGCTAGAGGAGGTGTTTACACAAAAAAATATTTATGTAGTTAAAGACATGTGGCTAGATACTTTTCCCGACACCTTAATCCAATTTAATAGAGTTTTGGTAAAAGATAGTAGCGAATTTAGAATAGGAGATTGTAATGTTTGTAAATATCGAAACATACCATGATACGATTTGTTGAGAGAGGGAATTATATAAAATAAAAAATACACATATGAAAACAAAATTTACCATTTTACTTTTTCTACTGTTAAGTTTTCAAATTGGGAAAAGCCAATTTACTGTAAATCTTGTTAATATCTCTATTTGTTTTGGTGCAGAAATTCAATTCCTCTACAGTTCAAATACCCCTGCAATCAGTTGGCAATGGGATTTTGGTGATGGAAATACTTCTACTTTGGAAAACCCAACACATCTATATAATAGTCCAGGAACATACATTGTAACTTTAATTGCTAGCAATGGAATAGATACAGATGACGATGTTTCCACAATTGTTGTATATCCAACACCAATAGTAGATTTTATTTATAATATTAGTGGAGATACGGTTCAATTCATTGATCAAACTCCTGGCGGAATAGCTCAATGGAGTTGGAACTTAGGAAATGGAACAACTTCTAATTATCCAAACCCAGTTACAACCTATCCATATCCTCCTGATTCTTGTTATAAAGTAATTTTAAATATACAAAATTTTTATGGCTGCATTGATACACTATCTAAAACTATCTGTATAGATTCTACTATAAGTATCAATGAAGTAGAAAAAAAATCAATTTCTATTTATCCTTCGCCTATTATAAATAATCAAAAACTAATCGTAAAAGGCAACATAAATGGATTAGGCAACATAATAGGTTATGATGTTTTAGGAAACTTGATAAGTTTACCTATTATTTCTAAAAATGAAAATGAAATCATTTTTGAAACTAATCAACTTGATAAAGGGGTGTATTTTTTACAATTGCATTTTGATGATAAAACCGTTGTTACCAAAAAGGTAGTTGTGCAGTAAAATTTATTAAGAGAGGGGATTATTTAAGTGGAGTTATACCCCGATAGCTCCCGAAAAGTCGGGGCAGGCTGGGGTAAGTTATCGGGATAGACCAAAAAATAATTACTATAAAGCTGGTTTCCTGCCTACGCAGGGACGTAGCTACTCCTCACCTGTGTAGGCAGGTGTCTAGTCCACAAAAAAACCTTATAACTGGATCCCTGCCTTCGCAGGGACGAAGAACAGCGAAAAAACAAGCCCTTATTCAACAAATCTTTCATAATTCTCCGAATGAATTATCGAAATTTCGCTTTCAGGATAAGCATTGGTAAAGGTTTTGGTAATATGATGTTTCTTTTTGTTTTGCCATTTGAATTCAAATGCACTCAATTTTCCGTCAATTTCTTCTAAATAATCAATTTCTTGTTTGTCTTTGGTTCGCCAGAAATAGGCGTTTCCATAAAATTTAGCGTATTGGTTTCGTTTTAAGCGTTCTGAAACCAAGTAATTTTCCCATAACGCACCAACATCTTGTCGCCCATCTAAAATTTGAAAAGAAGAAATCAATGCGTTTCTAATGCCGTTATCGTAGAAATATATTTTTTTGGAAGCTTTAAGTTCATTTCTTAAATTTCTACTGAACGAATGTAAACGAAAAACCACGTACGATTTTTCTAATAATTGAACATAAGATTCTACGGTTTTGCTATCGATCCCGATTAAATTACCAATGTCGTTGTACGACACTTCGTTTCCAATTTGATAGGCTAATGCTTGTAAAAGTTTGATTAATTTTTCGGGTTTTTTAATGGCATCGAGCATCAATAAATCGCGATACAAATAACTATCAGAAAGCAGTTTTAACACTTCAATTTCGTTTCCTAAATTATTAACTACCTCAGGGTATGAGCCAAAAACCAAGCGATGTTTCAACATTCGTTTTTCAACCAATTCCGAAGTGTGGTTTGCCAATTCAGCGGACGAAAAAGGATACAATTGAAATTCAAATTTTCGTCCAGTTAAGGGTTCATTGGTTTTGTTTTGCAATTCGAAAGCCGATGAGCCTGTTGCAATGATTTGAATTTCAGGAAAAGTGTCCATTAATAGTTTTAGTGCCAAACCATTTTCGTCGATATTCTGAGCTTCATCAATAATGACTAATTTTTTGTTTCCAATAAGTGCTTTTAAAGAAGTTGATGTTGGATTTTTAAATCGCTCCTTTATATCAAATTCATCGGCATTGAGCCAAATAGAATCTATAGGATTATTTGATAATAATTTTCGTAACAACGATGTTTTACCAGTTTGACGAGCACCAATAAGGGTAATTACCTTTCCTTTGAATAGTTTTTCTTGGAGTTGAGCTTCAATTGTTCGTTGTAACATGTTGCCTATTTTATTCAAAAAAACAACTTTTCTGGAATACAATCCAAAAATATCGCAACTTTTTTGGAATTGGTTGCCGATTGAAGTTTTGTGAACTGCGGACTAAAAACCCTACCTCAATACATTAATCCGTTCTGCGTCTAGTTTAATAAAGATGAACAACAGAATGGTAAACGACCATAAAGAAGACCCTCCGTAACTAATAAAAGGCAATGGAATGCCAATTACTGGGGCTAAGCCAATAGCCATACCAATATTTATTAAAAAGTGGAAAAACAAAATGGACGCTACAGCATAACCATAAATACGAGAAAAAATAGAACGTTGCCTTTCGGCTAAAAAGATGATACGAAGAAACAATCCGACGTACAAACAAATTAACACAAATGAGCCTAAGAACCCCCATTCTTCGCCAATGGTACAAAAAATAAAATCAGTACTTTGTTCTGGCACAAAATCGAATTTGGTTTGAGTTCCTTCTAAAAAACCTTTACCAGCAAAACCACCAGAACCAATAGCAATTAACGATTGGTTTACATTATAACCAGCACCTTTTGGGTCGGATTCAATACCCAATAAAACATTTATTCGTTTCGATTGGTGAGCTTCCAACACATTTTCGAAAATATAATCGACACTATATACTAATCCAACCGAAAAAATTAATCCAGCTAAAACCATTAACCACATTCTTTTTATTCGTTTGGTAATATAAAATATTAAACCAGCAATAAATCCTAAAATAAGCATTAATAGTACATCACCCGTAATCTTGATATTGGAGAAAAAGGTAAATGTATTGATTCGCATAAGTAGTGAAATAACGAACAAAAATGCCGAATACAATCCTAATAACAAGATGTTACCAGAAAGTCCCTCACGATATAATACAAAAACGAATGAAACATAAACCAAAGTAGACCCTGTATCATTTTGTAACAAAATTAAGGCTGCTGGAATAAATATGATAACCAAGGTTACAACTTTGGTTTTAAAATCTTGCATGTTAATATTTAAGGTAGATAGGTATTTAGCCAACGCTAAAGCTGTGGCAAATTTTCCAAATTCAGAGGGTTGTATAGCAAAACTCCCGATTTTAAACCATGATTTTGACCCTTTAACTTCAGCACCAAACAGTAATATTCCAATTAAAACGATTAAAAGACTAATAAAAATGGGATAAGCAAAAGTGGTAAAAAATTGTCCTTCAAAAAGTAAAATAATAAACGCTAAGATAAATGAAGCACCTATCCAAATTAATTGCATTCCATAGCGTTGCGAAATATCAAAAATACTATGATGCTCTTCATTGTAAACAGCAGCATAAATGCTAATCCAGCCAATAAAAACAAGCAGTATATACAGGATTACGATAACCCTATCAACATTAGCAAATATATTTTTATCTCCTCTCACTCGTGTTCTATTGGTATTACGTCCATTAAATTAGCATTTAATATTCGGTTTTCTTTAGCGGTATCTTTAACCGCTCCAGTTAAATATTTTTCAATCATTAATCCAGCAATAGGAGCTGCCCATGTACCACCGAACCCTGCATTTTCGATAAATACGACCATTGCAATTTTAGGGTTATCCATTGGGGCAAAGGCAATAAATATAGAGTGGTCAGCTCCATGGGGGTTTTGAGCGGTACCCGTTTTTCCACAAACATGAATATTGTCTAACTTTGCCCTATGTGCAGTTCCACCGGCCTCCTCAACAACTTTTAACATCCCATCTATTACAGGCGAAAAATTTTGAGCATCAATACCTACATTATTTTTTTGCTTAAATTTTTTAGGAATCGAATTTGTTTTTTCAATTTTTTTAATAAAATGAGGGGTATAAAAATAACCTCTATTGGCTAATATTACAGCCAAATTGGCCATTTGTAATGGAACTATGCCTATTTCTCCTTGACCAATACTTAATGAATAAATAGTGCTAAACGCCCAATGTCCTTTTCCATACCATTTATCGTAAAAATTAACATCGGGTATGAATCCGCTTTTTAACGCGGGTAAATCTGTTTCTAAACGAACTCCTAATCCAAATTTTTTAACTTGATTACTCCATTGTGCCAACCCTATTTCACTGTCTTTAAATAAACTTGTTGATTTATTCTGCAACAATATTTTTCTAAACACATTAAGGTAATATGGATTACACGACATTTTTATTGATTGACAAACATCGGTGGCAGCAGGATGATTGTGGCAATTTACTACACTTTTGTTACAAGGAAAACCAGTGTTTGGAGTAATTACCCCATCTTGAAGCGCAATTAAAGCTTGAAGTGTTTTAAAGGTAGAACCTGGGGGGTATGAAGCCATTAATGCACGATTAAACAAAGGTTTTAGTTCGTCGTTACTCAATATCGGATAATTTTTCTTAACGTCCCTTCCAACCAATAAATTAGGATTATATGATGGTGCAGATACTAGCGCCAAAATTTCGCCAGTTGCAGGTTCTATCGCCACAATACTCCCTCTTTTGTTCTGCATTAATTGTTCGCCATACTCTTGCAAAACAGCATCTAAGGTTAGGTATATGGTTTCGCCTGTAACCGCCATGGTGTCCAATTGTCCATTTAAATAACTTCCTTTTTCTCGATTATGAACATCAACCAGCAATCGTTTAACCCCTCTTTTACCACGCAATAATTCTTCATACGAAAGTTCAATTCCACTTTTACCAATGTAGTCGCCAGATTTATAATACGGGTCTTTATCAATAACACTTTGATTTACTTCGCCAATGTATCCCAAAACGTGTGCAGCACTTTCTCTAGGGTATTTTCTTAAGGTACGTGTTTGGGCATAAAATCCTGGGTACTCAAAAAGTTTTTCTTGAATTTTTCCGTATTCTTTTGAAGATATTTCTTTTTCAAAAACCGAAGGTTTGTAAGTAGAATATTTCCTTGCTTTAGTAAATTTTGCAATAAATTGGTCATGTGAAATATCTAATAAATCGCAAAAGGATAAGGTATCCATTGCTTTTACTTGCCGTGGAACGACCATTAAATCATAAGCCGCCTCGTTATAAACCAAAAGTTTTCCAGTTCTATCATAAATTAATCCCCTAGCGGGATATTGAATCACTTCTCTTAATACATTTTGATCGGAATCGATTTTGTATTTATCGTTAATTATTTGGATATTAAATAACCTAATCACGAAAATCAAACCGATAATAAGGAAAATAAAAGAAACGGTTATTTTTCTATCGGAAAGGTTATTCATTTTCGATTATTGGGATTATAGTTGAACAACTGAACTATAAAAATTAGTATTAACGTAAATATACTGCTCATAATCACTCTCGCGAAAGTGGAAAAAAATTGGGATAATTTAAACGATTCAATATAAAACAAAAAGAAATGATGCAGCACTACTAAAATGATGGAATAGGTCATATACCATGATAACCCCATGTATTGTATATTTGGCAAAGTACCTGAATCATATCCACCTCGAGGACGAATTAACAGGAGTAAATATTTTCTAGCAAATGCCATAAAAACACTAGCAGAAATATGAATACCAAGTGTACTGGTAAAAATGTCGATACTTAAACCCATTAAAAAGGCTAATATCAACACGAGGTTATCGTTTGTTTCAAAGGGCAACATTAAAATAAAAAGCACATAAAGAAAAGGGTTGATGTATCCTCCCAATTCAATATTGTTTAATATTAATCCTTGCGATAAAACCAGAATAATAAAAATACTTAAATATTTTAACACGTCTCTAATCATTCTACCATTTCTTGTTGACTTACGGTTTCCAATTTTAATTTCTCTTCTTTTAACAACGATCTTACCACAAAAACATGAGAAAGGTTTTTAAAATCTATTGAAAAAGTTACGGTGATGTTGTAAAAATTATCGCCTTCAGGCAGATTAAATTCTTTTATAGTTCCAATTAATATGTTCTCAGGAAAAATAGTAGAAAAACCTGTGGTAACAACGGTATCACCAACAGTTAATTTTACATGATTCGGAATATCTTTGAGTTGTGCTTCTCTGTAATTGTTTCCTTCCCAAACCAACGAACCGTAATAGCCTGATTTTTTGATTTTTGCACTTAGTTTATATTTATCATGCAAAATAGACATTACTGAGCTAAAATTTGTCGACACATTTTTTACTATTCCTACCACGCCTTGAGCAGAAATAACGCCCATTTCTGCCTTAATTCCATTTAAACTTCCTTTGTCTAAAGTAATATAGTTTTGGCGTTTGTTGGTTGATGTGTTTACTACTTTTGCGGCGGTATAATTATAACTTTGATGATAAGAAGTATCTCTTATTTGATACGTAGATCCGTAAACTTTAACAAAAGATGAAATGTTGGCTGACTGCAATTTAGCGTTTTGTTCAGACAATTCTTTATTTATTTCTTTAAGATGAAAATACTCATTAATATTTTGGATGGAAGCATACATGTTTCCTACAAAAAAATTGGACGAATTAAAAACTGTGGAGTTTTGATAATTATTGTTTAAAACAAGCATCCAAAAAGCAATAAACTGCAAAATAAGAAAAAGGAAAATAAACGAATTTTTGGTTAAAAATTTTACTAAGTTCCTCATGCTGAAATTGGATTTTTTTTGAAGATTACCTCATCAAAAACGGTAATTTGCTAATATTCTTCAATGCTATTCCAGTGCCGCGAGCAACAGCTCTAAGCGGATCGTCTGCAATATGAACAGGAAGTTTTGTTTTCATCGAAATACGTTTATCCAAACCTCGTAACATTGAACCACCACCAGCTAAGTACAAACCTGTTTTATAAATATCAGCCGATAACTCAGGTGGAGTTAATTCTAATGCGCTCAATACAGCTTCTTCAATCTTTGCAATTGATTTATCCAATGCGTGCGCTATTTCACTATAAGAAACAGTAATTTCTTTAGGCGTTCCAGTCATTAAATCTCTTCCTTGAACAGGATAGTCTTCAGGTGGATTTTCTAATTCAGTTAAAGCAGATCCACATTCAATTTTTATTAGTTCGCCCGAACGCTCGCCAATTAACAAGTTGTGTTGACGACGCATATAATCAACAATATCGTTAGTAAAATCATCTCCAGCAACACGAATTGATTTGTCGCAAACTATCCCACCAAGTGCAATAACGGCAATTTCTGAGGTTCCCCCACCTATATCAATAATCATATTTCCCATTGGTTCAAGCACATCAATACCAATACCAATAGCAGCAGCCATTGGTTCGTGAATTAAATACACTTCCTTTCCTCCTGCATGTTCGGCAGAATCTTTAACCGCTCTTTTTTCTACCTCTGTAATTCCTGAAGGAATACAGATGACCATTTTTAACGATGGTGTAAACAATTGTTTTTTTGGGTTAATCATTTTTATCATTCCTCTAATCATGTGTTCGGCAGCATCAAAATCTGCAATAACACCATCTTTTAAGGGGCGGATAGTTTTTATGTCTTCATGTGTTTTTCCATGCATTTGCATGGCTTTTTTTCCTACAGCAATAATTTTTCCAGTAATTCGGTCCTTTGCCACGATGGAAGGTTCGTCAACAACAACTTTATCATTATGAATGATAAGTGTGTTGGCGGTTCCTAAATCGATGGCTATTTCTTGCGTTAAAAAGCTAAATAATCCCATTAGTTTTTATATAAAATGTTGGTTTGATGCGTTGTAAATTTATGATTAAATAATGCATGTTTTAATAATAAAGCAACAAATGTTAACACTCTTTTGTTGATTTTAATTTAATGCCTGAAATGCCTAATTCCAGTGATAACCATTGCCATATTATGAACATCACAATAATCAATTGATTCTTGATCTTTTATTGATCCGCCTGGCTGAACTACCGCTGTAATCCCTTCGTTATTGGCCAATTCTACACAGTCAGGAAATGGAAAAAATGCATCCGAAGCCATAACCGCTCCATTCAAATCAAACCCAAAAGCTTTTGCTTTTACCACTGCTTGACGTAATGCATCAACTCGTGATGTTTGACCAGTTCCACTAGCTAGTAATTGTTCGTTTTTTGCAAAAACAATGGTATTGGATTTGGTATGTTTTACTAATTTGTTGGCAAACTCCAAATCAACAATTTCTAGAGCAGTAGCATGCTTTTTTGTTACCGCTTTAAAATCATTTTTATTTGCTGTTTTATAGTCTTTATCTTGCTCTAAAACACCATTTAAAATGGTTCTAAATTGTTTTTTTGGCAATTTGGCGTCCTTTTGAACCAAAATAACTCTATTCTTTTTTTGCATTAATATTTCCAGTGCTGCATCTTCATAACCTGGAGCAATAACTACTTCGCAAAACAGTTTAGTAACTTCTTCAGCAGTAGCAATATCAATAATTTGGTTGGCAATTAAAATGCCACCAAAAGCAGAAACTGGATCTGCTGCCAACGCATCTTTATAAGCATCTAATAAATTATCTCTTGTTGCTAATCCACAAGCGTTGTTGTGTTTTAAAATAGCAAATGTTGGTTTTGCAGTTGAAAATTCTGACATTAAATTAACTGCAGCATCAACATCTAACAAATTGTTATACGACAATTCTTTGCCGTGTAATTTGTCAAACATAGCGTCTAAATCACCATAAAAAACGCCCTTTTGGTGAGGGTTTTCACCATATCTTAACATTTGATATTGAGAAATGCTTTGCTTAAAAATAGGACCTTCTTCTTTGTTAAACCATTTGAAAATGGCTGTATCGTAATGCGATGAAACGTCGAATGCTAATTTTGCCAAATGTTTACGGTCGGCTAAATCGGTTGCCCCTTTTTTTTGTTTTATCAACTCTAACACATGTGCATATTGTGTTCTTGATGAAACAATCACCACATCATTAAAATTTTTGGCCGCTGCACGAATCAAAGAAATTCCACCAATATCAATTTTTTCTATTATATCTTGTTCTCCAGCACCAGAGGCTACTGTTTCCTCGAATGGGTATAAATCAACGATGACCAAATCTATTTCAGGAATTTTATATTCATCCAACTGACTAACATCGCTAGCTAAATCACGTCTACTCAAAATTCCACCAAAAACTTTTGGATGCAACGTTTTTACTCTTCCCCCCAATATCGAAGGATATGAAGTAAGTGTTTCGACCGGTATTACTGGCACTTTAAGTTCCTCAATAAAACGTTGAGTTCCTCCAGTTGAATAAATAGTTACTCCAAATTTGTTTAATTCTTGAATAATTGGTGCTAAATTGTCTTTGTGATAAACTGAAATTAATGCACTTTTTATGGCTTTACTACTCATTTGTTGTTTGGTTTAAATATTAGTGTTTCTCGGATAAGATGTGACGTTAAACCATCCTCAACAGAAACTTGATTTAAGGTGGCAAAATTAGCGATATTTGTACCCTTTATCAAGTTGATTTAGTGCATTTTTTAGCTTTGTTAATAAATTTTTACATTTACCCAATTTCAAGTAATTTTGTACGATAATTTTTACTCAACATACCATGATTATTTACAACGTAACGATAAACATAGAAAACGACGTTCATCTGGATTGGGTTAACTGGATGAAAACCGTTCATATTCCTCAAGTAATGGCAACAGGGTTTTTTATAGAACACAAATTTTGTAAACTGCTAAACACAGAAGAAGATGAAACAGGGCATACCTATGCCATTCAGTATACTTGTGCAAATAGGAGTGATTTAGACGAATACCGAGAAAAACATTCTTCTGCACTACAAAAAGAACATTTGGCAAGGTACGAAGGTAAATTTGTGTCTTTTAGAACACTTTTAGAGGTCATTTAATTCGTTTTTCTACCAAAATTGTCATTAAACTCCCAGCCATATTTCCTAGAATTATTCTAGAACGAACTGTAATTCCTCGCACTAAGCCTAATTGCTTGGTTAATTTATAACTTTCTAAATTACTGCTTGTTGTTATTAATGTTATTGGCGATATGGTTTATTCCTCTTCAATAAATACCAACGAAACAATTATTGATATTGCTAATCAGCCCAATGGAATTTAATTACTAAAAGTAATTACAAACGAGCAACAACAAATAGAAAAAATAGTAAAGCAGTAAGCTATTCTAATGCTGAAAGCTTTTTGAATAACTCTTGATGAAAATCAACCAAATTGTTGGGAGGGTAATAGTTTGTTGCGCCCCAAATAATTTTGTTTATCGAGGTTTCTCCATCACGTATTTCAAAATATGTTGACATGTTTCCTGGTGCATTAATTTCGAATGTAGCCAATCCTAATTCCTCAACCTTATTTAGAAAATAATGCAAATCGGCATCACTTAGTTGTTTTATAAAAAGGTCTCTGTCGTATTTAAAATCTCGTTTATACACTTTTCCGTCATCGCTAAACGAATATTCAACATAAGCTCCAGTAAAACCACCTCCTTGACCAACAGCATAGCGCTTTGTAGTTGTTGGAGTGTTTTGTGGTAACGATTTACAAGAAAGTATAAAACCACAAACCAATAGTAATGACAATAGTTTTGGAAATTTTTTATGGAATTTTTTTGAAATAATCATCGTACATAATAAAACCATACAAAAATAAGTTTTATAGTTACTAACTCCTAAATCTAATACCATGAACTCAGCTAAAAAAGAAAAAAACCGTTTGGAAAAATTTAGAGGAATTTTCTTTCAAATAGGACTAATCGTTGCAACTTCTATCACATTATTGGCATTTGAATGGACATTTCCTGTTAAAATTGCAGATTTACCTAAACCCGATATTCAAGTTGAAGGTGATTTTGATTTACCACCAGTAACATACTCAACTGTTCCCAAAAAACCTCAAGTTAAAACGCCTGCGGTAAAAGTGCATCCTACACAATTTAATATTGTGAATAATACACCGACCGATCCAACCATAATTGACCCTGAGCCATTTAAAGACCCAGAACCAACATTCGACCCAAGTAAATGGGCTAAGCCAGACCCCATTGAACCGGAAGACGCCCCTTTACCTGCGGCTGGAAAAATGCCTTATTACAACGATTGTGAAAGTGCAAATGAAATAGAACGAAAAAATTGTACTGAGGCAAAAATGTACGAACATTTTAACAATACTCTTCATATTCCTGATCTTATAAAAAACATTGGAAAAGCAGAATACACTGCTCACGTTTACTTTGAAGTAAACAAAAAGGGAATAATTAAAAATGTAAAGGTGTTAAATAGCGGTAGAATAAATCCATTGTTAGAAAAAGAAGCTATTAATGCGGTTAGTACATTGCCACAACTGTTGCCGGCAATTAATCATGGAAAAGAAGTATCGGTATACTACTCTATTCCAATCAAGTTTACCATAAAGTAAAGTTATAAGCTTTTAGTTCTACCACCATCAACAGGTAAATTAATGCCGTTGATATACCCAGCTGCTGGAGAAGCTAAAAATGCTACGGCATTGGCAATTTCTTCGGGCTGGGCAATTCGTTTTAATGGAACTTCATTGGCCATATGTTGTTTGATTTCTGCAACAGATTGTCCGTTTTTACTTGCATTGATTTCCATTATCGATTGCAATCGAACCGTATCAGTAGCTCCAGGAAGCACATTATTTACTGTTATTCCAAATTCCCCCAATTCGTTTGCCAAGGTTTTGCTCCAGTTTGCAACTGCACCTCTTATCGTATTTGAAACACCTAAGCCATTTAAGGGTTGTTTTACAGAAGTTGATATGATATTAATAATTCTACCATAACCCGATTCTTTCATCCCTTCCTTTACCGATTGAACCAAAATATGATTACATAAAACATGGCTCGAAAATGCATGAACAAAATCATCGAGTTTGGCATTTTCAATTAATCCTGCTGCTGGACCTCCAGTATTGTTAACTAAAATATTGATTTTTAAATTGTTAATTTCAATAAAATCATCAACCACTAGTTTTAACTGCGCTGGTAATGCAAAATCAACAACCAAAAAATAATGTTTTTGACCTTTGTTTAGCGATAATTCATTTTTAACCGCAATAAGTTTATCTTTATTTCGAGCAATTAAAATAACATTTGCACCAAGTTTTGCCAAGACCACAGCAATTGCTTTACCAATACCTTGTGTACTTCCGCACACAATGGCATTTTTTCCAGTTAATTCTAAATTCATAGTACTAAATTTTGCCATAAAAGTAAGCGTAAACCTCAAGCTTCTTCTAATTTTTATCTAATTTTCAGAAAAGTTATTTCAACTACATGAAAAAATTATGAATTTTAATAAAATTGAATACAAAAAGCCATTTTTTTATATAGGAAATGAGCTTAATGACTATTTAAAAAATAATTCGCGTGCACTTGAAATTCCATTACAATACGAAGATTTATTGAGATTTACCAACCTTGTTCCATTACAAGACAAAAAAGGGAATAATTCCTTATGGAAAGCAGCCGTTTATGCTCCACACGATTTAGATTATTTATATACTGGATTGGTCGAAATGTATCGATTATTAATGTCGGATGGAAGCAAAATAGACTATTTAATTGTGAATAGCATTGATTATTGTTCGTATGGAAATTCAAAACCCTTTCGAATCAAAATATTAAATCAAATAAACGATAATTACGATTATTATTACATAAAACGAGCCGATGCGTCTAGGGTTTATGGTTTGGAATTAGAGCATTATTTTTCGCCAAACAAAATTCATTATATCTGTTACAAAAACACCATTATTGAAGAGCATATTATAGGAATACCAGGCGACCAATTTATTAATGAATTTGAGCTTAGCAAGAAAAAAGAGGTTAACACGGTGCGTTTAGCAAAAGAATTTGTTAAGTTTAACGAACGGTGTTTTGTTCGTTTATTGGGCGATATGAGGGCTTATAATTTTGTAATTGTAGTTACTCAAGATTTCGACCAAATTCAATATCGAATTAGAGCCATCGATTTTGACCAACAAAGTTTTGAAGGACGAAACAAAATTTATTTACCTCAATTTTATAAAGACAATTTATTTTATGTTCAATTGGCACAAAATACAGTTTCAATAGAAACCGCCGAACAATACGTGAAAGAAGAACAATCGCTGTTAAGAAAACGATATTTGAACGAGAAAAATGAAATAGACACCCTAATTAATATCCTAAAAAACGACACCATTTCTTATCCTGATTATGTAAAAAATTTGGCGGTGGAATTAAGTATGTTTTATAAAAACAACGATTTCAAAAATTGTGATAATATGGGTGAAATATTATCATTAAACATAAAAACTAGATTACAACTTTAATAGTTGAAAATAAACTTTTACATTAGTATGCACTAAAACATCAACTCATGGAAGTAAGAAGACCTTTTAATTTAAATAAGTGGATTGAAGAAAATAAAGATAAGCTCAAGCCGCCTGTGTCAAACAAAAACCTATACGACGAGTCAGGTGATTATATTGTGATGGTAGTTGGTGGACCAAATGCTCGAAAAGATTATCATTTTAACGAAACCGAGGAGTTGTTTTATCAATTGAAAGGTAACATAGAGGTTACAATTCAAGAAAACGGAAATGCAGTAAAAATTCCCATTAATGAAGGTGATATGTTTTTATTACCTGCCAATGTTCCTCACTCGCCAGTTCGTTCAGAAAATTCTATTGGGCTAGTGATAGAACGTAAGCGAAAAGGCACTAATTTTAAAGATGGCTTAATGTGGTTTTGCGAAAAATGCAACCATAAACTGTATGAAGAACGATTTACATTAGGCGATATTGAAAAAGGTTTTATGCCAACTTTCAAGCGTTTTTACAATTCGAAAGACCTAAGAACTTGCCATAAATGTGGACATGAAATGGAAACTGATCCGAAATTTGTAATGGAGTAAAGAGGAGTGTGTGATGGATGTTGAAATTTAAACATGAATAATATGAGTAATGATAATAAGTATAAAAACTTGGAAATTTGGAAAGAAGCCAAAAAGCTTGTTTCATTAATTGATACTATTACCATTAAATTTCTAGAAGATAAAAAGGTTGGTTTAACATCTCTAATAAAGCGAGCAGTCATTTTTATTCCACCCAATATTGTAGAAGGAATTGGAAGAATTTATAACAAAGAAACTCGTCAATTTTTTTACAAAGCGAAAAGCTTATTATACGAAGTAGAAACCCCAATTTATTTAGCATTAGATTTAGGGGTTATTGAAAAAATAAAGAATAACAACTCTTTAATCAAATTATTCTCGTTAGCAAATTAACAATTGGTTTTATTAAATTTTTTATATAAATGACAGCGCTCAATGCTCATAACCCTTCGCTCCTCAATACCCTAAGAATAAACGGTCACGGACACATCTTACCTGAACCGAAACAAATTCCTCAATTTATGAAGGATAAAAAGTTGTTTTGGATTGATAATGATAAAAAATTTATGCGTCAAGGAGATTGGTCACGACCAATAACTGACCCTAGTTTCTTTTTAAATGAGAAGCTCGAATGGATGGATAAAAACAGGATTAATCATGGAGTAATGCTCAATCTTTCGCAGGTATATTGCAATGGTTGGAAAAAGCAAGATGCGATTGATGCCATTTGTTGGCAAAACGATTTTAATGCCTCGATTCAACATAATTTTTCAGAAAAATTTACCTGTGGTTTTGTGGTTCAACCATTGTATTTAGATGAAGCTTTAAAAGAAATAGAACGTTGTGTAAACGAATTACACATGAAATTACTGTGTTTGCCAACCCATTTTTTAAATCAAAATAATGAATGGATTTCGGTGGCAGACGAAAGTTGTTTTCCTATTTACGAATTAGCTAATCATTACAAATTAGCTGTCGAAATTCATCCATACGATGCAGAAAAAATGGTTGGATTAAAAGATAATTTTTGGCGTTTTCATTTGGTATGGATGATGGCCCAAAGTGCTGATACACTCCATTTTTTTACGTTAAAAAACATTCCAAACCTATTTCCAACGATTAGAACTTGCTTTGCTCACGGTTGTATGCTAGGACAAGCAAATTATGGGAGAAGAGTTCAGGGATTTGAGGGTAGGGCTGATTTATTTAAGGGAACAGTAAGTCCAAAAACCACCTTAGGGCATCCAAATTTGTTTTTCGATACGTTGGTTCATGATCCATATACCTTGCAATTATTAAAACATCGTGTTGGGGTGTCTCAAATAATTGCTGGGTTAGACGACCCATATCCGCTTGGAGAAATGGAATCGGTTCCAAATTCTTATCCCGGAAAAGTAATTGACGATGCTGTAAAACTTGATATACTTACACCAAAAAATGCCAACGATATTTGGTTTAAAAATGTGTTAAGTTGGTTGGGTTAAGTTATAAAAAAATGGAATTTTTGAAATACGTTGAATTTTAACAATTATTGAATAACTTATAAGGTCTCCTAAATTATTTTAACATATTTTTTACTATTTTCGTCTCTATGAAATTATTCACTTACCTTGCTTTTATTATCACCTTAATTTTAGGAGCATGCTCTTCCAATATCAATAATGAATTTGAACAAAATACCGATCAACTTTTGGTCGAAGGTCCATGGCATTTAGAGTTCCGTTTGCCTGGAAATAATATTCTTCCAGTAGATTTTTCGTTAACCAAAGTTGATGCCAGTTATCAAATAGAATTTTTAAATGCAAGCGAAAAAATTAGGACAACCAATATTACGATCAATAAAAACAAAATTACCATTAAAGACGATGTGTTTAATTCGTGGTTTGAAGGCAATATTATAAGTCCAACAAAAATTACTGGTTTTTGGTACAAAGACGACATAACCTATAAACTTCCGTTTGAAGCGAAACAAACTGTTGTGGATAGATTTCCTAAACCAGAAAATATGGGTAATTCTCACCCAAACATATCAGGAACTTGGCAAGTAGAATTTAGCAAAGGAACCGACAATGAATATAAATCTATTGGTCAGTTTCAACAAGTTGATAATTATGTTACTGGCACATTTATGACTGAAACAGGCGATTTTAGGTATTTAGAAGGTAACATGTACAACAATAATTTGTATTTATCTTGTTTTGATGGTGCGCATGCCTTTTTATTTAAAGCGTCATTTATCAATAATGTGTTGGAAGGTAATTTTTGGTCAGGTTCGCATTGGGAAGAACCATGGGTAGCCTCAAGAAACGAAAAATTTAAATTAACCAACCCCGATTCGCTTACCTTTTTAAAAGAAGGTTTTGAAACGGTTAATTTTAAATTACCCAACCTCCATGGTGATAGTATTTCTTTATCTGATGAAAAATACAAAAACAAAGTTATTATTGTAAATATTATGGGCCCTTGGTGTCCTAATTGTAAAGACGAAACTGCTTATTTAACAGAGCTTTACAATAAATACCACGAAACAGGATTAGAAGTAGTTGCTCTCTCGTTTGATAAAACCGACGATTTTAAAATTTGTAAAAATAACCTTACCAAAATTCAACACCATTTTGGCGCAAAATACGATTTTTTAATTGCCGGAAAAGCAAGTAAAATTGAAGCTGCCAAAGTACTGCCAATGCTTAATCAAATCATGTCTTACCCAACTTCAATTTTTATCGACAAAAAAGGAAAAGTTCGCAAAATTAGAACTGGGTTTTATGGCCCTGGAACAGGCTCGTATTATACGCAATACACCGAACAAACTGATAGTTTTGTGCAAACCTTGCTTAACGGAAAATAGTAATTTTTATTTAAAAGCTTTGCTTTTGAGTATATATTTTTTACCATCTTCGTCTTCCATGCTATGGCAGGGAACCAGTTTTGAAAAGTGTTGTGGTCTAGACTCCTGCCTACGCAGGAGAGAAGCAGAAAAGAAAATTTAAAATGTAAAGTTGTACAGGGGTGTTTTGTATAGTGTTTTGTTAAATTTTACCCGTTGTGCATTTGTAAGAAAATTTGTCAATTCGATCCGTCAGCTGACGGAGATTGAAATGAGTGAAATTTGTATCGAGAATTAAACTACTATACAATTTTTGTTAAGATTAAATTTTCAACTTTT
>JAVHRO010000148.1:0-7659 GCA_036171675.1 Vicingus sp. | reverse complement strand
TATTTACCCGCCAGGGCGAAACGAAGTGCAGACATAATAAGAATTATAAGAAAAACGAACTAAAAACATACCACTAAAAAACAATATCGTTTTGTCTTATAATATAGTGCGTTATGTTAAATAGTCTTAGGTTTTTTTAAAAAATTAATTCTTTAAAAAGGGCAAAAAAAATTATCAAAACAAAATCAAGTAAGGGTTTAAAATTTGCTATTTTTCTTAGCAATTTTAAACGCTTACCTACCGCTTTTTTTAGCGAAAAATGTGCCCCGCTTTTTGGTGGGGCTTATTTTTTTAGCTGCGTGAGATTTGAGATTAAGAGGAGGAATGCCAGTGGCATTCAGGTATTTTTAACGGCATCTCCCGATTTTTCATCGGAAATACAGCGGATAGCCCGACCTTTAGGGCACGTCCAAATCATCTAACTTTGCCTTAATAAAAACTATTAACAATTCAGGATAAAATATCAATTTATCTGTATCTTTCGGATTCAATTTCTGACTTTAAAACTAAATAAATTCAATGGCATTTTTTCAAACTTCTGTATTAAATAAACACTTAAAAACACAGGACGAAAATGCTGTTAACAAAGCGTATGAGTTATTTACATCGTATTTTCATAAACCTGCTATTCAGCAAAATATACGTAATGCCAAAGAAGAGCAATTTCAAGAAGGGTTTTTACGTGAATTGTTTGTTAATATATTAGGTTACACTTTAAATCCAGTAGAGAATTTTAACTTAACTACCGAGCTAAAAAACGAAAAAGGAGCAAAAAAAGCCGATGGTGCTATTTTGGATAACAATGGGCTGCAGCCCATTGCTCTTGCAGTAATAGAACTAAAATGAACGGACACCAAAGATTTAGATAAAATAAACGTTCAGGCGTTTAATTACAAAAACAACCAAACGGGTTGTGTGTATGTGATTACTTCCAATTTTGAAAAACTACGTTTCTTTATTCATAATTCGGTTGAACATTTGGAGTTTAACCTTTTTACCTTAACAAAAACTGAATTTCAGTTGCTTTGGTTGTGTTTACATGCCGAAAATTTACTGAAAGGCATTCCGCTAAAGATTAAAGAAGAAAGCTTAGTAGAAGAAGAAAAAATTACCAAACAACTGTATAAAGATTATGCTACTTTCAGAAATGAGTTGTGGCAAAACATGGTAAAAAACAGCACCGAAAAAGATAAATTGTTGTTGTTTAAGAAAACTCAAAAACTGCTCGACCGTTATTTGTTTATCTTTTTTGCCGAAGATAGCGGTTTGTTGCCTCCAAATTCTATTTCTCGCATTGTAAACCGATGGGAAGTATTGAAACAAGAAGATGCCTACAAACCTTTGTACGACATTTTTAAACAGTATTTCAGTTACATTGATAAAGGACGAAAAGGACAAAAAACGGTTGATGATATTTTTGCTTACAACGGTGGTTTGTTTTTGCCCGATGAAGTGTTAGACAACATTGTGTTGGATGATGAAATGTTGCATCCAAACGTAATGAAACTAACCAAATACGATTTTCAAAGTGAAGTAGATGTAAATATACTCGGACACATTTTTGAAAACTCGCTCAACGAAATTGAACACATTACTGCGGAAATTGAAGGGCAAGAACTGGATAAAAGTAAAAGCAAACGAAAAAAAGACGGAGTTTTTTATACGCCAAAATACATTACCAAATACATTGTAGAAAATACCGTTGGCAAACTTTGCGATGAAAAGAAAACCGAATTGGGTATTGTTGATGAAGAATACGCCAAAGGCAGACAAAACCGAAAAAAAGATACCGTAAAAGTGTTAGACGAAAACCTGCAAACCTACCGAAATTGGTTGTTGAACATTACCATTTGCGACCCTGCTTGTGGTAGCGGTGCTTTTTTAAACCAAGCTTTGGAGTTTTTGATAGAAGAACACACCTACATTGATGAGTTAGAATCGCAACTGTTGGGGCACGCTTTTGAGTTTCCGGGAGTAGAAAACCACATTTTAGAAAAAAATATTTTTGGGGTTGACATTAACGATGAAAGTGTTGACATTGCTAAACTCTCGTTGTGGCTACGAACTGCACAAAAAGGCAGAAAACTTACCAGTTTAAACAACAACATTAAATGCGGTAATTCTTTAATTGACGACCCAAACGTAGCAGGAGATAAAGCGTTTAACTGGCAAAAAGAGTTTCCACAAATATTTATAGAAAAGGAGAAAAAACCTTTTCATATTACTTGGGTTACTCATAATTCTCGAACATCTCAACGAATGATTGATAACAAAGTTAAAAAAGGGGATGCTTTTTGGCTGGAAGATGAACATGAAGTTGTAGTTGCAAAAACCATTAAAGAAATTGTAGAACAAAACGGTTTAAATGTGATGGCGTTTAACAGTTGTGGCGACCATATTCATTTGGTGTTGGTATGTGAAGAAGATGAAATTCCTAATATAGTTAGAAAACTAAAAGGAAAATCATCACAACAATTAAAAGAACATTTGCAACTACCAAAAGAGGAACAATTTACACTTTGGGCTCAAAAATATAACACTACTTATATCGAATCGGAAGAACAACTATGGAATACCGTTGAGTATATACAAAACAATAGATTGAAGCACGAGTTGCATACCTATACTGATAACAAGGGGTTGCAACCCCTTGTTAGTATAACTGATAGCGATATTATGCAACAATCATACGAACACGCCTTCCGTACTGAATATAAAGGTGGTTTTGATGTGGTAATTGGTAATCCGCCTTATGGAGCTTATATGGATAATGAAACGAAGCAATTTGTTTCCTCCAATTTCGAGACTTTTCAAGGTAATTATGAAATATATTTTTTCTTTATTGAATTAGTAAATTCCCTGCTAAAAAGAACTGGAAAACTTGGTTTCATAACCCCAGATACATGGATAAACATACCACAAGCCCAAAAAGTAAGAGAACACGTACTTAAATATTATGGAATAAATACAATTGTAACATATAAATACACGGTTTTTGAAGATGCAAGTGTAAATCCTATTGTATTTATATTAACCAAACAAGTTGAAATTTTGCAATGTGAAATTTTCCATATAGAATCAAAGTCTATTGATATATTTTATGATTTTAGTAACTCCCAAAAAGCCGATATTGAAAATTGGAGGGAATCTGATGATAAACAATTTCAAATTTGGCAGGACGATGGAGACATTAAGATTATCAATAAAATTGAAAAAAAATCAAACAGAGGAGAAGAATTCTTAGATGTTTGTCAAGGTATAGTTCCTTACTCGACAGAACATTTAACAAAAGAACAAATTAAAGAGCGTATTTATCATAGTAATGTTAAAGAAAATGATGAATATGGGATATGGGTTCAAGGTAGGGCAATAAAAAGATTTGGGATAGATTTAAGAAATAAAGAATACCTTAAGTATGGTAATTGGCTTCACAGACCAAGAAAGCCAAAATATTTTAATAGCAATAGGATATTGATACAGGAGATAACTGGAGGTAATCCGCCAAGAATTTCTGCTACTATTTTTGAAGAAGAATTATATCATGACCCAGGTATAATTTCATGTATTAATATTAGTAAACTATCTGACAAATATCTCCTTGCAGTAATTAATTCTACTTTGATTTCATGGTACAATCTGAAAACTTCACCCAAAGGAAAAAGGACTACTTTTCCTAAAGTGTTGATAGGAGATATTAGAAAATTTCCAGTACAAATTCCTACAACCAATATTGAAAAAGAGATAGTTCAAAAAGTGGATAATATAGTTCAAAAAACAATTGAATTTCAGAAAAACATCAATCAACTTATCACTTTAATTCAAAGTAAATTCGAAATTGAAAAACTCACAACCAAGTTGCAAAACTGGTACGAATTGGAGTTTGCTGCCTTTTTGAAGGAATTGGAGAAAGCACGAAAGTTATCTAACAAGGGGTTGCAACCCCTTGCTGCAAAAGAGTTGCAACCCCTTGTTTCAATGAAATTGTCCGAAGAAGCCGAATGGATGCAATACTTTAACGAGCAAAAACAAAAAGCCCAAACCCTAAAAGCCGAAATAGAAAAAACCGATAAGGAAATAGATAAAATGGTTTATCAGCTTTATGGGGTGAGTGAGGAGGAAATTAAAATTGTGGAAAATAATTAATCAGTAAATAAGTAATTATGGCAAAAAAACAAGAAAGTAAAAAAGACTTAAATTATAAGCCTTTAGCAAAAAAAGAGCCTAAAAAAGAAAGTTTTAAAGCTCAAACTTCTAGTGGAAGTAAACCAACAAGACCTATAAAGAAAAAATAAAAATTATGGCGAAAAAACCTCAAAAACCAATAAAAATAATTAAGGAAGGTGCTTCTGGTGGTGGTGGAAAACCAACAAGACCTAAAAAATAACTATTCCTAAAAGGATTAGTGAAAGAATAAAACCTAAAGCAAGAAATGTAACTGAAAATATATTTGCTATTATGGTAAAAGTATTCCATATTTTAGAATCATTAGCATTATTTTCGTCTGAAACAATATTATTCATATCATTCATTTCTTGTAAAGCCCAATCAGCTTCTTTTGAATGAAATTTGTGAGCTGTAAATTGACTAAGTACGTTTATTATTATTGACAATACGAACAAAATTAAACTTATAAAGGCTAATACTTTCGTACAAATCGGTAAAGTTTGAACTTCTTTTAGAAAGTTTAAAATAATAATGATTGAACCTGATGATAATGAAACTATAATTAAATCTATTCTTTGCATTGAATAGAACATATTGTTTAAAGCAGATTCTCGGAATGCTTCGTAATTCCGATAGTTTCTTTCTTCGTTATATGTGTCTTTTTTTTCTTTCATGAACCATAAAAGTAATTAATAAATAAATAAAATTGAGTTTTTTGTAGATTAACATTCAACTGTTAACGTTTCTATCGTTATATTTTAGAATAGCAAAAAAGAGTTCGTAAATTTGTAAAAATGGCAATGGAATTAAACATAAATGCGAATATACTTACTTGGGCAATTGCTCGGGCAGGGTTTAATTTTGATGAATTTAAAGAGAAAGTACCTAAAATAGAGAGTTGGATAAGTGGTGAAAAAAACCCAACTGTAAAACAGCTAGAAAATTTCTCTAAAAAAGTACATCTGCCTTTTGGTTATTTGTTTTTATCTGAACCTCCAAAAGAAAAATTACCAATTCCTTTTTTTAGAACTAACCAAAACCCAGCAGAACATGTAAGTGTTAATGTTTATGACACTATTTTGTTTATGCAGCAAAGACAAGATTGGCTACGAGATTATCTAAAAGATAATGAATTCGAACAGCTTGACTTTGTAGGTAAATACCGCAACAATAATAGTATTAGTGCAATTGTAAAAAGCATAAGAAATACTTTAAACTTACAAGAGAATTGGGCAAGTAACTTTAGTACTTGGCAAGAGGCATTAGAATATCTTTCTGAACAAATAGAAGATAAAGGAATTATATTGGTTTTTAATGGTGTAGTTGAAAATTCCACAAAAAGAAAAATCGAAGTTGATGAATGCAGAGGTTTTGTGTTGGTTGATAATTATGCACCTTTTATGTTTATCAATAATTCTGATGCGAAGGCTGCTCAAATGTTTACAATTGTACACGAATTAGCTCATATTTGGACTGGGCATAGTGCTGGGTTTGATTTTCGAAAATTACAACCAGCAGATAATCCAATAGAAAAATTATGTGATGCTGTTGCTGCTGAATTTTTAGTGCCAGAAGTAACTTTTAACAGAGTTTGGCAAAGTAACCCCAGTATAAAAAACGCAGCTAAATATTTTAAAGTAAGCGAAATTGTAATTGCACGGAGAGCACTGGATACAGGTAAAATAACTAAGAAACAATTTTTCAATTTTTATGATGAATACATTAATCGAGAGTTTCTTAAAAAGCAACAAAGTAGTGGAGGAGATTTCTATAATACTGCTAAAAAACGAGTAAGCCTCACTTTCGCAGCTCATGTAAATAATGCTGTTAAATCTGGTCAATTATTGTATCGGGATGCCTATAAACTAACAAGTTTGAAAGGAGATACTTTTAGTAATTTTTTCACTAAACACTTTTAGAATTCATGAGTGTTTATATACTTGATAGCAATTTTTTCATACAAGCACATCGCGAAACTTATCCATTAGATGTTGCATTTAGTTTTTGGAATAAAGTGAAGGAACTCGCTAATAAGGGTAAACTTATTAGTATAGATAAAGTTAAGAATGAACTTTATGACAAAAATGATGCTTTAGAAGATTGGTGTAAAGCTAATTTACCTAAAGACTTTTTTAAAAGTTCTTCTGAGGTAATGATTACATATGGTCAGGTTTCTGCTTGGGCTATTTCTAAAAACAGTTTTTATATGCCGAATGCACTGAATGAGTTTTTAGATGCAGATGAAGCAGATGCCTTTATAGTTGCTTATGCTTTAGCCGATAAGGATACTAAAATTATAGTTACTCAAGAAATTAGTCAACCAAACCGAAAGAATAAAATAAAAATCCCAGATGCTTGCATTGATTTGAATGTCAAATATGTAAATACAGTGAAAATGTTTAGAGAACTTGGTGAAACATTTTAAAAATGGATAAACTCCATAAATACGCCCAACACTTTACCAAGCTTGAATTATTAAGAGCTAAATTAGATGTTTTCCAAAACGAGAGTGGGAGCGAGGGAATAGATTTTATTGTCAAAACCAATGTAGGCAATTACCACGAATTGTATTTACAACCAATCAATTTAGAAACAGAACGAAGCGTTAAAATCTCAAAAACCGTTTTAGGAGAACCAAAAGACAACCTTTGGGTGGCGTTGGTGCTGTTTATGAAAGACATTGAACCGGTATTATATTTAATCCCTTCAACACAATTAGCAAAACCCGATAATTACATTTTTATCGATAACGACCAAGGCGAACGCTTCAAACAGTTCTCTAACTGGGAAATCAAAGTATTTACCAAGGGAATTCCAGAATTGAGCAAGTTTGCTTTAGATAATATGTTACCATTACTTTAAGTTTTTATTTAACATAATTATCTAAAATTATTAAATAGAAAGGCGTGTTGGCAGGAAAGAAATGCGAGCCAGCTTATGGCGTGAATGTACAAATGCTTAGTAATACATTAAAGGCGTTTACGTTTCCTGACAGTTACCGTCAGGACTACTTTAATAGTATTACTAGCATTTGTACAGAGAGCGTTGAAGCATATTTCTTTCTTGATTTTTTGTTTCTTTTTTATCAAGAAAAAAGAAAAAGAAACGACAGTGAACGCAGCATAGAAAAATGCGAATTAAAGCCTTAAAATTATTAAGGCAAACGCATTTTTTGTATGCAAGTGAACTACCACATAATTTTTTTGAGCGAGGGCAAAAGAATAAATTTTTTAAAAAAGAAAGGCAATGTGCGGCTATTTACACATAATGTCTAATTATAAGACAAAATGATATACCGATTAAATCTAATCGCTTTAGAATTCAATATTTTTATATTTGTGGAGAATTATATTGAATACGAGAATTTAAGAAGCGTTGGATGGTGCGTTCTATTTACCCGTCAGGGCGAAACGAAGTGGAGACATAATAAGAATTATAAGAAAAACGAACTAAAAACATACCACTAAAAAAGAATGTCGTTTTGTCTTATAATTA
>JAVHRO010000147.1:0-29563 GCA_036171675.1 Vicingus sp. | reverse complement strand
TCTGATAATTTCATACGCAAATATACAAAATAATACCTATTTTAAACTAGAGCCACAAAATACTATAGTAAATTGAAAATCAAAGTGTTAAAGAGTAATAAAAATTGAGGTTTAAAATTTAATTAAATGAGCTATCTTATGTTGGAAATTTAACTAAAATAATAGGGTTATTAGTTTTCACTCAACTTGTAAATAATACCATCAGCGAGACCTAGTTTGGGAATGAACATGTTTTCAATTTTAGAAGTTTTTAATACGGTAAGATAAATTTTTGCTGCATGTGTAATTACATCCGCTCTATCAGGCTTTAATCCCATTTTTAATATGCGTTCTTCTACAGTAAGTGCTAATAATCGATTATTTATTTTTTCAAGTTGATGGTACTCGAATAGCTTATAATCTTTTAAATCACACAATTTGTATAGTTTATTTATATTTCCACCTGTTGCAATGGCTAATTCAGGTTGGTGTTTTTTAATGGCTTTTTCTATCCATTCATTGAGCTCTTCCCAAGCTGATTTTTCAACTAGATTATTTTTTAATCGCACGGTTCCAATTTTAAAAGATTTAGAAACAATAAGGTTTCCCTTTGCGATTATTGACAGTTCAGTGCTTCCACCACCTACATCAATGTATAAATATGTTCCATTTGCGTCTAATTTATCAGACACATGGGTTTCTAATAATAGTTTGGCTTCCGTATCTCCGTCAATAATCTCGATGGTAATGTTGGTCTTCTTTTTTATCTTTTCAATTATTTCCTTTCCATTTTTTGCTTCTCGAAATGCAGAAGTAGCACAAACTCTGTATTTTACAACTTCATAAATACTGGCTAAGTTTTTAAAAGCTATTAAAGCATTAGTGAGATGGTCAGTGTTTTTTTTTGAAATTTTATTTTTTGAAAAGACGTCTTCACCTAATCTAATGGGTAATCGAATCAATACAATTTTTTTAACATCTTTTTTGTTTTGATAAACATCCACATCACAAAAAAGCAGTCGAACAGCATTAGAACCAATATCTACAGAAGCATACCTCATAACAATAATTTGTATTGCAAGTTATTATTTAATCAGGAAAATAATAAGATAAGTTATAATAACTTATCAAGAATTTTTAACTTTTTTAAAGTATAAGTATAGCTCTTGTTGAGATCTTATAGTTATTTTTTGGGCGAATGTTTTGTATTTATTATCTTGTTCTTTATCAATTATTCTAGCTTTTTTATTGTCAGAAAGTTGTAAAGTAATGATATCTTTTATTGTTTTTTGTAATGTTTTGTCGTAAATCGGACAACCAACTTCTATTCTTCTATCAATATTTCTTGACATCCAATCGGCCGAAGTTAAATAGTACAATTCGTTATTTTCATTGCAAAATATCATGAGTCTCGAATGTTCTAAAAATTGGTCTACAATACTAATTACTTCAATGTTTTCGGAGTAATTTTTTACACCTGGAATTAACGAACAAATTCCACGAACTATGAGTTGAATTTTAACGCCGGCATTACTTGCTTGGTATAGTTTTTTGATAATTTCTTGGTCTACTAAGTTGTTTAGTTTAACCATCATATAGGCAGGTTTTCCAGCTATTGCATTTTTAATTTCGTTCTCAATTAATCCATTGATTTTTTGTCGAGAATTAAATGGTGATACCAAAAGATGTTTAAATCGAGGTTGGTTAAATGAACCTCTAAATAATTGAAACACTTTGTATACCTCTTCAGTTAATCTTTTATCTTTTGTAAGCAGAGAGGTATCTGCATAAATAGTTGCATTTAATTCATGGAAATTACCTGTTCCTATATGAGCATATCGGGTTACTTGATTTTTATCTTTTTTAGTTATCAGAATTAATTTTGAATGAACTTTTAAACCAGGATAACCAAAAATAACTTTAATTCCTTCATCAATCATTTTATTGGACCAATGAATGTTGGCCTCTTCATCGAATCTAGCAAAAAGTTCAATTATTACGGTTACGCTTTTACCATTTTTTGCAGCATTTATTAACGCATTTACCACTTTCGAATTTTTAGCAACCCGATAGAGATTTATTTTTATTGAAGTAACCTTCGGATCAATAGCAGCTTCTCTAAGTAAATCAATAATGTGATTAAAAGTTTGGTAAGGGTAGTTGATTAAAATATCTTTTTTGTCGATTTCCGCCAACAAACTTATTTTGTTTTTTAAATCGGGGTGCAATAACGGTTTTTTCTTCTCATTTTTTAATTCAGGTCTTCCAACATTAGGGAAATTGATAAAGTCTTTAAAGTTATGGTATCTACCACCAGGAATTATGCTATCACTTTTGTGCGGTTTATTTTGTGTAAGAATAAATTTTAGAAAATCTTTAGGCATAGTTGCATCGTAAACAAAACGCACAGGCGAAGCACTTTTTCGAGTTTTTAAACTTTTCGAAATTTTGTCAATGATACTTTGTGAAATATCTTGGTCAATATCTAATTCAGCATCTAAGGTGGCTTTTATAGTGTATGCTTCAATTTTAGTAAATTTAAAAATGGCGAAAATTGAGGTTAATTTAAATCGAATAATATCGTCTAATAAAATGATATATTTTTTATCCTTGATATCGGGTAAGACAATAAATCGCGGAGTAACCAATGATGGAATTTCAATTATCGCATATTCCGTCTTTTTACTGGATACAGTTAGTTTTACTGCAAAATAAATTGAACGGCCTTTTAATTTCGGAAACGGTGCTTTGTTGTTCAACATTATCGGTACTAGGGTAGGTCGAACAATTTGCTCAAAATAATCATCTACAAATTCAACATGTTCTGTTGGCAAAGTAGTTTCATTAACAACAAAAATATTTTCTGTTTCGAGCTCTTTTAATAAGGACGAATAAATGACCTCAAACTTGTTTTGAAGCGATATGGATTTTTTGTTAATTTGCTGTTGAATTATTTTTGGAGAGTCGTTACCAATGGTCTTTATTTTTAATTCTACTAAACGCTTGTTTGCCGCAACGCGGATTCGATAAAACTCATCTAAGTTATTCGAAAAAATACCTAAAAAACGAAATCGATCTATTAACGGAACAGAGCAGTCTTCGGCTTCTTGAAGCACTCTTTCGTTAAACGATAACCAGCTAAGGTCTCTGTTAACAATTGGGAATTTATTATTTTTAGGCATAACTAATTTTTAATCAAAGTTGAGTTATTCAAGTTAATAGAAAATTAAGCCAAGGTTAATTTTCTATTTTACCCAAATACCTAATGTGATTTGAAGAACACTGTTTTTTCCACCCTCATTATTAATTTCGGTAAGACCGTAATTGTATCGAATGGAGGCTTTAGCAATTTTTACATCTAGTTCTAAACCAACTACAGCAGCTATATCGAACGAATTAAAGTTAGATGTTAAATTATCTCCATTTCTATTCGCACTTAACAAGTATGAAAATTGAGGTCCCGCATGAATATTAAAAACCTTTAAGAAATACTTCTTTAATACAATCGGAAAATCCAAATAATTTAATCTATAATCATAGTTTGTTGCCACTAGGTTAGAATCTAACCTTTCAGCCACAGTTCCTTTTGATGAGAACAATACATCTAACTCAACACCAACACCTGCTGGAGTTTTTATTTCAGTTATTAAGCCAGCGTGGTAGCCGTTAAGTGATTTTGTTTTGGTATCTGTAATTATTTTTGAGGCATTTACACCACCAACGATTCCCCATCGAAATAAGGGTTGAGATTGAGCTATTAATCCAAGAAAGATTAAAGCAGTTAATAACGTAGATTTCATATTATGCAATGTTTAATAATTGTTCCTCCAAAACTTTTATTTTTGATGCGGCTTCTGCTTGTTTTTTACGCTCTATAGCTAAAACTTGCTCAGGAGCATTGTTTACAAATTTCTCGTTCGACAACTTTTTGTTTACCGAATTTAAGAAACCTATCGTATAATCTAATTCTTTTTTTATTTTTTCTTTTTCTGCTTTAACATCAATATTTTCGGAAATAGGTATAAAATATTCATTCGATTTTACTACAAACGAAAACGCTCCATCCAATTTATCATTAACATAGGCTAGCTTAGATAAGTTGGTTAATTTAATAATTACAGAATCATATCGATTATTGGTGGCTTGATTGGTTTTTACAAATAATTCAATTTGATCTTTGTTTGGAATATTTTTTTGTTTACGAATGGTTCGTATTTCTGTAATTACGTCCATGGCAAAGTTTAACTCGTTAATCAACGCCTCATTCACTTTACCAGCTTTTGGAAAGCTATTCATCATCAACGATTCGCCATCTTTTCTGGTTTCTAAATTTTGCCACAATTCTTCCGTAATAAATGGCATAAATGGATGTAACACAGCCATTAATTGCTCAAAAAATTGAATGGTTTGGTTGTAGGTGAGTTGGTCGATAGGTTGTTGATAGGCAGGTTTGGCTATTTCTAAATATATAGCGCAGAAGTCGTTCCAAATTAACTTGTAGGTTTCCATTAAGGCTTCCGATAAACGGTATTTCGAGAAATTATCTTCCAGCACTTCAATGGTTTTATTCAATTGAGCTGTAAACCATTCCACTCCCATTTTTGCACTTTCTGGTTGAGGAATGGTGTGGTCAATTTTCCAACCTTTAACCAATTTAAAGGCATTCCATAATTTGTTGCAAAAGTTTTTTCCTTGTTCGCACGATGATTCATCGAACAATAAATCGTTTCCTGCAGCAGCGCACGACAACATTCCAAAACGAACGCCATCGGCACCAAATCGTTCAATTAATTCTAACGCATCAGGAGAATTTCCTAACGATTTACTCATTTTACGACGGTCCTTATCTCTTACCATTCCAGTAAAATAAACGTCTTTAAAGGGTTTTTCATTTTTAAACTCATACCCTGCAAAAATCATTCGAGCCACCCAGAAAAAGATAATGTCCCAACCAGTAACCAATACATTTGTAGGATAATAATAATTGAAATCGGTTTTATCTTCACCAAAGCCATCAAAAACCGCTATTGGCCATAACCAACTCGAAAACCACGTATCCACCACATCTTCATCTTGCCTTAAATCAGTTTTGGTAAGGTTTTTATTTCCTGTTTTTTCTTGTGCTAATTTTAAGGCTTCATCAATATTTTCGGCAACCACATAATCGTTGGCATCATTGAAATAATACGCTGGTATTTGTTGTCCCCACCAAAGTTGGCGAGAAATTGGCCAATCGCGAATATTATCTAACCAATGTTTATAAACGTTTTTAAATTTTGATGGATACAGTTCAATATCGTTTTTCATAACATGTTCCATGGCTGGTTTAACCATTTCGTCCATCTTTACAAACCATTGTAACGACAATTTGGGTTCAACCACCGTAGTAGGATTTCGTTCTGAATATCCAATATTGTTGGTAATATTTTCAATTTTAGCTAACTGACCATTGGTTTGCAACAATTCAGCTACTTTTTTACGTGCTACAAAACGGTCTTCACCAACAAAAAGCTGTGCTTTTTCACTTAATGTTCCGTTGTCGTTAAACGTGTCGATTATTTCTAATCCATGTTTTTTCCCAATTTCGTAATCATTGGTATCGTGAGCGGGAGTAACCTTTAAGCAACCTGTACCAAATGCAATATCGATGTAATCGTCACAAATAATGGGCACCTCACGGTTAACCATAGGAACAATAGCAGTTTTCCCATGCAAATGGAAATAACGATCGTCTTTTGGATGAACACAAATAGCGGTATCGCCCATAATGGTTTCTGGTCGGGTTGTAGCTATGGTAATGGTTTCGTTGCTATCTTTTATGTTGTAATTAACATAATATAATTTCGATTGCTCGTCTTTACGAATAACCTCTTCGTTTGATAAGGTAGTTTGGGCTGTAGGATCCCAGTTTACAATTTTCCAATCTTTATAGATGTAGCCTTTTTTGTATAAATCGACAAATGAAGCAATAACCGTTTGGTTTAATTTAGGCTCCATGGTAAAACGAGTACGACTCCAATCGCAACTTGCCCCTAATTTTTTGAGTTGTTCTAATATGATACCGCCATATTTATCTTTCCATTCGTATGCATATTTTAAAAATTCTTCGCGAGAAATATCGGCTTTGGTAATGCCTTTTTCGCGTAGTAAGTTGACCACTTTCGATTCGGTAGCAATAGAGGCATGGTCGGTACCTGGAACCCAACAAGCGTTGTAGCCCAACATTCTGGCACGACGAATTAACACATCTTGAATGGTATTGTTTAACATGTGCCCCATGTGCAAAACACCGGTTACGTTGGGTGGAGGAATTACTATGGTATATGGTTCGCGATGATCTGGTTTAGATTCGAAAAACTTGTTTTTTAACCAGTAAGCATACCATTTGCTTTCTATTTCCTGTGGCGAATACGATTTAGCTAATTCCATTCCATAATAAATTTAAGGGTGCAAATTTACTATTTTGGTTGGAATATTTTAGAGAGAAATTAGCGGTGTTTTTTTCTTATAACAACCATTGAGGTACGAAATGGTTAGTTTTAAAGCTAAGCCATCGAAGTGAAACGAGAAATATTCATTTAACAGTTTACTAAAAGGTTGATTTTGCTTTTTGCAAAATTTGTATCTAGTTTATGTGTGTGTGCTACATAGTACTGTGAGAGGTGCATAAACATATGCAATATATAAGTTTAACCCAAATGTAACAAATCAAAATGAAAACGATATCTATTTTTAATAGAACAAGTTATCAATTGAGTTTTGATTAATTTATTTGCAAATTCGGTAGTTTTTTAGAAAAAATCAATTATTTCAACATTGTATGGCTTTTTATAAAGGGTGTAAAATCCCTTGGTCGATTGATAACTGTACCCGTTGTGCATTTGTAAGAAAATTTGTCAATTCGATCCGTCAGCTGACGGAGATTGAAATGAGTGAAATTTGTATAGAGAATACAAATTTTTAATAAAAAAGGTGTGTTCTCGATACTTTTTCTTTCAGAAAAAACTCGAACTGACCCCTTTTTTATTAAAAATTCTTCTAAATGCACAAAGGGTTGACTGTTAATTTATATAGTGGGCTAGTGTTTCAATTGCAATTGCGATTTTTTGTAATCAATAATTGCATGGTAATCGTGTAAAATGTCACCACCTAGTATTCCATCAATAGACTGTAGTCCTATTTTTTCGTACGATTGATTCACATGCTCAAGATTTAGTAAGGTAGCTTCGTAATTGGTAATTATTAAACCATTTAAATCTAAGGTTTTTAACGTTACCTTTTTGCTTGTCATGGTATTGGTTCCTAAACCAGACGAAAGTTTATCTTGGAGGGAGAGGTTATTATGACCAATAAAATCAATAATCTTGGTTTCGTCAAAAACCGTTCGACTTGCACCGGTGTCTATTATCATTAGGGCATTTTTACCATTAATTTGAATAGTGGTTATTAAGTGATAGCCATCGTTTTCAATGGGTTTAATCGTAAATTGAAGGGTAGTGTTCATGTAAATGGATCTAAAAATAAAACCGAAGACCGAAGCTACTATAAATAACTCCGGTCTTCGGTCTGTACATAGAGTTAATTGTTAGGCTAAAACAGCTTTTAAATCGCCATTTACCACTCTAACAGCCTCAGCACTTTCTTTAAATTTAGCTTTTTCAGCATCGTCTAATTCAATTTCAACAATTTTTTCGATGCCATTTTTACCTAAAATTACAGGAACACCCAAACAAATATCTTTTTGACCATATTCGCCATCAAGCATTACCGAGCAAGGAACCATTTTTTTCTGGTCGCAGGCAATTGCTTGAACTAACGCAGAAACTGCTGCCCCTGGAGCATACCAAGCACTTGTACCTAAATATGAAGTTAAGGTAGCACCACCAACTTTAGTTTCTTGAGCAACTTTTTCTAATTGTTCTTTCGATAAAAATTGATTTACAGGAATACCTCTTCTAGTTGCTAAACGAGTTAATGGCAACATTCCGGTGTCGCTGTGTGCAGCAATTACTAATCCATCAACGTCAGAAGCAGGGCAATCTAATGCTTCGCTCAAACGGTAGTTAAAGCGGGCACTGTCTAAAGCTCCACCCATGCCAATAATTTTGTTTTTTGGATGTTTAGTTGCTTTGTGTACCAAGTAAGCCATGGTATCCATCGGGTTACTTACTACGATTAAAATAACATCTGGTGAATGTTTAATTAAATTATCGGCTACAGATTTAACAATACCTGCATTAATGCCAATCAATTCTTCACGTGTCATACCTGGTTTACGAGGAATACCACTCGTAATAACAGCAATATGACTTCCTGCTGTTTTAGAATAATCGTTTGTTGTACCAATGATTTCAGTGTCAAAACCATTTAATGAAGCACATTGCATTAAATCCATTGCTTTACCTTCGGCAAAGTTTTCTTTAATGTCAATTAAAATCACTTTTGATGCAAAATTTTTGATAGCAATGTATTCAGCACAACTAGCGCCTACTGCACCTGCTCCAACTACTGTAATTTTCATAATTTTTAGGAATTTATTTAATGAAATTGTTAAAATAATATTGAAGTGCTAAGGTATAAAATTATTCATCCCCGAGCAAGTAAAATGACAAGAGAAATTCAAATAAAAAATGTATCGATAAAAGAGCTTGATTGGTCTATTTTTATTTCTTTAAATTAGTTTTAATCAATCATTTATTTACATTTGTCGGCGTTATAAAATTAGAACATAAAGCATGAAAAGTTTACTAGAAAAATATCAAAATAAAACTCCTGAAATTGTGTTTGAATGGCATGATGTTGAAACAGAAGCAGTGGGTTGGGTGGTAATAAATTCGTTACGTGGAGGTGCTGCTGGTGGCGGTACAAGAATGCGGGTTGGTTTAGATAAAAGAGAAGTGGAATCGCTTGCTAAAACCATGGAGGTAAAATTTACCGTTGCTGGTCCTCCGATTGGTGGTGCTAAATCAGGAATAAATTTTGATCCAAATGACCCTCGAAAAGAAGGAGTGTTGAGAAGATGGTATGCTGCAGTTACACCCTTGTTAAAGCATTATTATGGTACGGGAGGTGATTTAAATGTGGATGAAATTCATGAAGTAATACCTATTACCGAAGATTGTGGTGTATGGCATCCGCAAGAAGGTGTTTTTAATGGTCATTTTCAACCTAGAGAAGCACAAAAAATAAATCGAATTGGTCAGTTACGACAAGGGGTTCTAAAGGTAATTGAAGATAAACGTTATACCCCTGCTGTTGCTAATAAATACGTAGTTGCTGATATGATTACTGGTTATGGCGTTGCCGAATCAATAAAACATTTTTATGAAATATATGGAGGTTCGTTAAAAGGCAAAAGAGTTCTTGTTCAAGGATGGGGAAATGTTGGCTCTGCAGGAGCCTATTACTTGGCTCAAGAAGGTGCTATTATTGTTGGGATAATGGATAGAGTAGGTGGGTTAATTAATGAGCAAGGGTTTACGTTTGAGGAAATTAGAAAATTATTTTTAGACAAAGATGGAAATAAACTTCATGCTCCAAATATGCTATCTTTTGAAGAAGTTAATGACAAAATTTGGAATGTTAAAGCAGATGTTTTCATTCCATGTGCAGCGTCAAGATTAATCACTAAACAGCAAGTAGATAGCATGTTAAAATCAGGAGTTGAGGTAATTGCTTGTGGCGCTAATGTTCCATTTGCAGACAAAGAAATCTTCTTTGGGCCAATAGCGGAATATGCTGATGATAAAATTAGTGTAGTTCCAGATTTTATTTCTAACTGTGGAATGGCTCGTGTTTTTGCATATTTAATGAGTAACGATTTAGATGTAATTGAGGACGAATCTATTTTTAAAGATGTCTCCGAAACCATTAAAAATGCATTAAAAGCAGCGCATACAAAAAATAATAGTAAGTACAATATTGCTAAAACAGCCTTTGAAATCGCTTTGAAACAATTAATTAAATAAATATTCACTTCAATATAAAATTAACTTAACCTAAAAAAATTATGCTAAACATTTTACTTACGATTGGCTCAGGTGTTCCTAGCCTTGGTCCGATAAGGATCGAATTTATTATTTTTGGGCTAACCCTTTTGGGGGTGGCGTTATTTCATCATCAAACCATGAGAGTCGCATTAATTGGGCTTGCGTCTGTCTTATTAATAAAATTTATTTTTGATGGTGAATTTAATATTGTGCGTCATATTTTTGGCGGAAATGGTGAAGAAGGCGAGTGGAGTGTATTGCTTAACTTAACTGGTTTACTTTTTGGATTTGCTATTTTAGCTAAACATTTTGAAGAATCGGGTATTCCACAAGCATTACCCAAATATTTACCTAACGATTGGAAAGGTGGTTTCGTCTTGTTGATTTTAATTGCTATAATATCTTCGTTTCTAGATAATATTGCTGCTGCCATGATTGGTGGTACTGTTGCTATGGTAGTTTTTAAAGGAAGAGTTCATATCGGGTATTTGGCGGCTATTGTAGCAGCAAGTAATGCTGGTGGAGCAGGTAGTGTAGTTGGAGATACTACTACCACAATGATGTGGATTGATGGTGTGCCAGCTTTAAGTGTTACCCATGCTTTTGTTGCCTCTGCTGTAGCCATTCTTATTTTTGGAATTATTGCGGCTAAACAACAAGATAAGTACCAACGTATTTCTGCTGATGCTCCGTTAGAAGGCGTAAAAATTGAGTGGAATAGAATTATAGTAGTTGCCATGATATTAGGAGGTGCAATTACTACCAACTTTTTACTTGATTTTCCTGCAGCAGGGGTTTGGGGTGCCATTTTGTTAGGTGCTTTATTTACAAAAACGCCTTGGAAAGAAGTTCCTAACGCAGTTAAAGGAACTATATTTTTATTATCATTAGTTTTTATTGCATCAATGATGCCTGTGGATGAGTTGCCTGCAGCTTCTTGGCAAACTGCGTTTTCTTTAGGGTTTGTTTCTGCGGTATTTGACAACATTCCATTAACTAAATTATGTTTAGAACAAGGAGGATATGATTGGGGTGTTTTAGCTTACGCAGTTGGTTTTGGAGGGTCTATGATTTGGTTTGGCTCCTCTGCCGGTGTTGCACTGTCTAATATGTATCCTGAAGCAAAATCAACACTTCGATATATTAAAGGTGGATGGCATGTTACGTTTGCTTATATTGTTTCTTTCTTTGTAATGTTAACAGTTGTTGGATGGCACCCTATTGCTCTTCATAAAAAAGGTAAAGTGGTGGTTGAAACTACTCAAACAGTTGAAGCTGAAGAAACAAGCACGCCTGTTGCAGAATAAGTAAATTCATATTGATAAAAAAAGGAGCATAATGTTTATGCTCCTTTTTTTTATTTGGGATATTTTGTTAATCCAATTCCTCATAAATAGAATTGTTGCTTTTAAATTCTGGAACTAGCAATTTCATTTGTTTAACAATAACCTTGTTATCTTGTTTCTCGAAACTGTCTATTAAATCTTGGATTTTAGCACTTATAAAATCAAAATCATACTCTTTTACCTTTGCAATCATTATTTGCTTGTGGTGGGTTGGAATAGTGTTCTCTTCATTTGCTAAAAGTTCTTCGTAAAGTTTTTCGCCAGGTCTTAATCCTGTAAAGGTTATTTTAATATCCTTATCAAGCGTAAGTCCAGAAAGCTTAATCATTTTTTTGGCTAGATCAATTATTTTTACTGATTCGCCCATATCAAAAATAAAAATCTCGCCACCTTTACCAGAGGTTCCTGCTTCCAAAACGAGTTGACAAGCTTCAGGAATGGTCATAAAGAAACGTGTAATATCAGGGTGAGTAATGGTAACTGGACCACCATTCTCAATTTGTTGCCTAAACCTAGGAATTACGGAACCGTTTGAACCTAACACATTGCCAAATCGAGTGGTAATAAACTTAGTTTGCACCGTTTTTCCTAGCGATTGGGTATAAATTTCGGCAATACGTTTACTCGCACCCATCACATTGGTTGGATTTACGGCTTTATCGGTAGAAATCATCACAAATTTTTCTACGTTGTATTTTACTGCCAAATCAGCGCAATTTTTGGTACCTAAAACGTTGGTTAAAATTGATTCGGAGGGGTTGTTTTCCATCATTGGCACATGCTTGTATGCTGCTGCATGGAACGCCATATTGGGTCTAAAGGTGTTATACACATTTTCGAGACGTTCAAGGTTTCTAATATCTCCAATCACAATTTCGTATGAGAGATGGTTAAACTCATCGTTTAGTTCCATTTCCATATCATACAGCGGTGATTCTGCTTGGTCAAATAGTATTATTTTTTTTGGATTAAAATGAATAAGTTGTCTTACTATTTCACTTCCAATACTTCCAGCAGCACCAGTTACCAATATGGTCTTGTTGGCAAGCTGATTTTTAATGTTGTCTGTATTAAGTGTTATGGGCTCTCGTTCTAATAATTCCTCAATTTGAATTTTTTTAATTTGTTTAAAACTTAGCTCACCATTTATCCAATCAGTAACTGGAGGAACGTTTAGCACCTTGGTATCGTAATTTAAACAACTGTCAACCAATCTTTTTTTACGATCTGGATTAAGGTTTTGAACAGAGATGATTAATTGGGCAACATCGTTTTTGCTAAGTAATTCGTCCAACTTTTCGAACGAATAAATGTGAATTCCTTCTAAAATTTTCCCTTCTTTTTTGTGGTCATCATCAATAAATGCAAGGACTTTATATTTTAATCCAGCATCTCTGTCAAGTGTTCTTTTTGTTATTATACCAGATTCTCCAGCCCCAAAAATGATGACACTACGTTTTTCGCGATATGGATTGATTATTTCGGTATACATTGCTTTAAATAATATTCTTAAAATAATCATTAAGAACAGCGACGACATGTAATCAATTATGATAATTGAAAATGGAAGAGGAAACGTTTTATCAACGATGTAGAAAAAAACGAGGTCAATCAATACAAAGAATAATGTTCCTGAAGTTAAACTTAAAAAAATACGTTGAGAATCTTTTGAACTGGTATATTTAACGATTCCTTTGTAGGTTTTTGATATTAAAAACCCAATGGCTCTTATTCCTAAAATAATACTAAAAACAAATGGAAATGCTTCAATTTCAGAAGCTGGAATATTAAAATTAAAACGAACTAAGTAGGCAAAAATTATTGAAAAAAAGCAAATGATGAGGTCAATCAAAAAGATTATCCAGCGCGGTGTGTTATGTTGAAATAGTATTCTAAATGGATTCATATGTTTAATTCATAACAGACCGTTTATGAGACGATTTTTTGAAAGGTTTTTAAAATAATTTTAACGTCTGTAAAAGTAGTGTATTCGTTAATATATTTAAGGTTCAATGTTAATTTTGCTGGCATTATTTCCTTAATGTAGGTTTCTTCAGGGTTTTCGGATTTTCCCAACAATTCATTTTCGTTAAAATATGCTATGCTTGCATAGTCAGTTATACCAGGTTTTACCAACAAAACTTGTTGCTGCTCGGAATTGTATAAATCAACATATTTTCGCACTTCAGGTCGAGGACCAACTAAACTCATGTTTCCAAAAAAAACATTAATAAGTTGAGGTAATTCATCCAGTTTATATTTTCTGATGTAAAATCCTATTTTGGTAATTCTTGGATCTCTTCCACCAACTGTTAATAAACCTTTTTTATCGGCATCGGTTTTCATGGAACGAAATTTAAATAAGCCAAAATCTTCTCCATTTTTTCCGACCCGAATTTGTTGGTAAAACACACCTCCTTTCGAATCCACAATTATGGCAATAGCAATGAGGATAAAAAAAGGCAGAAGAATAATCAATCCAATGAATGAAAAAAACAAATCGAACAATCGTTTTATCATGCTATTATTTTTTCTACTGATGTGATTACAGCGTTCAACACAGTGTCAATCATTTCATTGGTTAAATCGTAAAAAATAGGCAGTGAAATTTCTCTTGAAAAATTGTCTTTTGCAATAGGATAATGGTCTAAACTGTATCCAAGTTTAGTGTAAAAGCTCATTTTTGGAACAGGAATAAAATGTACATTTACCGAAACATCTTTATCAAAAATTGCTTGAATTATTTTGTCTCGTTGTACTTCTGTAATTCCTTTTATGCGTAATGGATATAAATGATAAGAACTTTCTAGTGTATTAATTGTTGATTTAAAAAGGGGAACTTGAGCCCATTTATATTGCGATAATTTGGCAGAGTATTTTTCACAGATTTCTTTTCGTTTAGGTAGTGTTTCTCTATTGTATCGTTCTAATTCAACTTGACCAATGGCTGCCATTATATCGGTCATGTTACATTTATAACCTGCTTCGACAATGTCGTATTTCCAATTTCCTTTTTGTGTTTTGGCTAAGGCATCTTTGTTTTGTCCATGTAAGGTTTTTACGCATAAATCACTATAAACTTGGGCGTTATCAAAAGGGGAGGGTAGGTTTAATGTAATTGCTCCACCTTCGGCTGTTGTTAGGTTTTTTACGGCATGGAACGAAAATACGGAAACATCGGTTAACGAGCCAGCTATTTTCTCGTTGTATGTTGCTCCAAATGAGTGTGCTGAATCGGATAAGACCAAAATTCTGCATAATTTTTTTTGTTCTTCGGTAGTTGCAATAAATTTGCGTTTGTATTTCTCGACTAACTTGTTTATGGCAATATAATCGCAGGGTAAACCGCCAAAATCAACAGGCATTATTACTTTTGTTTTGGAGCTAATGGCTTTTTCAATTTCAAGCACATTAATATTAAAACTATCGGCATTTACATCCACAAAAACAGGGGTTGCTCCACAATGTATTACCACGTTAGCGGTTGCCGAATAGGTATAAGCTGGCAAAATAACTTCATCTCCTGGTCCAACACCATACCAACGCAGCATAGTTTCTAAACCAGCGGTAGCACTATTTAAGCACAGCGTGTTTTTATTTCCACAATATGCAGTAATTTCTTTTTCAAATTGTTTTGTCCTTGGACCTGTGGTTATCCAACCTGACTGAAGTACTTTTACAACTTCGTCAATTACTTTTTGATTAATGTGTGGTGGAGAAAATGGTATCATTTTTAGAGTTTAGAGTTTTAGTTTGGGTTACAAAATTAGTATAAAGTAAGCAATTAAATAATGCATAAAAAACCACTCCAGTTTGTCGCTCTAGCATGGCTTCGGTTAAAAAATTAACCACTACCAGCAATAAAAAGCTCAAATAGAGAACAGCTTTTGTTTTTAATGATAAATAAATTGGAACAACCAATAGCAATAGCAAGGTAATTCCTCCAATTAAACCAATTGCAAGGGTAGTTTGTAAAAACTGATTGTGCGCATTTAAATGTTTGTTTGCAAAGTCACGAAAACCAAGTTGCTCATATTTCCGAGTTAAAACTTCTGTTACATTACCTGTGCCATAACCTATCCATGGCTTTTGAGAAATTAAATTAGCTGCAATTTTCCATATTTCAACTCTAGCCCCTGTTGTAGAACCGTCAGAGGTATCACCAGAATTTACAACAAAAACAAGTTCATTAATTCGGTCTTTCACCACAGATGAAGATTGGTATGCTACCAAAAATGAAATGAGAACTAGTAAAATTGCGGCTATTCCTTTCAGATAAGACTTGCTTCTTAAAACAAAAAAAAGAATTGCCAGAGAGTGTATTATCAACAATGAAATAAGTCCAGTTTTTGACGATAGAAGTATAATATAAACAGAAAAATAGACGAGTAAAAAAAGACTTGTAATCTTTTTTATATGGTGATTTGAAGATGGATTGAACAAGAAATAATAAATAATTATTAATCCAAAACTTAAATACATGGCAAAATAGCTCGAATGCAAATAGTTGGAAATATTACCATAGAAAAACAGCGAACTATCATGGTTAAAATAATAGCCAATGCCCGAAGCAATTACACTTAATATGCTCGAAATAAAACAACCTTCGATAAATGAAAATAGTATGGGAAATAGTTTTTTCTTAAAATCGATGTTGCTTAGATACATTGCAACAGGAAAAATAACAAGAGATAATTTTTCCACAATGATGGTTAAGCTATAATTAATATCCGAGCTATAAGTAACCCCAATTAGATAAAGCACAAACAATATCGAAAAAAATAAAATGTTGATGTTTTTGTCTTTATTATTCTTGTAATTAAATATACTTGTAATGAAAAATAAAATAATGAGTGGTGGGGTAAGTTTTCGTTCCAACGGAATAACAAAAGCAAGCAATAAAATTGCATAATAATTAGCCTTATATTTGAACTCGCTTAAATTCATTGAATGTTTAAAGAGTTAAAATTAATAAAGTTGCTGGTCTTTGGAGGGTTATTGTTCGCAATAATTTTGAAAATGGATTTACCAGATTTATTATTAAAAGAACTTTTTACCGACAAACCTTCTTATTATCCTGGAGAGGTTGTCAAAGTGTATACGTCAACTGATTTTTTTATTTCTTATTCGGATAACATGGAAATAACAGATTGTGCTGGAAAAGTGGTAGATACGTTTAAGGCTCAAATAAAAAATCAACTATCAACATCAAAAAATGTACTAAGCGAAGGGTTAAATTTTAAAACTTTTGTTGAATATAAAATTCCAGATAAACTTAAATCTGGGATTTATTTAATTAATAATAAGTTTCCGTTAATCATAAAATCTAAAGAAAAATATACGATTACGGTGGTTTATCCATTTATTAACAATGTGTTTTACCAATCTGTTGAGGATAAAACTGTGTTTTCTGAAAACAATAAATACGCTAGTTTATTAAGAACTACACCATTTGATAAATATTCTGAAGGGCTAAAAAGCTTATTTGTTGGTTTAGAAAATTCTTCATCTGTAAATTACATTTCTGATATCGATTTAGAAAAAATATCAAATTTTGAATCGTCTAAATTGTTAATTATTTACGGCAAGTCTACTTGTTGGACTCCAAAAATGAGAAGCTCAGTTGACGATTATATTAAAAATGGTGGGAATATATTGTTAATGACTACGTATGCTTGCAACAACATTTGTTGGTATAATCCTTATCTTAAAAACATTACGATGTACGATTCGGTATCAACTAAAATGTGCTCTTGGCCAAATTATGATTCCCTTAATTATAAAAATATTTTAGGTGTATCGTATTTAAATGGTGGTTATTCAACTGCTATCCATTATAAAATAGCAAACAGTACACATCCTATTTTAGCAAAAATATCAGGAAATGAAATTAAGTTTAATGCCGATTTATACAGCTCTCCACCAATAATTTGGTACGATGATTTACCTCGAATTGATTTAACCTCATTAGGTTTTTATAAAGGTGACCTTATTGCTTATAACACGGCTTCCTATCGTAAAGAGGATAAAGGGATTAAGGGTATTTTTGTTTTGCAACCCGATTCTACTTCAGGAAAAATAGTTAGCTTGGGTTCTGAAGATTGGTGTATTAAAGAAAATTTTGAAGGAAAAATAGAACTTCAACTCATTACCCAAAATGCCATTGATTATTTATTAAAACCCGTTGTGCATTTGTAAGAAAATTTGTCAATTCGATCCGTCAGCTGACGGAGATTGAAATGAGTGAAATTTGTATAGAGAATACAAATTTTTAATAAAAAAGGTGTGTTCTCGATACTTTTTCTTTCAGAAAAAACTCGAACTGACACCTTTTTTATTAAAAATTCTTCTAAATGCACAACGGGTTTATTAAAGTAATTTGGTTAACTCCATTGCAATTCTTTCGCAAGCTTTTCCACTTCCATACAAATCAATGGAAAAATTGGAAGATTTTGCAAGCATGGTTTTAGTTTCTTTTATAATGGAATTTTTATCAGCACCAACCAATACATTTACCCCATTTTCAATTAATTCAACCCATTCCGTTTGGTCTCTTAAGGTAACACAATTTTTCTTAAAGAAATAAGCTTCCTTTTGCAAACCACCACTGTCAGTCATTACTAACGAACATTTTTTTAGTAACTCAATCATATCAAAATAACCAACAGGGTCAATGGTTTTAAAGTTTAACGTTAAACCTAAACCTAGAATTATTTTTTTTGTTCGCGGATGTAATGGAAGAACTACTGGAGTTGTTAAATTAATTTCATTTAAGGCTTCAATTATTGCAGACAATCGATTTGGATTGTCAGTGTTTTCAGCACGATGCAATGTACAAAGAATGAAATTGGTTAAATCAATGGTTTTACTAATGGTTGCTTTTTTTTCTGAAGTGAGTGCATAAAAATTTGCCGCATCTTGCATTACATCACCACTATTAATGATTTTACAATCAATATTTGTATAGCCTTCTTTCATTAAGTTGTCAACTGCAGTTTGCGTTGGGCAAAATAAATAATCAGATATTCGGTCAGTTAATATTCTATTGATTTCTTCGGGCATTTCCATATTAAAACTTCTTAACCCAGCTTCAACATGAGCTACTTTTATATGGAGTTTTTTTGCAGCTAAAGCACCAGCAATGGTAGAATTTGTGTCGCCATAAACCAATAATAAATCTGGATTTTCTTCCATCAATATTTTTTCGATGCCTTCAAGCATTCTCCCTGTCATGGCACCATGACCAACACTATTGATATTTAAATTGTATTTTGGTTTAGGTATTTCCATTTCCTCAAAAAAAACATCACTCATGTTGGCATCAAAATGTTGACCTGTATGAACAATTATTTCTTCGATAGTTGAATGTTTAGCAAACTCTCTACTTAATGCAGCTGCTTTTATAAATTGAGGTCGTGCTCCAACGATGGTAATTATTTTCATGAATTAAAGTTTTATTAAAATAGTATAAAAGTCATTGGCAATTTTATTTCTATTATAATATTCTTGAACGTATTTTCTTCCAACGACATTAGCTCTTAACTACACTATTTTTTTGGCTAATTCGTCATCATTTTAAGGTTCAAAAAACACTCCTGTTTTATCTTGAAGAACTTTCTGAATTTTTACTTGGATTATTGTTTAGTAGTAAAAAACTGAAAATTCCAGTTAAATAACCTAGCCCATAGCTGCAATGTAAAATCAAGAAGCAATACACTAATTTATAAATATATGATGGTTTTGTCGATAATTTTAAAGCACTCAGAAAAGCAAAAACAACATATAAAATAATAACTCCTAAGTATGCATAAAATATTAAATTATGAAGCATAGAAGTTATGGCACCAACTGATAAAAATAACACAAAAAACAATGGAATTAACTGTCTAACCGTAGTTACAGTTTTATGTTTTTTATTCACAAAGACCTTCCAGTAACCATACTGATAATATTGCTTAAAAAGCTTATCAAAACTTCCGCGTACGTAATATTTACATTTAATTTTTTGAGAAAGGTATATTTTATAATTATGTTTAATTAGACGATAATTAAATTCATCGTCTTGGTTACGCGTTAGGCTTTCGTCAAAATATCCAACATCTTCAAACACCTCCTTTTTGTAGGCACCAAAAGCAACAGTATCAACGTACCCATTTTTATTACCGGTTCTAAAATGTGCATTTCCAACTCCAAATGAAGAAGACATGGCTAAACCAATAATTTCTGAGGTTTCGTTTTCATACACATTTTCCAAAACCCCTCCTGAACAGCCAATCTCATCACTTATTTTAAGCACCTTTATATTTTCAGAAATAAAATTGGGGTCTACTTCAGAATGTGCGCCAAGTATAATTTTAATATCAGCAGTTGCTTTTTTTAATCCCAAGTTTAAGGCAAAAGGTGTAGTTTGTTTTACGTTATCAATCAATACAACATTGGTGTTGATTTTTGATAGTTGACTAATAATTGCTCTTGTATTATCAGTACTCATTCCATCACAAACCATAATTGTTACTAATTCCTTCGGATAATTGGAGTTTAACAATGAAGTAATACATTTTTCTATGTATTTTTCTTCATTTCGACAAGGTATTACTATGGAAACAGTTCTGTTGTTACTCATTTATTTAAAATTGCATTTTTATATAAACTAATCATTAGGTTGGTATTATTTTTCCAATCATATAATTGTTCAACTTTTTTTCTACCATTATTACCAAATTCAATTCTTAATTTCAGGTCAATAATTAATCTTTCTAGTGCCTCGGCAGTTGCTTCAAAATTACGTGGTGGAACAAGAATTCCGGTTAATTCGTTATCAATTACTTCTGGTAATCCACCAACGTTTGTAGCCACAATAGGAATGCCACAGGCAAACGCTTCAACAGCAGCAACTCCAAATGTTTCAGAATCTAATACGGATAATATGGTAAAAATATCCATGCTACTGAGTAGTGAAAAATATTTTTTAAAATCATCGTTTTGATTAACAAATCCATGAAAAACTACATGATCTTTTATTCCTAATTCTTCAGCTAAATTTTCTAAGGATACTCTTAAAGGTCCATCTCCAACAATGTCTAGTTCAATATTATTATGTTTTTTTCGAAGAAGCGCAAAAGCACGAATTAAATATTCGACACCATATTTTTCTGATAATGTTCTAATGGTACCAATATGAACGGTATTTTTTTCTTGTCGAGGTACAAATCTAAATTTTTGTAAATCAACCCCGAAAGGGATAAGTGTTACAGATTTGTTAGTAAGGTGTTTAATTTCTTTTCGAGTAACTTCAGTTAAAACGGTAATATAATCAGCTTTCTTAAAAGAAAACTGTAATAACCATTTCATAATTGGATTTTTAGGACTATCAAAAATATCGGCACCCCAACCTGTTATTATGAATGGATGAAAATTTACAAGGGCGCCCATAAAACCATAACTTGTAGCGTAATGAGCATGCAACAAATCAGGTTTTATTGATTTAACCAATCGTTTAACTTTAGGAATATTTAAAAAATAATCGAGCTTTGAATTGGTTAATAAATTAATATAATGGTAAGTAACGTTTTCATATTTTACACCTCTGTCAAATGTTATTACATGAAGATCTATTGACTTTTCTTGAGAAATGGCATTGATCCATTTTTGTATATGTACACTTACGTTTTCTCCAAGAATAACAATTTTCATAGTTTGTTTCGATTTATCTATTTTACTCGTATCAACCTAGTTTTATTTCTTTTTTAAAACAAAGACTTAATAAAATAATAGGAATAATTACTCCTTCTAATAACAGCGATTTATAGGCCTCTGGTCCAGCAGTAATAAATGTTACCATTTGAGAACAGAGCAGAAATGGCAATAGTATTTTGAAAAGAACAAAATAGGTTTTATTATTCTTAAATGTGGAATGATTAATATGAAAGGCGAAAGCGAAAATAATCGCTAAAATGAGAGATCCGATTATTATTCCAATAAATCCGAAGTTTAAATACCAAGCCGTGGCATGGTGCAACGTGTAAATTTGTCCAGGAACAGCATTTACTGCTGAAGCGTAATATGTATAAATATCGGGAGGACGATTTGGATAAATTGCTCTAGGAACAATTGATGAAGCCAAATAAACCAAGCTTGAACCATAAGTAAGTGGTACCTGTTTATGCAAAGCACCGTACATTGAAAAATGAGCGTAAAAAAGCTCGTTACTAAATAGTACTGAACCTGCAATTCCTTTTGTATTGAATTCTTCATCACTTTTTAAAACAATTTCGGTCGATTCTAAATGTAAAATATCGTTTAATTTGCTAGAAATTATGGTAGACCTGAAAAAGGTGTTCGAGAGAAAAAAGGTCAATACCATTATGAAAATTAAAGCAAATCGGCGGTAGTTGATGTGTTTAAATTGGTTCAAACTAATCAATGTACAAATAACAATTCCTGACAATATTTCTCGGCGGTTACCTAACATAGAAATGTACAATGACGAAACAAAACAAGCTAGAATTAGCAGTGAAACGGTATTTTTTTTATTTACTATGTTAGCAATTTTATTGTCGGCAGTAAGAATCGTAAACGTGTATGCAATAAAAGGAATTAATATAGAAAATTCGTTAGCAAGCTGATGAATAGTATAGTATGGACTTTTGGTTGCGCGAGTAATTAGGTAAATCGATTTTTCATTAGCAATTGCATAAAAAATCTCTTTTCTAAGAATGAAAAAACTTGTTAAAATTAAACTGAATGAAATAAATAATACGATATAAGGATTGATTTCTAATTTAAATGGAACAGCTATTTCTTGTTGAAAATTGATTTGATTTTTTTTAATGCTTTTTCTAATAATGTATAAATATGAGTATTGAAAAACTAGGATAAAGATGGCATAATAGCCACATGCTAGCATGTAGTCTGTATCAAAATTTACCACAAAAAGCTTTTCAAACATTGGAGTGTAGTGCAGGCCAATGGCGACACCTTTGAATCCAACAAAAGAATCAATTGGAAAGAAAATAGCTCCCCCTAGGGTAAAATAATAAATGATTAAGGTACAAATTGGTAAAGTAAAATCGTAATTAATTTTCCAGATAGTATAGGCGTTTTTGAATATCCAATACGAAATGGCAACAAATACAATATAAAAAAGAATTAACGCCGTCATTCGGGAATTGATTTATAAATTTTTGTGAGTGAATAGTATGTTAATAATCCTAATATATTAATACAAATAGAAAAACAAATTAATGTATTTTCAACCGTAAATAAATCTAATGATTTTAAAATTAATAAGAATACAATAAAAATCACAAATGAAAGAATAATTATAACACTTGTTCTTGCTCTCACATAATAAGCATCTATTACACTTCTAATTACACTAAAAATACTGTATCCAATAACACCTGCAAAAATAATTATAAGAAATCTATTGGTTTCAACATAATTGGTCACATTAAATAAAACTAGAATATTTTCTCCGAAAAAATAAATGGTAATTAAAGAAACTAGACCAATTCCAACTGACAATAAAAGTAATTTACTGCTTATACTTTTAAGCAGTGAAAAATTCTTTTCATGAACTATCTTAGATGCTTCAGGTAACAAGATAATGTTTACTGGCGACATTAATGCAATTACTATATTGAATAAACTTAAACTGAATGAAATATTTCCGGCAATGGTAAGTGAAAAATAATTAGAAGCAATAAACGTAGGAATTGCAGTAAATAATCCCAAAAATACATCACCAGGCATTCTCTGAATACCATAGTTGAAAAGACGTTTAGACGTATTCGTAAACGTCGCTAAACTTAGTTTTAGTATAGGAATAAACTTTATGTTTATAAACACTAAAACTACTATTGTAGAAGTACTTAAGTACAAAAAATATTGTAAAATGGAATTTGCAAAAAATGCTACAATTATTGGAAGTAATCCCAAATTTATGAATTGTATTAAACTTGAAATTTTGTAATTAAACTTACCTCTAAAATAGTTGTAAATACAGGCATGTAGCATTAATGAATAAACAAAGAATAGTACGGAAATACAGATTTTTTCATGGTTAATATCTCCAAAAACCAATTGTGAAAAATATGGACTAAGAAAGTAACCAAGAACTAGTGAAGACACAAATAATATACTTACAATGAGTATAGCAGAATAATGAATTTCTAACTGTTTTTCTTTTGTTTCAATGGATAGAAATTTTGGAAGAGATACTCCTAGTCCTAGCATTAAAAGAGGCATTAAAAATGATATTAATCTCTTGTTTATAGTGTATTCGGCAAATCCTATGTCATTAAATCGAATCGCTATTATTTTAAATAACATTACAGAAATTACCATAATCAAAAACTCAACGCCAAAGGTAACCATGTAGTTAGAAGCTTGTTTGGTAGAAAAAATTTTGGTAATTCCTAATATTCTCATTTAAGCATTAAGGTAATAAAATGTGTTTCAAAAGTTACCATTGTAATCAGTTTTATTCGCAATTACAGGTTTTAATATCATTTTCCACTTCAAAATTTCTTAGCTCTGCGGTTCCTTCATTTGCGCAGTTTTCACATAATTCACAATTTTCAATATACACCGTTATGGTTTGAAGATTTGGTAAAGTGGAAGTGATTTTATATTCTGGACAAGGTTTTCGTTGGGTAGCACTTTCCTTAAAATTAACTTTTGCCTTATCAAAAAATGATTTGTTTAAAAAATTCAATGGTACGTTGTTACATTCAAGCTTACATTTTAACTCATCGTTAATCTTTATTTCAGTTTTCGCTAAAAATTCCAACACTCGTCCTTCGGGTAACCAAGATGGTCTATCGTTATTTCGGTATAAAGTTGCCCATACCAAAACACAGCCTAAACCAAAACCTAGTAAATAATATTTTAATCTGTTTTTAAAGTTCATTTTCTAGGTTAGATGTTTATGAGGTTAGAAGTTTAGATGGTTAGGAGTTTAGTTTTTTACCTTTTCAAATCGTCACATTTTTAAATCTTCAAATTAATTTCACATCGCCATCAGCAACAAATTAATATCTTTGTAGGGTAAACTAAATGTTTCTGCCAGGTATTTATTTGTAAGAACGCCTCTGTATAAATATACACCATGTTGTATTCCAACATACGATTTTATCATGGCTTCTAAACCACCATAATTGCCAGTATCAATCAGCGTAGGAGAAATTACGTTGCTCAAGGCATTTGATGCTGTTCTTGAATAACGTGATGCAATATTGGGTACACAATAATGTATTACCCCATGTTTCAAAAATACGGGGTTACTGTGTGAAGTAACTTCTGAGGTTTCTATACAACCACCTTTGTCAATGCTAATATCTACAATAACAGAGCGATCTTTCATTTGGCTAACCATGTCTTCGGTAACAATAATGGGTGCTCTTCCAATTTTGTTGCTTATTGCTCCAATTACAACATCGGCAGTTTTTAATGCATTTGATAATAAGTTGGGTTGTATTACTGAAGTATAAATTCGTTGTCCGATTACATCTTGAAGTCGTCTTAATTTTTGTGTGTTGTTATCAAAAACTTTTATTGAGGCTCCAAGTCCTATGGCAGACTTTGCAGCAAATTCTCCTACAGTTCCTGCTCCTAAAATTACCACATCAGTAGGTGAAACACCAGATAGTCCACCAAACAATTGACCTTTACCTTTGGTGGAATTACTTAAGTATTCAGCTGCTATTAATACTGATGCATTACCAGCAATTTCACTCATGGCATTTACTATAGGCAAAACACCTTCGGTATCTTTAATAAAATCAAAAGCAATGGCAGTGATTCGTTTTGAAATCAATTTTTTTAAAAAATCCTTGGGTTGATGAGGCAATTGAAGTGCAGAAATAAGCAATTGACCATTTTGCATCATATCAATTTCTTCAAGACAAGGGGGTTCAACTTTAAGGATTAAGGTTGATTTATAGACTTCTTGCGTGCTATAAACGATATGTGCTCCAACTTCACTATAATCTTTATCGGTAAAGCTTGAGCCTTCACCAGCACCTGTTTCAATTACGACCTCATGACCATTATTTACTAATACAGCTACTGCATCTGGTACCAATGGAATTCTTTTTTCTTGTACGGAGCGTTCTTTAGGAATTCCAATTTGAAGACTGCTTTTTTTCTTAGCAATCTCCAACATTTCTTCTTGAGGCATAAACCCTTGTGCAAGAGATTTTAATAATTCGTCAGATGTTGCCATAGTAAAAAATTTGAGTTTATACAAAGATAAAGAATACCAATAACTTAACAAAAGTTAAAAGTAGAAAGTTCAAAAAGTAGAAAGTAAAAATGTTGAGGGTGCGCCTCTATTGATTAACATTTATGATTCTTTGATTATTAGTACCCATTTCAATAGTAATTTTAATAACATGATTTGGAATTAAGTTTGGTATTTTTTCGGGCCATTCAATAAAACAAAAATTATTGCTGTATAAATATTCTTCGTAGCCAAAGTCAAGCACTTCATGTTCGTTTTTTATGCGGTAAAAATCGAAATGGTATATGGTTTTTTGAAGATTGGATTTGTATTCATTTACGATTGAAAAAGTAGGGCTTGAGGTAGGTTCTTGTACACCCAAATTTTTGCACAATTGCTTAATTAATGTTGTTTTACCAACACCCATATCGCCATAAAATAATACTACTTTATACTCCAAAAGATTAATAAGTTTAGTACAAATCAGGTCTAAATCGTAAACGTTTTTTGCGATAAATTGCATACAACAGTAGGCTTATTTTTTTGGAGATAATTTTATAATAGGCAATAACATTTCTTCTAACGAAATTCCACCATGTTGAAACGTATCTTTGTAATATTTTACATAATGGTTGTAATTGTTGGGATACGCAAAAAAATCTTCGCCTTTCGCAAACACAAATGACTGACTTATATTTATTTTTGGTAAATGAGCTGTTTCAGGGTTTTTAACTTCAAAAACTTCTTTTGCAGTGTAATTTAATGTTCTTCCTTGCTTGTATCGTAAATTCGAATTTACTTCTTTGTCGCCCACAATTTTTACGGCATTTTTTACTCGTATTGAACCATGGTCGGTGGTTAAGAATATTTTTCCTCCTCTACCAGCAATTTCTTTGATGGTATTTAACAGTGGGGAATGCTCAAACCACGATTTTACTACCGAGCGGTAAGCAGATTCGTCAGCAGCAATTTCTTTAATAATTTGTGTGTCGGTTCGTGCGTGCGAGAGCATATCAACAAAATTATACACAATTACATTTAACGGATTGTTAAACATTCCTGGAATATCATTCAACACTTTGTTCGCATAACTTTGATTCAACACTTTATTGTACGAGAATTTTATGTTTAACGAATTTCGTTTCAATTGTTCCTCCATAAAAAATTGCTCTTCAAGGTTTTTTCCTCCATCTTCATCATCGTTCGACCACTTATTGGGGTATCGTTTTGCAATTTCGCTAGGCATCATTCCTGCAAAAAGCGAATTTCGAGCATATTGGGTTGTTGTAGGCAAAATGCTGAAATAAACATCCTCCTTATCAGTCCAAAAATAGTCGTCAAAAAAAGGTTTTATTTCTTTCCATTGGTCAAATCGAAGATTATCAATAACTAAAAAAAATATTGAACTATCGGCATTTTTAAGTTCTGGAATAACATATTGTTTAAATACATTGGGAGATAACATGGGCGAATCTTCGGGATGCGATAACCAATCGAAATAATTTTTTTCGACATATTTGCAAAATTGGTTGTTGGCTTCGCTCTTTTGCATTTGCAAAATTTCGTCCATACCCGTTTCTTTCGATTTGTCTAATTCCAATTCCCAATAAACCAATTTTTTATACAATTCAATCCAGTCGTTAAAATCTAGTCGTTCATTAAGTTGCATACCAATTTGTCTAAATTCTTGTTGGTATTTTGAGGTGGATTTTTCACTAACTAGTCGGCTGGTGTTTAAGTTCTTTTTTAACGAAAGTAATATTTGATTGGGGTTTACTGGTTTTATTAAATAGTCTGATATTTTTGAGCCAATGGCTTCCTCCATAATGTATTCTTCTTCACTTTTAGTAATCATAATTACAGGTAATGAAGAATGTTTGGCTTTAATAATTTCAAGTGTTTCTAAACCACTCAACCCAGGCATGTTTTCGTCTAATAAAACAATGTCAACGCGATTGTTTTCAAGTATTTCGAGTGCATCGTCGCCACTTTGAGTTGACAACACCTGATATCCTTTTTCTTTCAAGAATAAAATGTGTGGTTTTAATAAATCTATTTCATCATCAGCCCAAAGTATTGTTATTGCATCCATGTTTTTTCAGATAGTTTAAAATTGATTGATAATAACCTGCTCAAAAGTACTATTTTTGAGCCGAATTTTGCCGCTTTAAAATTTATGATTAAGCTTAACAAGAAGAAAATATTTAACGATCCTATCTATGGTTTTATTACAATTCCGTACGATATTATTTTTGATTTAATAGAACATCCTTATTTTCAACGGTTAAGAAGAATTAAACAATTGGGATTAACGCATGTGGTTTATCCGGGAGCTTTGCATACCCGATTTCATCATGCCATGGGAACCATGTATTTAATGACTAAAGCAGTGGAAGTGATTCGTTCAAAAGGAATTGAAATTACTGAAGATGAAGCCCAAGGGGTATGTATAGCTATTTTGTTGCACGATATAGGTCATGGCCCTTTTTCTCATGCCTTGGAACATAGCATTGTTGGTGGAATTTCGCACGAAGAAATTTCTACCCTTTTTATGAACGAATTGAACAAAGAATTTAAGGGAAAGTTAGATTTAGCCTTGCAAATTTTTAGAAACGAATATCCTAAAAAGTTCTTGCATCAGTTGGTGTCGAGTCAGTTGGACATGGATAGATTGGATTATTTGCGTAGAGATAGTTTTTTTACAGGAGTTTCGGAAGGGGTGATTAGCACCGACAGAATTATTAAAATGCTTACTGTTATAAATGATGAATTGGCCATTGAAGAAAAAGGAATTTATTCGATTGAAAAATTTATTATAGCTCGCCGTTTAATGTACTGGCAAGTGTATTTGCATAAAACAGTTCTGTCAGCCGAAAACTTATTGGTTAATATTTTAAAACGTGCTAAAGAGTTGGCAGCCAAAAATGTAGAATTATTTTGCACACCTGCATTTAACACCTTTTTGTACAACGATTATGGTATTAACGATTTTAATAAAAGCACCAAACTGCTAAAAACATTTGCAGCATTAGATGACTTTGATATAATGACTTCGGTAAAAGTTTGGCAAGACCATAACGATAAGGTGCTTTCTACCTTGTGTAAAATGATGGTTAACCGAAAGTTGTATAAAATATCACTTCAAAATAAACGTTTTGAAAAAACCGAAGTTGAAGATGTTGCGTTAAAAGTTGTTGAAAAATATAAGTTAGCTGAATATGAAACTAGCTATTTCGTTTTTCAGGGTAGTATAGTAAATAATGCCTACAACTCAAAAATGGACAAAATAAACATATTGTTAAAAAACAATACCATTTTAGATATTGCCGATGCGGCTGATACATTAAGCATTACGGCCATATCGCGACCAGTAAAAAAATGGTTTTTGTGTAGCCCAAAAGTATAGAACAACTGTTAATTACAATGAAAAATAGCCTAATAAGCGTAATAGATAGCTTTTATTTTTTGTTTAAACGTTTTTTACCTTTAAAAACCTACCGTTATGCGGTTTGTGGTGGAAGTAATGTGGTATTAGACATGTGCTTGTATTTTATTTGTTACAATTTTGTACTACAAAAACATAATGTCGATTTGTTTTTTGTGGTGTTAAGCCCACACATTGCGTCGTTGTTTTTTGTCTTTCCCATAACATTTTTAACAGGATTTGCATTAAACAAATACATTACTTTTCAAGAATCTAATTTGCCGGGTAAGGTACAATTAGTGCGCTATTTAATGGTTGGGTTAAGTGGTTTTGTGCTTAGTTATTTGTGTATGAAATTATTTGTTGACGTGCTCGGTTTTTATCCCACACCATCAAGATTTATTACCTTGGTAATAGCTATTGTTTACAGCTACATTTTACAAAACAAGTTTAGCTTTAAGGTGAGGGAAGTGGTTTAAAGTTCTAATTATGATATATTTGTATCATATCTACACTATATGTTTAGCAAACAATTAAAACAACTTTTGGCTATAGTTTAAATTAGTGTTGATATTTAATTTTTCATAATTATGCTGTATTT
>JAVHRO010000146.1:0-7814 GCA_036171675.1 Vicingus sp. | reverse complement strand
AATTTTTTTCGGCTCTCCTATAGCACAAAGCTGCAACAAATGAAAACTAACGTTTCTCAGCTATACGCAGGCAGGGATTTTAACCACTGAACTTCCTACGAAGAACTGAACTTTAAATTTACTACTTTCCTGTCCTACGAAGCACGAAACCCCTGCTTGCGTATAGGTGATGTTGGCAGCTGGTGTTCTGTCTGCTCGTCCTTGCAAACCACTGTTAGTCATTAGTTTAAGTGTTATTGACCGTTTGCTTTTTTGTCTGTTCGTGTCGGGTTGAGCGTATTCATATTTTTTATTTTCAGAAGGGGAGGAGATTTTTTTTAATTCAATTTTGTCTGCGAAGGAAAAGGGCAAGCTCTTTTGCAAACTCTGGTCAGCGTGTCGGCTTGTGTGGTTTGCAAATGTGCTTGACCTTGTGTGTCGGCTAATATTGTTTGTATGCCTTTTTATGTGCTTCTTTGATTTCATCTGATAATTTTTTCGGGTCAATTACTTTCATATTGTCGCCAAATGATAACAATTCCATAAATAAGTCGTGTGTCAAACAAAGTTTGAGTTTTATTCTCGTTTCTTGGTCGTTGTCCACCAAAACTTCTTGCGTTTCGTGTAACGGCAATGTTTTGATGTATTTTCCTTGAAATGGGTCAAATGATAAAATGATGTCTTGCGGGTCTGAACCATTTGGACTAATAATTCCAAAGCAATAGCGATAATTTTGTTCAATGCTGTAATTGTCGGGATATTGATAATGTTGCGTTGTAATTTCAAGATTTGTCAAACGGTCAAGAGCGAAACTTTTGATATTATTGTCTTTGCTGTCTTTCGCCAATATATACCAACGATTTTTAAATTCTTTCAACGCATAAGGTTCAGCCAAACGCTGGCTTACTTCTTCTTCCCAAAACTTCTGATAAGTGAATTTGATTTTAAGTTTATTCTTGATTGCGTGAAGCAAACCGTATAAGTTTTCAGTTCCTTGAGGTCTGCGTTTTTCTAAGTGAATAAAAGGTGTCAAGTCTTGAGCAAGGTTTAATGAATTGAACATATCAAAGGCTTCAATCATTCTTTGAAAGTTCATATTTTCTGTTTCGCTTTGGCTGATGTAATAATCTTTGTTCGTTTTTGAATACTCTATGTCAATTCCAAAAACATTTCTGATTTCTTTCAAATCCCTTTGCAGTGTCCGTTTTGAAAAACCAATATTCAGCGTATCGTCTTGCATTTGCAGGTAGTCAAATTGCTTTTCAATATAGGTTTGTAATTCTTCATAGGTTGAATAGGGCTTTACTTTCAACTTTTTTAGAATGAGCAAGTATCTTGATATGTATCCTCTTTTTGACATAATTAATTTCGTATTTATTAGTATGTTTTACTCCACGAGATAACACTCATCTCTGCTGGCAGGTCTTTTCTTCCAACCATATAAATAGCATTGATTGTTATCATCTGTAATTCCCATATAATGCCCTTGACAATTATTATCTAATAAATCTGGTTCTTTTATCAACCTACTTTTCCAATTTGGCATATCTTCCGTGCAAGAATATGAATCTACAATAATTTGCAGGTTATTACCATTATTACAAAGCTGAATAATTAATGGTTTTAAGTAATTATCAAACCAATAATTTTTAGTGAAACTGTTTTTTAATTCATTTCGGCTTTCAATAAGGCATTTTTTATGAGTGTTCGTGTTGTAACTCCAAGTACCCCAATAATTATAAAAATCGTTATTTCCAATTGTTAACAATGCTCTGCGAAACAAGTTTGAAATATTATTTTGACTCAAATGCGAATCGATTATTCCTTTAATTTTGTTCAATTCTTCAACTTTATCTGAGCATTCTAAACACCAATTAATTGTGCCTTTGCAAAACAAAGTGTCCTCAAGTTCAAATAGGATTGTTTTAATCTCAGTATTACTAACAATCAATTTTGACTTTCTTATTTCCTCTTTTAATTGTCCTTCGGCAAATTTTGATTGAATTGAATTTTTAGAAAGAAAATCATAAACATCATTACAACCATTTGATAATTCTTTAATCAAATTTATTGCACCCATAAATGTCGCTGAACTATCAATAGTGGCATTTTCAATAATGTTTCTAACTACTCTCAACCAATCAGAGAAAGTTTCAACAGTAATTTTGCTACCAACATTTTTCACATAGTTGCTTTGAGCATAAAATAAAACTCGTTGTTTATATGTTGGTGAATTATCAACTTTTATTAAGTCCTTAAATAAGCTACTGTCTTTGCTTTTATAATCCCAAAGTAACAATTCAGTATTTAACTTATCATTATTGTCTTTGCAATAAATGTCCAAGCATTCTTTCAAATATTCAAATGCTTCTTTTATAGTAAAATCCTCTGCCTGTATTGTGCTGTAATCATTAAATAGTTTTGCGATTCTTCGTTCTATTCGTTCTCTCTTTATTGCCTCATCCGTAATGTTCTTATTTTTACTTTTGATTTCAAGCTCATTTCGAACATTTTCTTTTTCATACTTATCATTATATATTTCTAAACTTTGAGCATAAAAAAGAATTGCTGCATTTGCCAAGAATTTTAAAATGCTTTCGTCAATTTTATTTTTGTCATCACGATAACTCCAAAACAAATTTGTCCAATCCGTATCAATTTTATATGAGAATATTGCAGTAGGGTTTACGTTCATTTCCCACTTATTTTGTTTTATGCGTTGCTCAAACTTTGCTTTGAAATTTTCAAAATCAGTAAGATGCTTACCTCTTGCGTTCATCTTGATATACAAGTCATCGGAAAGACCAAAGTTTTGTAGTTCAATATAATGAAAGCTAATCTTGTTTAGCTTGTCCCAAACATCTGTATTATCTTTAAAAGTATGGTGAATAGAATCCAACATAGTGAGCATTGATTTTATTGTCGGGTCTCTTTTCCAAGAAAGGAAAAACCAAGAACTGTTAATAATTGATTTAGATAACTCATTGTTCTTTGGTTTATTTTTTTCTTCATCGTAGAAATCTGTTACTAATAGTTTGTTGAAGTCAATTCCTTTATTGATTAAATCATTGCAAAATTCTCTTGAACTTGTTCGTGTTTCGTAAGTGAATTTCGTCAATAGTTTTTTTAGCTCATCATCTAACCTATTTTCTTTTACTGCAACAAACCAATGCAATAAAAACAAGGTTGTTAATCGTTGCTGTCCATCAAGCGGTTGCAAAATCTTGTTTTTTACACTGCCATATACAAAATCTAATTCCAATGATTTGTCATTAACTACTTCACGTAAAGCAGTTAAAAAGTTTTTTCGTAGTTCCTCTTTCCCCTCTCTGCCTTGTGCATAATCTCTTTGTATAATAGGTATTTCAATTTTGCTTAGTGGTTGCCAAGTTTCATTTTCAGCAATAACTTTATCATTAGAAAGCAATTGCAGGAAGTCTAATTTTTTTGATGTTGGATTATTGCTCATTTTCTATTGATGTCGTTTTGAGTTTAATACTTTTTATTACGTCTTGTATATTGTTGAAATACGAATCTCTATCGGTTTCATTCCAAATTTCAATTCCTTTTACATCATTAGAATAAAATTTCATAAATACATTTTTTGTGCAAATTGGAATAAAAGTTCCCTCCATTTCTCTTTTAATTATTTTTCTCCTTTTTTCCTTGAAAGAATCGTTTTTATATGAACGATTTGTTCTTCTGTCCAACAAACAAAGGTTTTTTAAGCTATTATCTTCATCGCCCAATACATAATTAATGATAGATAAAAATTCAGCTTCGTCAATAGTGTTCCCTCTATCTCTAATATCTTTAATATTATCCTCAATGTTTTTATTTTGAGGACTGGCGGTTTCAACAAAGTTTGATTTCAGCCATTCAGCTTGATTTTCCTTTTTAACTTTTACCTCTGTTGCGATAGCGTGAATATGTTCAACATCCCAAAACTCTTTCTTATATCTATCGAATGGGAAACGATTTGTTTCGTTTTCATTGTTGAGCATTGTTTGAATGTTGTGTAGTAATAAAATTTCACGCACATACCCTTCGTTATATTTTACTTCTTCTAATTTCAAGTTTTTAAATTTGCTATCTATTTGTTGGTTAATCCAATTCGCAAATTCTGTTTTTGACTTCTCTTTTTTTTCATTGAGTATACCTTTAATGTCTGTTCCAATTGTAATCAGATAGCCAATTTTGTGATATAACTCTCTGTCATTGTACCATTCCTCAAGTGTTTGGAAATATTTTTTAATTTCTTTCCAATTTTTATCCACCTCAATTATTGACTTTTCTTTGAATTGATTATTGAAGTAACGAAAAGTTGAGTGTTCATCATTTCCAAACCTCTCAGAGATTGTTAGATGTTCCTTTTTCCTTTCTTCAATTTGCTCTTTTGTTTTTATTTTAAGTTGTTCTCTTTTTACATTCTCCTCATCATTTGCTTGCGCCATCTGATACATCAAATTGAAAATAAACTCAATTCTCGTTGCTAACCTGTTTTCGTTTTTGTTGATGAAATACCATAAAGAATCGTCTTGTAAGGCATATTCAATTCTGTCCCATTCTGAAGCAATTTCTCGTTGAATTAATCCAAGTTTTACTTCATCTGCATTCACAAAATTTGAACTATTCAAAAACAAAGCCTTTATCAATTCGGCATTTGTTAGTGGAATCTTTCCGCTGTTTAATCTCGTAAAAATATCTATAGAATCAGAATCCGTAGTTTCGTACCAAATGATTTTAACTTTCTCTAAAAATGGCGTAATAAACTTTGAACTTATTGAGGTTTGCCCTTCATTTGCTTTTTTTTGAAACCAAGTTTTAATAGTCGTGTAAGCATTGTAAATATGAAAATAATCTATATTTTTTTCAGAATCATCTTCTGATTTGCTTTCTATTTCTGTCAAAAAGTCTTCACTGCCTTTTCGTGTTTCATATTGTATTTTGAAGTTCTTTCTTTCACTTTCAACAAAGCGTTCTAAGTTTTTTAAGATAAGAAATGTTGTCGTTAATCGTTGCTGTCCGTCAATTACATCGTGCCAATCTCCAATTAAATTATTTTTGTTTTTTGTATCATCATCGCTCTTGATTACTACAACTGGTTGTAAACAGTACCATTCATCATCCTTTTTATTTGGTTTATTTATAAATTCCCACACATCATTCAATAAATCTGTTACTTGTTGCTCTGTCCAACGATAACCTCTTTGATACGATGGAATATAGAAATCACATTTAAGCAATTCGCTGATTATTTTTATTGATATGTTGTTGCTGTTTTTCATTCTAATTATTTCTTCTTAAATACAAATTAAATAACTCTGCACAAGCATTTGCATCACTCAATGCATCGTGGTGGTTTAGCGAAATATTGTTTTCTAGGCAAAGTGTCGCTAAGTTTTTTTTGTAGAGTTTGTAAGTGCAATGTTTTTGGTAACGTGGCTCTGTAATGTCGTAATATGCTAATGCGTTTTTCAAACAAGGAAAATCAAATGCAAAACCATTGTGGGCAACAACAATTTGTTCCTTGATAAAAGGCTCAATCTTTTGCCAAACTATTTCAAAAGTCGGTGCTGTAATGGTTTGTTCGGGCGTAATTCCGTGAATGTCTATAAACTTTTCCCAATAAAAATTATTTGGTGGTTGAACCAATAATGAAATTTTTTCAGATACAATTCCGCTTTCTACACGAACCAAACCAACTTGGCAAATACTCCACTTTTGCGGGTGTGCTGTTTCAAAATCTATGGCGGTGAATGATGTCATTAGTTGCTTCTTTTAAATCCAATTTGATTTCTTGAAAACTGATTACTTAGTGTTTCTTCTTTGCAAAATTCAAAAAGCGTTTTTACATCAACTTTATTGCCGTGAATAATCTCGTTGATTTCGTTTTTACGAACGATGTTATCAATTTGTCCGCCCGAAAAATCAAACTGAGAAGCCAACAATTCACAATCATCATTTGATAAATGTGGTAATTTGGATTTCCAAATTTGTGATTTAGCAGAAACACTTGGCTTTTTAAATTCAACTTTGAATAAGAAACGCCTTTCAAATGCGTTGTCCATATTGTTTGCTAAGTTGGTTGTTGCAATTAAAATGCCTTCAAAGTTTTCAATTTCTTCCAATAAAATATTTTGAATTCTGTTTTCTGTGTCGCTCACATTTGAAGTATTTGCCTCTTTACGTTTAGCAATTATTGCATCAGCTTCATTGAAGAACAAGATAGGTGTTGCTTGTAGACCTTTTGCATAGGATTTATAATCCTTGAAAACTTGTTTGATAATTTTTTCACTTTCACCAAACCACATTGAACGTGATGCACTAATATCAACTTTCATTATTTCTCTGTTTGTAGCTTTGGCAATTTGTAAAACACTTTCTGTTTTTCCTGTGCCTGGTGCACCGTGCAACAATACTGTTACACCTTTTGGCAATGCTTTTTCTACTAATCGTTCTTGCGTGTTTTTATAATTTTCCTCAACTAAAAGATTTTTCAATAAATCTAATTGATGTGCTTCTACATCACTATAAATTAGTTTACGGAATGGCACACTATCGGGCAGGATTACATTTTCCTTTTTCTTTTTGTCTAAATCCTTATTGAATAATTTAATGTCGCAGTCGGATAGTAAGTCTAATGCTTTTTCTGTAAGTTTCATTTTAGCATCATCAAAAAAAGCTGCATCTTCTATTTCTAACCAATCTTCCTTAATCAAATTGTTTTCTTTGGTTAAAAACCTTTGTATTTGGGTAAATCGTTCGTTTGGTCTGTCGTATATCCCTTTGAAAGTTCGTTCAACCCAAGGGTCTTTGTCGCCTTCAAGAAATTTCCAAACAACGTATAAAAACAAATATTTTTCTTCAATAGATGTTCCTAAAAACCTTGTTCTCTCAATAAGTTCAAAATGTATGTTTTCATCTATAATGCTTTGAGTCTGCTCAAACAATTCTCTTGTTGTAATTTCATCGTTATCTCGTTGCTCGCCTAATTCGTATAGTTTTTCAAGTAAAGTGAATATGTCTTCATATTTCACAACATCAATCAAAATTTCAGGAATAGGCTCGCTTTTAAGTATTTTTTCAGAAACTAATTCGTTTATACAAAACTCTTCGTCTGCACCTTTGAGTTTTATTTGTCTGTGTCTATTGCTTTTGTTGTTTTTGCGTAGCAAACGTTTTTCATATAATTCAACAAAGTCATCACTGTATTCAAGAAGTTTCATTGGATTACATTCAAAATGTGAATTCAAATCATCTAAATCAACTTTGCGCCCTTTGTAATTCAAAGTAAAAATAACAGCAATTAAAAGTGCTTGGGACTTTGTAATGTGAAAGTAATCGGCAAGAAATGAAAGTTCCTTGTCTGTTAGTTCAAATAATGAATCGTCTAACTTAGATTTCTCTGCCAAGTTATAAACCAAACCAATGCTGTTAAGTATTTCTTGTTTAAGTGTTGCGTTTGCCATACCGATGTCTTTTTTAATTTCTGCTACAAAACTATCTCGGTGAAACGCCAAACCGTGTCGCTCTAAAAATTTCTTTCTGTGGGTGGAAAAATTTGGCTCTTTTGGTTTTTCGAAGTGTCGGCTTGTGTGTCGGGCAAAACCAAATGTGCCAAATGTGTGGCTGGCTAAAATTGAATTAGAAAAAATTTGCGGTTGGGAAAATAAAAAATAATGAGGTGTTAGCAAAGAGTGTCGGCTTACTCGTTGTCTATTTGTTGTATCATTTTTATGTCTGTGTTCACCTGTCAAAATGGTTTACTTTTTTCTTATTTAAGTCAGTCGTTTTGTTGTTGCACGGTCGTCTTTTACACTTGCTGCCAACGA
>JAVHRO010000145.1:0-29581 GCA_036171675.1 Vicingus sp. | reverse complement strand
GACACCCTCTTTCATTCTAAAAATTAATTATTGTTTTAACACTTTAAAAACATTATTAACATCTTTTCCTTGAACTTGTAACATATAAAATCCGTTATCAAATTTTGAAAGGTCAATTCTAGTATTTATTGAATTAACATTCATATTTTCATATAAAATTTTTCCTTGAAGATCAGTTAGTATTATTTTTTGAGTATTCGAAACATCACTCAATTCAACATTAATTGAATGTGTGGTTGGATTTGGATAAATTTTTATTTCGTTATACTTTGTTATTGAAGCAACTTGTGAAGGGGTAACATCTGAACAGATATTTAATCCCCAAGAACTTAACGCACCACCATCAGCATTAGCCATATCAGAAACAGTTAAAGTCCACGTTCCTTGTTGATTTTGGCCATTAAAAGCACTTAATGGTTGGTTGGGTTGGTAAGTTCCACCACCTATTGGAGGACAGGGTAGTGCTCCTGGAGTTGCAGCATCGTCAAAATTTACTGCAAAATTATCTTCGCTGCCACATATTCTTGTCCATAAAGTAACTGTAGTATTTGCAGGACTTTTTAAAGTTACCACAAGGTCATTTATCCATGTGTGGGTTCCTACCAAATCAACTACATTAAGATCTGAGATTGTACCAGCAGTTGGAATATTAATTGTAGAAGTTACAACTGGAGTTCCTGAAGAAGAAATTGACACAGGAACTGCAGCACTCATTGTTACCGAACAGCTTGAGGTGGTAAAACTATAAGTTGAAGAAGCAGGTGCGGTGCCACAAGAATTATATGTGGTAACTCTCCAATAGTAAGTAGTTGAATTAATTAAAGCTGAAGAATTGTAGCTATTAGTAGATAAACCAGTAGCATTATCAATTATTGTAGTAAAGGCATTATCAGTTGCTATATCAATATTATACAACGACCCAGAACCTCCAGCAACCCAAGTGAAAGTTGTATTAGGGTCAATACCTAAGGCCGCGTTGGTTGGTGAGGTTAAGCTTGCTGCTGCAGGTAAAGGATCCAAAACATTTAAAGATATTGTAGATAGTTTTGTTACAGATGTTGCAGTACCAATAATATCGATATTGTATAATCCAGCCATTGGTGCAGTTAATCCACTAATGGTAACTTGAACAGGTGTGCCATTTAAAGATGCTGATGTTGGATTAAATGTTACTGTGGAACCAGCTGGAGCACCAGAAGCAGAAAATACGGTATTTTCACTAAATGATAAGAACGTGTTGTAAGTAAAATTATAAACTGCATCAATTGCTGGACAGTTAGATGAGGTTGTATTTGAAAAGTTCATTACAAATTCAGCATCTTGAACTGCAATATTTTTGCTGTTAATTGCATAAAATATATTTCCAGCACCTCTTACCATAATTCTTCCTGTAGTGGTAGTTGCCCCAGAAGGTACAGTTACATTTGCAGTTCCGGTGTTTGGCACATTAGTAGCTATTGTAATAGGGTAAGTATAACCACCATCAGTAGATAGATATATGTCGACATTTGCCGCGCTTACAGGTGCAGCAGTAGTTCCGGCAACGTTCCATGTAACAGTTTCTGTAGCACCAGAATTCCAGGTAATACCGTTAGTATTTTGTGATGTAACTGTAAATGGACCAGCAGTACCATTAACAGTAACGGTCATTAAATCAGATGCAACTTGACCCCCAAGTGGATCATTATCACGAACCAAAAAAGAAAAGTTTAAGGTTCTTCCTACTGATGGGGTAACCTCCCAAGTTGGAGTTAAATTACCTGCAATTACGTCTTGAACACTAGGCATAAATCTATTTGGAGAAGAAATTGGGTATTTAGCTCTATATAATGGACCTACAGTCCATGTAGAAACTGGAGCACTAGTTCCTGGTGCTTGGTCAGGATCGTTTTGACACCACTCATAGGTTAACGATGCATTTCCATCAGGATCAGTACCTGAGCCTTCTAAAATAAATGCAGTTCCTTTTGGTATCGTATAATTATTTCCGGCGTTCGCTGTTGGGGGATTATTAGTAAGCGGAGTTATCGCTCCACAAGTACTGTTACCTGATTGAACATTAGCAGAAATATCTCTAATATTATTATAGATAAAATGAGCATCACTATTGCTTTGAATATTAACGGAGCAAATTCCTGCATAACCCATTATTGAGCTACCACTACATGGTTCAACTTCCGTTTGACCATTACCACTTCTACTACATGTATTCATGCTATGATACCCTCCATATTGGTGTCCCATTTCGTGAGCAACATAATCGATATCAAATGCATCTCCGGTAGGGTCAGCTCTTCCAGTCATACCTCTACCTTTATGAGTTCCTGATTGTGAAGTACTTAGACATACACATGATAAACAACCTGCATTACCACCACCTGAGGTATTAAAATTGTGTCCTATGTCGTAATTTGCAACACCAATTTGAGCATCAATTGTTTGAGCGGTCATGGTATTGTATTCACCATTCCAAGGGTCGGTTGCTGCATCTAGATAAATAACTAAATCATTGTTTGGTACAAATATCATTGTAATGGCTAAGTCTCTTTCATACACTCCGTTAACTCTATTTATGGTGATTGTCATCTGAGCTTGTACGTTAGCTTTTTGTTGAGAAACGGTACCAGTACCTTTAAAAATTGAACCATACTCGCCAGTACAAGACTGGGCTAAACGAAAAGTTCTTAACTTTTGGTCATTAACATCCGCTTTCATCGTTGAAGGTTCTGATTTTAATGAAGGTAAATTAACATCCGTTTCGGTTAAACATTCAAAAGGTAGATGGTCTACACCAAGAGCATCTTTGTCGTATACAATATAACTAGTTAAATCGCTTGTGAATGGATCAATAAAGCAAGGCATTTTGTTTCCTGATAATGTCATGGTGTGTAAACCAAATTGAGTTACAGAAAAACGCATTGTTGCAGTAGGATCATCTAATCCTTGAGCTACATAAGTTTTAATCATTGGAAATTTTGCTTCTAAATCTGGATGCATAATTGGTGCTTCCCAAACTCTAAAATTTTCAATAGTTCCTTCAGCAGTTGGAAAGCCAATAACTAGACTAGATTTCCCTGTAAAATTTCTTTTGTTAGGAGCAATAGTAAGTAATTGCTTTAATGCAGTAAGGTCAAGTTGATAATAATTTGCCTTTTCAGGATAATGTGCTCTATGCACTTCAGTTTTTCCTGTAAGGGTAGCTTTTTCAATTTTTGTCCATATTGAACGTGTGTTTTGAGCAAAATTGTGCTGCATAAAAACAAGTAAAAATGCCAAAATCAAGGTAGTAATTTTTGCTTTCATAGATAAGTTTTTTAATGAATAGTTAGTTAATGCTATTTTGAATATATGAAATTAAGAAAAAAAAATATACAAACGCTATTCATTTTAATAGCAATATGGGATTCTTAATTTTTTGAATAACGAGAAAAGTGACCTAATTTAAAACTATTTTGGCTCTAATACGAGGGTTACTTTATTAAAATCAGCGGCGCTATTTATTACTGTTCGATATTGTTCGTACAACTCAGGTTGGATATCAAAAATGGTGTAAAATTCATCAATTGCAACTTTTACTTCAGTCCCATTTAATTCATATTTAGAAATAAAACTAAATATAGTTTTACCATCCTTGTCGTAAGAATTTTTGATAGCTAAATCCGATAAATTATTTATAACATAACCATCAGGAATGGTAAAAGTAATTTCTCGATGATATGTTCGGTTAAATCCAGTTTCTAAAGGTAATACTCTTTTTTTCTTCTGGTACATTTCCATTTGAGGTCCGATTAATTCACCGATTTTAAACAATAGCTTATCGCCAGCTTTATCAACACAAGTGCTTAATTTTATTTTTGCTTTTACTTCCAAAGGTTTTATTCCATAAGCTTCTGGATTGTCGTTAAACACCTGTTTATCAATAATTTCTACATCATCGCTAATGTATTTTATTTGTTCGTCAATAACATCTATTTTATTTTTCTCATCCAAAAGATGCATATATGGCTGTGTATATCCGGCATAGTAACCTTGACTTAATTTATCAAAATCAGCTATAATTGTGGTCATATTATCTTTATCAAATTGCACATTAATTAAGATGTTGTCATAGGTTTTTTCATGACTTACTGGATTGATATAATTGATTTTACCAATACCGGTTTTATAATCACCTAACGCAACTTCCTTAATAAATAGCCCATAATTATTGGTTAATTCGGCCGGAGGAAACCCTAACCTTGAACTTAATTCTAAATGTGACATATAGGAATCAATTTTTGGGAAATAGAACAAATAATTGTTTAGAAAATTATTCGCTTCAAAATCTTTATCAAACCGAATTGAAGTTCTGTCGGAAGTTAACACAATTTGAAAATCAATTTTTAAGATTTGAAAGATTTTTGCGTAAAGCTTAAGTAATCCATCATCGCTTCCAATTTTATTTTTTAAAATATAGCTTACATCTGAAAGTTCATCAGCAGAGGAGTTTACATAAAAAAAATTTCTTTTTACATAGTCTTCAATTGTTCGAATTTGTTTTGTCAAATCATCGGTTGCATCAACTTTGGCATTTTTAATAAGTTTAGTTAATTCTTTAACAGTAGATTTAGATTCTTCTTTGTAAACATATTTGTAGACATTATCTGAAACAATTCCATACGACGAAATATCGTGTTGGTTTGTTGCTGTGTTTTTATCTAGCTTGTATACCAAAAACATTCTATTGGCATTGTAATTAGATAGCATTTCTTTTTCTAAAAGTGGAATAGTATCCTTACTGAAACTCCAATGTAATTTATCTACGCTATTTGTGTCTTGAACTACAGCAGGCAAACTGTTGTAACTTTTAAATTTGAAGTAGAGATTAGATGGTGAATATAAATCGAATGAAGCATTTAGACTTAAATGCTCCTCTTGATAAAACATTGAATTCCCTTTGTAGTTTGGCGATTTCTTTAAAATATATAGGTATTCTATGATACTACCTTTTTCTATTCCCTTAAAAGTATAATATTTATAGGTTTTTTTGGTTTCATCGTCCTGTGCTGTTAATATGTCAGATTCAGTTAAATTAATTACGTTACCGTCTTTATTTATCACTCTGCCTTTATTCATAACAGGAACTGTCGTGGCGAAATAAGGAATATAGATTTTATTGTTTTTTTCAATTTGCTCGTCCGAATTAAGCCATAAAATTTGATGAATTAAGAAATACTCAGATAAGTTTCCGTCGGCTTCATAGTAAAATTCAACAACTACTTTATCCTTAAGCGATACAATATCAACAGTGTCGTTAAAATTTAATTGATAACTCGGATTAGATTCCCAATCATAGGTTTTATAAAAAGGTTCTTTTTGAGCAGATAGGTTGAGTGAAACAATTCCTAATAATAGTGCAAAAATGTATGGTGCGAGAGCTCTTGTAATCATATAGTAATAGTTTATTTAATTTTTTTTAGAACGATGGATTCATTATAAATTTGTTTTAATTCGTCAAGGATCGTGTTAAGTTGAGTTTGGTTTTGTTTGGTGAGAATTAGAAAATTATTTTCTATAGTATGTTCGTAAATTATTTTTTGTGATTCGACACGATAGGAAAGTTCGCAATTGAAGAAATCTAATTTTGCATTGTACGGTTTAGGTAAATATTTTACTTCATATCCTTCAGGAATTGATATGATGAATTTGTAATTTCTATATTGTTTAAAATCGTATTCTTTATTTAAAACATCTTCTTTTTTTGACACCAAATCAAGCATATGTTTATTTAAATTTAGATTTATATATAGTTCATCTCCTGAGGAGAGAATGTAATTGTCGATGTTAAACGAATAGCTTATAGTAAATTCATTGTCGTAGCTATATTTGTTGCTTTCAGTAAAATCTTTTATTAAAAACTTGTTGTTTCCTTTTTTAAAGTTTAGGTTGTAAAAATCTAATAAATCAGCAGATGAAGTTATTTTTTCAAGAAAATTAAAGTAATCCATTTTCTGATAATTGTTCATTTTAATTAACGCATTGCCTATTAAATTTTGGTTTTGAATTTTTAGTTCAACCGAATCGGTAATGTAGTTTTGTTGAGCATTAATTATAGGAACTTTCTTTATCAAATAATGTGTAGAATCGAGCGATATTAATGCTTCTTTTCCTTGAATAAAAGAAGAAGGAATTTCTATTGGATTGAAACGGCCAGTTGCATCAAGAAAATATGGAATAGAATCGGCAAAATAGGTTAATATCATATGGTTGTCGTTGGCAGGCGATGGAACCTCAGTATAAGTGTATGGCAAGTCTCTTGTTCCAATCCATGTTAAATAGCTCTTTATTCCAGCAAGTTCTAACATTTTTTTAAGCAAGTTGGCATTGTCCTTACAGTCGCCATATTTTTTGTTAAAAATGTCGTTCGCCTCTCTTGGAATGTACCCTCCAAGTTCATATTCAAAAGCCACATATTTAATATTTTGCTGAACCCAATAATATAGTGCCTTTACTTTTTCAAACTCCGTGTTTTTATCATTAACTAATGAACTTACTAGGTCTACTAATTTATCTTCTGGTTTCTCTTGATTAATGTTTTTAGTTAACAGATAGTACCAAGCATGCAAATCCTTGATATTATTTAAAACATCTATTTTCTTGTTTTTGTATTTATATGAAACTATTCTAGGAATAATATGTGGAAGATAATAATTGTAGCCAACAGAATTGGTTTCTTGTTTAATACCTTTCACATCGGTAGCTGTCCATTTATAAATTTTCTTACCACCTTTTACTTCTGTAGAGTATTTTAGGTTAATTGAATCGGTATTAAATGTGTTAAACGCAATTTCTACACCTTCATCTGCTGTAATTATATAATTGGAAACTGCAGTAGGATAAGAGAATGAAAAAAAACTTTTTGCAAGTATATAGGGGTTTTTTACAGAATAGATGTAATACACTTTGGATTTAGCACCTTCTTCAAGTTTTGGATAAAGAAATTTAACCATTTTGCTATCATCATGAAAAACACCAGTAGACAAGTTATCTTTGTGGGTAAAGTTTTTTACTGGAATTTCTTTGTATTTTCCATTTACAAAATTCATAGAGGATGCCTTGAGGTCTTTAAGGTCAAAAAATGAGGAGTAACTAATTTCATCTTCAGAAAACAAGTTTGCATTAGAACCCAAATACAGGTTTTCTTCAGAAAAGACTTCCTCAATTTTTAATTCGGCACCAACAATACTTATGTTAAAATTGGTTGTGGTTGATAAGCAAACTTTGTTTTCATTTGGGTACATTGTTTTATATTTCAGATATTCTTCAGAAAATTGAGCCTTAGCACCTATACTAGTTACTAAAGAAATTAGAAATATAATAAAGCACCTGACTGCTGTCATAGATTTAATATTTTTTCATAGCTATTACTTCGTCGTCAAAATATGTTTCTTCCAAAATCAATTTTCCTGTGGTATCATACGTTTTAACGGTACCATTTATTACACCATTTAAGTATGGAATAATTTTTTTGACTTTTCCATCCGCAAAATATTCCTTGGATTCTCCATGTTGGATATCTTGGTTAAAGTTTCTCTCTAATTTAACTTTTCCATCAGGAAAATATTGTTTGTTCAATCCCTGACGGTTATCATCTTGATAGGTTTGTTCTTCAAAAAGCTGTCCTGTATAATAGTACTCGTTATATTTATTGATAAAATTGCCATTCACCATTTCAAATTCTCTTGAAATTTTACCATTATCGAAATAGCCAACAACTTTGGCTGTTTCATTTTCAATAGGAATCATCGGTATTTTGTTACCTGTTTTATCAAAATAACTATATCCAATAATTTTACCATTTATATAAAATCGGGTTAGTTGATGTTTCCCTTCTTCACTAAAAAATACTACTTCGCCATTTAAAACATCGTTTTCAAATTGACGAGTTTGGACTAAAACACCCGCATCATTAAATGTTTTTTCAATTCCTTCACGTTTTCCAAAAAAGTAAGGTGTTTCAGATTCTACTTTTCCATTTTCGAAATAGTCGGTCCAAATACCATCTTTATTTCCATACAAATAAGTTCCTTTGGTTTCAATTTTTCCGTTGGAATGATACCATTTCCATTCTCCACTCTTTTCGCCATTTAAATAGTTGCCATCTGCCTTAGGGGCTCCATCAAAATAATAACCTTTGTACAATCCATTTCTAACTTTATATAGCATGCTAAAGTTATTCTGAACTTTTCCGTTGGTATAAATATTAACTAGTTGATAAGATGCAGAATCTTTAATTAAGTTAATATCCTCAACTAAATTGCCAGTTTGATCGTAATAATATTCATGAATTAACTTGCCTCTATCGTATTCATTTTTGTAACTTAATTTTCCATCGACATTGTAATTTTCTTGTAATCCGTTTAATTTGTCATTGGAGTAATAATCTTTACTTTCAATGGTTCCATCAACAAAATAACTAATCCACAAACCAACTGCCTGTCCTTTTAAGTACCAACCTTGTTGTTTTAGTTGACCTTGCGAATAAAACGACGAATAATATCCGTTTAGGGTATCGTTCATATAGGTAGAAATGTTGCTAATTTTTCCGTTTTTGTAGTAGTTGGTATGTTCACCATTTAATTGGCCATCAGTTAAAAATTCGTTGGTTTCAAGAACTTTGTTTCGGGTATAAAACTTCCAGTTACCTTTTTTTCCACCAGAAATATCATATAATCCCTCGGAAGTTATGTTCCCATCAGGCGCATATCCAACATAATAAAATTCTCCTTTTTGTTTCTTTGCTTCTTTTAGTATGTCGCCGTTTTTGCTGTAAAATTTATAGGCGATTATTTCTCCATCGCGATAGGTAAATTCATAATGCAATTTGCCATCGGTGTCATAATTTTTCATAATACCAACAATTTTTCCTTTGGAATAGTTTAATTCGCTCTCAATTTTATTGTTGGGATAGAAAATATTAAACGGTCCTTCGTAGAACCCATCCACACAAATTCCACTGGTAGAAACATTTCCGTTGGGATGGTATTCAACATATTCGCCAACTAATAAATTTTCTTTGTATTCTTTTTTGTATTCTAATTGTCCGTTGTAATAGTATTTTTTATCAGTTCCATTTATATTTCCATCTTTAAATGCTATTTCGTTTTGAATCTTTCCGTCTGGAAAGTATTGATAAGCTGTTCCTTCTATTTTTCCTTTTTTGTATGGAATTTTATATTCGGTAAATCCTTTTCCAATAGGATAAAATGATAAATATTTGCCATCAATGTTTCCATCAACATTGGTGTATTTTTCTTTGAGAGCACCTTCTTCATTGTATTTTTCATAGTCCCCACTTAGTTTTCCATCCATGTAAGAACTGTGTATATTTACCTTGCCATTGTCAAAGTAATAATAATATTCTCCATTAGGTTTTCCATCTTTATAAACGGCAGTTTCATCTCTATCACCTTTTTTATTGAACCAAGTCCACTTGCCTGTTTTTTCACCATTTTCATCATAATATCCTATTCCGCTAATTGAACCATTTGATCTAAAAAAAGTCCATTTTCCAAATTCTTTGTTGTTCTTATATTCACCAAATCCATCTATTTTTCCATCCACATAAAGGGTATGAACAGGTTTTAAATTTCCATCCACAACATCTTCTTGTAATTCTAATATTTCAAGCCATTTTTTTTGATATGCTGCGATAAACGATTTTATTTCAGTAATGTTTTTATCAACGATGGCTTTTAATTTTTCATTTTTTGCTGAATAACAAATGGTATAAACAAAAGGATCGAAATAACTGTTGTTTACATAAAGATAAAATGGAACATAATATTTATCCCAAAAGCCACCATTGCCTTTGTATGTTTTTAATTGATTAAACAACGCATGGTTTTGTTTAACCAACGCTAAATCAATTTTATTATTTATTTTATATGATTTACTTAATGCAGCATAGTTGTTAATGATTAAATCTATTTCCTCAAAAGAATCATCATCAACCGAAATTTTAACGTTAGGTACTTTTTCGTTTTCATTTTTTTTGGCAACCATGTTGTTGCTAAATGTGAGTACATTAATAGAATTTTCGCCGTCAGGATTAAGCAATAAATACATGTCGAAACACATCATTGCTTGAGCAATTAAGTGCTGCTGGTAACAAAGGTTTCCTAGCTTTAAATGACTATTGGCATAGTACGGATTACAACTAATTGAAATTTGATACATTTTTGATGCTTCATCAAATTTATTCAAGCCTTCATAGGCAACCCCTTTATTGTAGTAGAACAGGTAATTTTTAGGAAACATTTCTAACGCCTTATCATATTGTTCAATCGATTTTTGGTACTGTTTAAGGTTTAAATACGAAACAGCGTTATTCAAGATAAAATAATAGTACAAATCATGGTCTGTTGAGCTTAAACCTTCTTCAGATAATTTAATAGCTTCCTCATAGTTTCCAAGTTGAACCTGGTAATACGATTTTGAGGTTAAAAACGAAAAATAAGCAGAATCGTTTTTTGGAACTTTTTCCAATTCATCGAGTGCTTTTTGGTATTCACCATCTTTTTCAAAAGCTAAAATTTTTGAAGTAATATCATTAACGTCAATTAGTTCAACTTTTTCTTGTCCAAAAATAATATTAGATAGTAGAAATGATAGAATGAATAAAACTTGTTTTAACTGAATTTTCATATTACTAATTTTTTAAAGAAAGGATAATAATGCAAAGGGCAATAACCAAATATATATAATAGTTACTAAAACCTAAACTTTAAATAATGAATTTTATGTCCTTTTGCAGAAAATAAATTTTCGTAGTAGGTTTTTATGGAAAGGATTTCCTGTGTTTTTAAGTCAAGGTTCTCTAAATTCTCGTTGTAAAGATTAAACGTATGTTCGATTAATTTGTAATTATTTCGTTCAATTTCTTCGAGTGTGTATTTAAAAAAACCTTCGTTATCGGTTTTTAAATGAATAATTCCATTGGGTTTGAGGAGTTTTTTATACCGTTCAATAAACATTGGAGCGGTAAGTCGTTTTCTTTCTCTGGTTTTTTGTGGTTGTGGGTCGGGAAAAGTAATCCAAATTTCGTCTATTTCGTTAGGTGCAAAAAACGAAGTAATAATATCAATGTGTGTTCTAATAAAGAAAATGTTATAAAGATTTTGGTCGATAGCCTGTTTGGCTCCTTTCCAAATTCTAGCACCTTTTATATCCAATCCAATAAAATTTTTGTCGGGAAAATGTTTGCCTAAACCAACGGAATATTCGCCTCTGCCACAGCCTAATTCTAAAACAATAGGGTTGTTGTTTTTAAAAACATCTTGTTGCCACTTACCTTTGAATTTGTGGTCGTTATTAAAAACCTCTGTAAATTTTGGCTGTATTACATTTGGAAATGTTTCCATTTCCCTCCATCGCTCAATTTTCTTGCCTTCACCCTTCATTTATTTCACTTTTTCAGCTTTAAACCAGTTTATTAAGGCTGTTTTTTGATCGGTCGTTAATTTTGCCTCGTCATGAATTATTAAATAACTTTCTAAAGGCATTTCACCTTCTTCTACTTCTTCATAAACTTCTTCGAGTTTATGTTTTTTACGTTTATCTTTGAATGTTCCCCATTCAGAGAAATTCAATTCTCTACGACCTTCGTTAATGTGATCTTTTACCCACCAAGAAATTGGTGAAATATTGGTGTACCAAGGGTATTTACTTTCGTTGGAATGACAATCATAACAAGCACTTTTAATCATCTTTGATATGTCTTCGGGGGGATTTGTAATGGTTAGAAAGTCATTTTCTTGAATTACAGGTGGATTTGTTTTATCAATTCTAAAAAATTGAATAATTACCAAAATTGCTGATAATGCGATAGTTATTTTTTTAATCATGGCTAATAATTTTTATCTAAAGGTTTAATTACAATTTCTTCAATATTAGCATTTTTTGAAATGCTTAAACAGGTTTTCACCACTTTAACAATGTCGTCAGGCTGGACAAACAAATCTTTTGGCGCATATATTCCTTCCCATGATGAAGTGTTAATTGAGCCAGGATAAATCGCGGTAACTTTTATTCCATACTCACGCATTTCTTCACGTAATACATCGTTAAATCCTTTTAATGCATGTTTCGAAATGGTATAGGTAGCAGCCGCTGGACGAGTAGAAAAACTAAGCACAGAGCAAACATTAAAAATATGACCTTTTCCTCCTTTACACATATTTACCGAAATTGTTTTAGAAAGAAAATATGCTGCAAATAAATTTGTTTTCATCATCGATTCCAAATCAGCATTTTCATCAGTAATGGCGTCGTTTTCGTACTTTCCAATATTATTAATAAGGATGTCAACGTGTTTGTAAGTATCAATTATTTTATTCGAAAATGTTAATGCTTGATCGGCGTCTGATAAATCTCCTGCGAACAACAATATTTCAACTGCATAATTTTTCTGGATTTCGACTTTTAATTGATCTAAATCTTGTTGATTTCTAGAAGAAATAGCCAAATCGTAACCTTCTCTTGCTAGAGCTAATGTTAAAGCTCTGCCTACACCTTTTGTGGCCCCTGAAATTACTACTACCATTTTTAAATCGTTTTTATGAATTGGTTTTTCGAAATTAAACTAGATTAAAAAATAATTTTTAATGCTCTTTTGTAAGCTTTAACTATTTTGCAATACACATTTCAAAAATAGTTAACTTTATCTGATTTTTTCACTTGAGCAACCTTTAGTTTATGGCAAACCGAATTATTTACTATTTATTGATTTTACCCATTTCTCGGTTGCCTTATTTTTTGCTTTATCGTTTGTCTGATTTCACTTTTTTAGTAATGTATTATTTAATTGGATACCGAAAAAAAGTAGTGCTAAATAATATCAAAAACTCTTATCCAAACAAATCGTTGAGCGAGCAAAAATTGATTATGCGTAAATTTTACCAACATTTTTGTGATTTGGTGTTAGAGTCGTTGAAAGGATTTTCTATTTCTAAGGAACAGTTAAATAACAGGTTTAAGGTAAAAGATAGGACATTGATGGACAGATTATATGACGAAGGAAAAAACATTGTCTTTGTTGGTGGACATTACAATAATTGGGAAATGCTTGCACTAGGTGTTGCCATGCAAATGGATCATTTATTAATTGGAATCTACAAGCCATTGTCAAACAGCTATTTTGATGAAAAATTGATAAAATCGAGAGAAAGATTTGGTATGGTATTGTGTCCAATGAGACAAACAAAGCGATTTTTTGAACAAGATTTTGGAAAACCAAAAGGGATAATTTTTGCTACCGATCAAAGTCCATCGAATCCTAAAAGCTCCTATTGGATGAAATTTCTTAATCAAGACACTGCCATGCTTTTTGGTGCTGAAAAATATGCTAAAGAGTTTAATATGCCTGTCGTGTATGGTGTAATTCATAAACCAAAACGAGGTTATTACGAAGCTGAATTTAAATTGGTTACTGAATTCCCTAATGAAACAGCTTACGGAGAAATTATCGAAAAATCAAATAAATTATTGGAGGACGATATCAATACTTTGCCTCAATACTGGCTTTGGACGCACAAACGTTGGAAACACAATAGAATTTGAAGATTTGAAAATACCAAAATTTGAAAATGAAAAATTACATTGCTTTATTGAGAGGAATTAACGTTAGCGGACATAAACTGATAAAAATGTCTGACCTGAAGTTATTATTTGAGAATTGTGGTTTTGAAAATGTTACCACCTATATTCAAAGCGGAAATGTAGTATTTTCTTCTTCAACACTCAAAAAAGAGGAAATAAAAAAACAAATTGAATTTGCTATTAAAAACACTTTTGAATTTGAGGTAACGACAATACTTTTAAATGTAGAGGAACTTATTCAGGCAATAAAAAATCACTCATTTTTGAAAAACAATCCGTTAGAAACAAAGTCTATCTATTTTATTTTTTTAGATGAAAATCCAACTACAGAACTCATCAACAATCTAAATACTTTAAATCAAGAAACAGAATTTTTTAAAATAACAGATAAGGTTATTTATTGTTTCTATTCTAATGGATATGGAAATTCTAAATGGAACAATGTTTTTTTTGAAAAGAAGTTAAAGGTGAATGGTACTACACGAAACTATAACACGGTTTGTAAACTTATTGAAATTGCTAATTCAAAATGACGCTATTTACACCAATTTTTAACTAATAAACTTAAAAAAATTAACACATAGACACATAGCTTATTTAAACAAAAAGAAAATAGAAGTCCAAACATAGTTTTCTCCAATATATCGGAGAAATAGGTATTGTGTAACTATATTATTGAGCTTTGATTAAGTAAGCAATCCTATGTTCCTATGTGGTAAAAATAATTTTTAGCATAGTTAAAATTACAAAAAAAATAATTCGTGAAATTCGCGTCAACATACCTTAAAATTGATTAACCAAAAAACCATATTGGTTTGCCCTTTAGATTGGGGATTGGGTCACGCAACCCGGTGCATTCCCATTATACATGAATTTTTAACCAATAACTATAAAGTAATTATCAGTACATCGGGGAAACAAAAAATATTATTGCAACAAGAATTTCCAAATCTAACCTTTTTAAACTTGAAAGGATATGGGATTGAATATCCAAAATCAGGTTCAATGGCTTTAAAAATGCTGTTACAACTTCCTAAAATTAATGCCAAAATTAAAGAAGAACACCGTTGGTTAGCTAAAATTATTGATGAACACCAAATTGATTTAGTGGTTACCGATAATCGCTACGGATTGTGGAGCAATAAAGTGAAGTCTATTTTAATTACGCATCAAATTTTTGTTAAAGCTCCTTTTGGGGGATGGATGATTGAGCAAATCTTGAAACGCCATTTCGATAATTTCGATGAAATTTGGATTCCTGACATTCAAGGAGAAAACAATTTAAGTGGCGATTTATCACACAAAAAACCGTTGTCAGAAAAGTTTAAATTTATTGGGTTGCTTTCTCGATTCTCTAATAAAATTGTCACTTCGAGTGTTCCGCCTTTTTGCGGAACGTATCGAGAAGAATTCGACTTCATGGCTATCCTATCCGGACCTGAACCTCAACGAACCATTTTTGAGAAATTAGTTATTGAACAACTCCAAAAAACCCAATTAAAAGCGGTTGTGTTAAGAGGGTTGCCAGAAACAAACGTCATTGCGAACTGTGAGGAACGAAACAGGAAGCAATCTGCTCGAATCAATGAGATTGCTTCGTCCGTTTTACTCCCTCGCAATGACGATAGAATTAAAATTTTCAATCATCTTGAAACCAATGAGTTTTTAAACTACCTACAAAAAAGCAAAATAGTGATAAGCCGTTCGGGTTATTCTACTATTATGGATTTGACTGTTTTAGGAAAAAAAGCCATTTTAGTTCCAACTCCAGGGCAAACCGAACAAGAATATTTGGCAAAATATCACTTTAAAAAAGGACGGTTCTATACCCAAAAACAACCTGAGTTTGATTTGGAGAAAGGACTAAATGAATCTCAAAATTTCAGAGGAATAAAGCTAGAGATAAACCATAACGAACTGTTATCTAATGCTATCACCCACCTTAATCCTCCCTCAAGGGAGGGAACTCTCCCATTGGGGGGAGACACAGAGGGGTGATTGTTTTAGTTACGAAGCTGCATTAAATTAAACTTTCTGCAAACTTTCTTGTCTCTAAATCAGTAGTTACAAAATCTTCGTAGCTTGGATTTTTTACAAATTTTACCCCATTCATACATTGCTCGTTGATGTCAGCAATTTGTAAAAATTTAATTTTATCGTGTAAAAAAGCATCAACAGCTACCTCGTTGGCAGCATTTAAAATACATGCTAAGTTTCCACCTTTATCCAACGCTTCGTAGGCCAATTTTAAATTTTTAAAGGTATCTAAATCTGGCTTTTCGAAGGTTAAATTGGGATAATCCATAAAATTAAACCGTGGCGACTTAGAAGTAAAACGGTAAGGATAAGTTAAAGCATATTGTATCGGCAATTTCATGTCGGGCAACCCAAGCTGTGCTTTCATGCTTCCATCCGTAAACTGAACCAACGAATGAACAATGGATTGAGGATGAACAATTACATCTATTTGTTCAGCTTTTAAATTAAACAACCATTTGGCTTCAATCACTTCAAACCCTTTGTTCATTAAGGTAGCAGAATCAATGGTAATTTTGGCTCCCATGGTCCAGTTGGGATGTTTTAAGGCTTGTTCTTTAGTAATGTTTTTTAATTCTTCTTTCTTTTTGCCTCTAAAGGGACCACCAGAAGCCGTTAAATATATTTTTTCTATGGGGTTTAATAGTTCCCCAACCAAACATTGGAAGATGGCTGAATGTTCAGAGTCAACAGGATAAATGTGTACTCCATTTTCAGTAGCTAATTTGGTAATCAATTCTCCGGCAACCACCAAAGTTTCTTTGTTGGCTAAAGCAATGGTTTTTTTTGCTTTTATGGCATTAATGGTGGGTTTTAATCCAGCGTAACCAACTAATGCGGTAAGCACAATGTCAATTTCGCTCATTTCTACAATTTGAGCAAGTGCTTCTTTCCCTGAGTATGTTTTTATATCGTGTTTCCACAAGGCTTCGGAAACTTTTTGATATTGTGTTTCATCCACAATAACTACCGCATTCGGTTTGAATTTTATAGCTTGTTCAATGAGTAAATCAGCTTTAGTATTGGAAGTTAAAACTTCTACCTGAAATTGAGCCGAATGTTCTTCAATTACTTCAAGTGCTTGTGTTCCAATAGAACCTGTTGAACCTAAAATTGCTATTTTCTTTTTTTCTTGCATTTATTTTGACACGAATTGCACTAATTTAATTTCTTAAAACCTTTTTGACACGAATTACACTAATTTTTATTGTTGTACAACTTTTTTTGACACGAATTGCACTAATTATTTTTTATAGAACAACACGTCTGTACTCAAGTGAATCTTTTCCAAAATTCACTATTAATCCAACCTTTAATTTTGAAGCTGCTAAATAATTTATTGTTTGACCAATATGAGCATCACAAATTGCCTCGCAACTTTTTATTTCCAAAATAATTTTTTCAAACATCACAAAATCAGCATAAAATTTATGTGATAATATGATGTCTTTATAATGAACCACAAATTCTTGTTCTCTTTTAAAATGATAATTCCGGAGTTCACATTCATATGCTATAGCATCTTTATAAACAATTTCAGAAAACCCCTTTCCTAATATTCGGTGAATTTCCATACACATTCCAATTAAATCGTAGACTTCTTCCTTGTGTAATAAATCATTCATCAGTTAAAGCCATTAATTCGTGCAATTCGTGTCAATTAGTTTTTCTTTCTCGATTTAGCTTTAATCTCGTTCATTAACACTTGTTGTGCTTGAGCAAAAGTTTCGATGTGTAAATAGTTTCCACCACCTGCTTCAGCAATTGCTGACATCGAAGGAATGGTCCATTTCTCGTTTTTAACTCCTAATACCGAAATTGAAACACCTTTTTTATAGTTAGTCGTTACATCGTCAAGAATAGATTTATCGGTTTTTTCTAAATTAAACGCTCCATCAGTTGCAATAATAACTTGATTATTACCGTCTTTTATCAAATTTTCTCGGGCTACTTGATAGGCTTTTTTTATTCCTTTAGCTCCGGCAGTATAGCCTCCAGCGGTTAAATCTTGTATCAATTGTGTAATTTTCACTTTATCGGTAACATATTCCGATTCTAAAATTACATCGGTTGAAGAAGCATAAGTTACCATAGCCAATTTATCAATTGGTCGGAGTCCATTTAAGAGCTCAATCATAGAAGCTTTTAACACATCCATCCGTCCTTTTTGTTTCATCGAAACAGAAACATCAATTAAAAAAACCACATTGTTCGGAGCATATAAATTTACCGGTAATTCTTTGGTAGAAATGGTGTCAGTAGGTTCAGGAACCATTACAGGTTCTACAATTATAGGTTCTTCTTTCGCTAAAATCTCTTCTTTAGTGGGTTTTCCTAACTCAAACTGAATAGAATTGTTGGTGTTATCTAATGCAAAATCAGCTTCTTTACTTCCATAACCCTCAGCATTTACAACCAAGTAATAATTGTCTACCTGAAGATTCTGTATGGCTTCTCCTAATTTATCGGTGGTTACTTTTTTATAGACCAGTCCATCCCAAATAATCTCAACCGTGGCCTCCTTTATTGGTTTTTTGGTATTTACATCAATCACGTTAATTTTAAGGTTAGCGCGTTCTTCAATAGGTTTTTGAATTACTGTAAATTCAGGGCAAGCCATGGATTCATTTACGTCAAATGTTAACGCATTCCCCTCTAGCGTAAACGTAATGGGTTCGTTGTTTACACTTACCCAGATAGGCACATCTTGTTTAAAAGGTCCTTTTCTTTTTGGAGTATATTTTATTCTAACCGTAATAGTGCTATCGGGTTCAATGGTTTTGGTTGAAAATTTAGAGCTAATTCCATAAGGTTCTTCAATCCGTATTATTGAAGCGGCAACCTTTCCTGCGTTGGTTAGTGTGAAATCAAAATACTTCTTATCTTCTTTGTTAATATCGCCTAAATTATGATAAGTAGTGTTAAACACAATTTGCGAAAACGACGTTTGAACCAGAATAAGCAATAAAATAGAAATTACACTGCGCATCTTAACCTTTTTTAATTTTGAAGAACGTAAATCAAAATTATTGCCAAAAATAAGCTAAAAAAATTGTTGAAATAGAAAATGTTTGTAGACTTATCAACGTAGTTATTAAAAACAGTGTATTTAGTTTTAACCTAATTTTTAGCTACATTTGAATCAAAAATATACAACATGAGTCTTTACGAAAAATTGCAAAAAGTTAGTAGCGAGGAAGATGTTAAAGACCTTTATATTAAAGCACTTGGTTTAAAAGAATACCAAAAAAACCTGATTGACATACAAACCAAAGAAATTTGGTTTGAAGCAAAAGATAACGCCAGAATATCAACTTACGCCATGTTTACCCAATTAATGCACTACGTTCAGGTGGCATTAAACAAAGGAGAACACATTCCTCCATTTTTAGCCGTAATTGATACCCAAAAGGCTGCCATTATGAAAAGCGAGGATGTAATTCCATTCCTCGAAAAAAAAACCATAAAATGGGGAAAATCGGCAAGCCAATATACACAAGAGGCTTTAGATGCTATTTCGGCTCACATCGGTACGCACTTTGTTTCGTTTAAAATTGAAACGCACGAAGAAGAATTTATCAGTACCGTAAAAAATGCCATTTTAAAAGGCGATATTATTCGCACGCCCATTACGCCCGACAACCTAAAACAAGTTTTTGATAAATGGGTGTTGATGATTGGACGAGAAATTTCGGGCGTAGCCGAAGAAGATTACGCCTTGTTGTTTTTTGCCGACATTATGCACGATGGCACCACTTCTACCCACGATAACCTTACGGCAGCATTGATGCACAAAAACAATGCTCCCGTTTTTTTGTTAAACGGCAAAGTGTATGAGTTGAGTAACAAAGAAGGTTACCGCCAGTTTTGGACCATTTACCACAAACCACCAAAAGCCGAATACCGAAATTATTTGTTAGAACGGCGTGATAGTTTAATACCGATTGACGAACGCAGTTTTAAAGGAGCTTATTACACACCGCTTGCTGTGGTGGACAAAGCTTACGATAAATTGACCGAAACATTGGGTAAAAATTGGCAAAAAGATTACCTGGTTTGGGACATGTGTTGTGGCGTTGGAAATTTAGAAGTAAAACACAGCAATCCACGAAATATTTTTATGAGTACGCTCGATAACGAAGATGTTGATGTGATGAAAGCTACCAAAACTTGCGTTGCAGCTACACGTTTCCAATACGATTATTTGAATGATGATATTACCGATGATGGTAAAATTGACTACACCCTTACCAACAAACTACCCGAAAACTTACGCAAAGCCATTGCCGATAATAAAAAGATTTTGGTATTGATTAATCCGCCTTATGCAGAGGCAGCTAATTCAGATAACATCACAAGCAATGAAAAAGCAGAAAGTAAAAAAGGAGTTTCAAAAACAAAAGTTGCAGATTTAATGGATACTCAAGGATATGCAGCAAGAGAACTGTTTGTTCAGTTTCTAATGCGTATTGCAACTGAAATACCCACAGCTACTGTTGCGATGTTTAGCACTTTAAAATATGTAAATGCCCCCAACTTTGAAAAGTTCAGAGAAGAATGGAATGCTAAATATATGGGTGGCTTTGTTGTTCATAATAGAGCTTTTGATGGACTTAAAGGGAATTTTCCTATTGGATTTTTAGTTTGGAAAACAAATCAAAAAGCAGCAAATAAAACACCAATAACTGAAATAGCTGTTGAAGTATTAGATAAAAAAGCTCAGCCAATAGGAGAAAAGAATTTTTATAATTTACCGAATGAACAACTATTGAGTGGTTGGATTAAGCGAGTAAAAGCAAATAATGTAGCTGCTATTCCTTTGAAAAATACAATTTCTCCAACAACAAATACAAAAGATGTAAGAGGAACAAAATGGGCTGATGGTGCAATTGCAAGTATGATTTGTAAAGGTTCTGATTTACAAAATGCAGCAACACAAACTGCTTTACTATCTTCTGGTTATTGCAGTGCAGGAGCATTTTTTGTAACAGATAACAATCTTTGGCAAGCAGCAATAGTTTTTTCAGTAAGAAGATTAGTAAAAGCAACATGGCTCAACGACCGAGACCAATTTTTACAACCTACCCAATCCTTAACCGAAGAATTTAAAAACGACTGTTTAATATGGATGTTATTTAATGGTAGCAACCTTACTGCCAGTGCCAATGAGTTGGAATGGAACGGCAAAAAATGGAGCATCGTAAATCATTTTATACCCTTTACCGAAGCAGAAGTAAATGCCCCCGAGCGTTTCGAGAGTGATTTTATGGTGCAATACCTTTCAAACCTAACAGGTTTTGGAAACCTGTCAGGTTTAGCTGCATTAAGCAAAGAAGCTAAGTTAGTTTTCGATGAAGGCAAAAAATTATGGCAAGCCTATTTTGCAAACACCGATGTACGTAGCGTACGCGATGAATTAAAACTAAACCGAGCCGATGTGGGTTGGTATCAAATTCGTAAAGCCCTACAAGCCCGTAACGCCAGTGGCGATTTTGCTCCAGTAAGTTTTAAACCCTTCGAAGAAGCCTATAAAACCTTAAGCGAAAAACTACAACCACAAGTTTATGAGTTGGGTTTTTTGAGGGTTTAGAAAAGAGGTATGACTTCGTACATATAAATTAATTTGATAGAAATTTAGGAAAACAGATGGCAAAACAACAACATTGCAAAGAATTAAATAACAAAATTCACGAAAAACTGTTTTTGAATAATTTCCTTTTAATCAAAACTGGAAACCACGAAAGAGCATTTACTTCTCTTGATTTAATTGAAGATTGTCAAAATGCAATCGAGGAATTCGAAAAAGTAGAAAATATCAAACATAGATCAACCTTATATATTTATGGTGTTTTACAAGCAATGTATTGCCAACAAGACGGATTATTTCATTTGTACAAAACTATTATAGATGAAAATATAAAAAACGTATACGAGCTTTTTGAAAAAAATAATTTTACAGCAGAAATTAGAGACGTAAGAGATGATATTGCTGGACATCCTACCGACAGAAAAAAAGGCAAAGAATTTTACTTTATAGCGAAGGGGTTAAATACAAAATATAATTTCTCATACTCTGGATATACACCTAAATTCAGAACAGTTGATGTTGATTTAAAAAAATTTATTATTCAACAAAATAATTTTACAAAAAACATCTTAACGCAAGTTGAAAATGCGATTTATGAAAAAATTAAAATTCACAAAGAAAAATATAAAGAAATGAAGCTTATAAGTTTACTTGATAATTTAGACCGACCTATACAATTAGTTTATCGTGGTATTTTTGACAATCATCCAGCCGCTAGTTTTGGACAAGAAGAAATGAAAAAGTCAATTGAAAGTATACGCCAAGAATTAAATTTAAGATATAATAACAAAATCCCTGAAATTGTTGAGTGTATTTTTCGCCTTCAGGATTATACAACTGCTAAAATTGAAAAGTTAATTTTAAATAATGAACTTTATAAAAATATTGAAGCTGAAATTTTTATGGATAGTTTTGATAATCAATTAGAACAACTTCGAAAAATTCTGATTGAAATTGATAATGAATTCGAAAATTGATACCCAGTATGTCCTAAGCTGTTACCGTTCGAGCTCCCAGCTGGTGCGAGTTTAGCGTAGCGTAACTCGTTCCATTTCAACTACTCAACTATACAATTTAATTTTCTTAGCTGCTGTAAGTCCGAGTTACACTCCATAAACTTCCATTGCATTACAGTTTATTACGCTAAACTCGAACTAGCCCTCAACCCCCAGCTGGTGCGAGTTTAGCGTAGCGTAACTCGTTCCCCTACCTTGCCATCTTCCAAATAAAAACGAATAGCAGCTTGTCATTCTGAACAAAATTTGTTGGTAAATCATTTTTTTGATTTACAATAACAAATGCAGTGAAGAATCTGTTTTTACTCTGTATCAAACAGATTCTTCACTGCATTTTTCTACCCCGATATTCATCGGGATGAAAAATATTGTTCAGAATGACAGAAAAGGTGTCATACAGGAGGTAACTTGTTTAAGGTTTGTTCTGTATTTAATATTTTTACCAAGTTCTAACAGGGTTGTTCTGTATTTAATATTTCTGCTAAGTTTTAACACCCCGATAGCTATCGGGATTTCTGAATGACAGATAAAGCGGTATAGTGTTTTTAGTCAAATAGGATGGTTGATTTTTTGTAGTCATCCCCTTTAACATCAATTTGTTTAAAACAAAATTTGTTATAAGGCGTTGAAGCATTTCAACGCCTTATTTTTATGTTTCCAAATCAAAAGCATGCAAAAAAAAAATAAAACCATCCTTGTTGTTATTGCAATTCTGTTAGCACTTCTTTCCTTTTATTTTGTCAATCAATATATTATCTCCAACAATACTACAGAAATTGTACAAAAAGATAGTGTTGTAGTACCCACTTTTGAGTTTGGAATGAGAACCGATACCTTTTCCATACATAAAGGCGAAATAAAACCCAATGAAATTATTACCAACCTGCTGTTAAAATTTAACATTCCTCAACAACAAATTTTCGAAATGGTTAACAAATCAAAAGGTGTTTATGATATTGAACGCAATTTTATTGCTGGAAAAAAATACACGTTTTTCTCTACAAAAAACTCATTACACATCACTCAATGTTTTGTTTACGAACCTAACTCGTTAGAATATATTGTATTCGATTTACGTGATTCCATACAAGTTTATAAAAAAAAACGCCCTATAAAAACCGAAATTAAAACTGCGTATGGCAAAATTAATTCCTCGCTGTATAAAACATTACAAGATGCTAATATTTCGCCAGTTTTAGCCATCGAACTCTCTAATATTTTTGCATGGACCATCGATTTTTATCGTATTCAAAAAGACGATTGGTTTAAGGTAATTTATGAAGAAAAATTTGTTGATGATAAATCGGTTGGAGTCGGAAAAATTATAGCTGCAAAATTCAATCATACAGGCAAAATTTTTGAAGGTCATTATTTTGTCCAAGATGGAATTGTCGATTATTTTGATGAAAAAGCAACCAGTGTAAAAAAAGCCTTTTTAAAGTCGCCACTAAAATTTGGACGCCTCTCTTCTGGTTTTACTATGAAACGGTTTCACCCTGTACAAAAAATAAATAAAGCTCATCTTGGAACGGACTATGCCGCCCCAACTGGCACACCAATTTTAGCCACCGGAAATGGCGTAGTAATTGCCTCAGAGTATGGCGTTTTTAATGGAAATTATGTGAAAATTCGGCACAATAATACCTACACAACACAATACTTACACATGAGTAAAAGAGCTGCAAAAGTTGGTGAAAAGGTAAAGCAGGGTGATGTAATAGGCTATGTGGGCAGCACAGGATTGGCAACAGGTCCTCATGTTTGCTATCGATTTTGGAAAAATGGTCAACAAACGAATCATTTAAAAGAAGATTTTCCAACAGCCGAACCGATACAAAAACAATACAGAGATAGCTTTAATAATGTACTTAAAGAAAACAATAAAAATTTTGATGAGCTTGATATAAAAAAAAATTCCTCAAACAAAAAAAGTAACTTTGCTAAAAATTAAAAATAAATGGATTACGTAATTCAAGCTGGTCAATTATTATTAAGCATCTCTATTTTAGTGGTGTTGCACGAAGGAGGACATTTCATCGCTGCAAAATTATTTAAAACAAGAGTAGAAAGTTTCTACTTATTTTTTAATCCTTGGTTTTCGTTATATAAAAAGAAAATTGGTGAAACCGAATATGGTATTGGGTGGTTACCATTAGGAGGGTATGTAAAAATATCAGGAATGATTGACGAAAGCATGGACAAAGAGCAAATGAAACAACCTGCTCAACCATGGGAATTTAGAGCAAAACCCTCGTGGCAACGATTAATAATTATGCTTGGTGGTATTATAGTTAACGTGTTAGTTGGGTTTATCATTTACAGTTTTGTTTTGATGGGCTATGGCGAAAAATACTTGCCAGCAAGTGAATTAAAAAATGGTATTTGGTGTGTAAACGATGTCGCCACTAACGAAATTGGACTTCAAACAGGTGATAAAATTTTAACCATTAATGGTGTTGCTCCATCTACTTTTGATGACATGCAAGAGCAAATTTTTTATGCCAATACCCTTGAAGTAGAAAGAAATAGCGAAAAAATATCATTAAAAGTTCCTCACAACTTAATCAGCAAATTACTTGAAGGGGTAAGAGGTCCTATGTTTTTACCTCGAATTCCTTTTACGGTTGGAGGACTTAAAACTGATGGATATGCTGTAAATGGAACTAATTTAAAACTGAAAGATAAAATTGTTGGCATAAATAATACCGATATTTCGTATTATGATCAGTTTAAAGAAATCATTACTCCTTTTGCAAATCAAACCGTGGAGTTAAATGTGCTTAGAGATGGCAAAAAAGTAAACATACCTATTACTGTTCCTGACTCTCTAATTTTAGGCATACAACCCTATGCTTATTCCATTTTAGAGTTAGAAGATGAGGGCGTTTATCACACCAAAACCACCAATTATTCCTTTTTTGCAGCTTTTCCGAGAGGCGTTGAAGTAGCCACTGAAAAATTGGTAAATTACTACAAACAATTTAAATTAATGCTAAACCCCGAAACGGGTGCCTACAAAGGTATGGGAGGTTTTGCAACCATTAGTAAATTGTTTGGAAGTGTATGGGTTTGGCAAAATTTCTGGGAAAAAACGGCCTGGATTTCATTAGTATTAGCCTTTATGAACTTACTGCCAATTCCTGCACTAGATGGCGGACACGTAATGTTTTTGTTGTACGAAATGATTACCCGAAGAAAACCTAACGAAAAAGCCATGGAATATGCTCAAATGGCAGGAATGGCATTGCTTCTTGGGTTAATGCTATATGCTAATACCGATTTCTTGAGGTTTTGATGGAGAAGACAGAAGACCGAAGATAGCATTGTGCGTTGGTTTCCCCTCTTGAGAAGCCTGTCCCGATTTCTCGGGAGGGTAGGAGTTTGCCACGCTAAAGCATGGGTGTGTTTTTGAAACTTTTTGTTAGGCACTAGTTATGATTACTTTAACCAATAGTAGTCCGGATTAAGGCTGGTGTGTAATATTGCTCTTACATAAACTGTAGATATTTTTTCATCAACAGTAAAATGAATCATGAAAGGGAATTTTTTTAGTGGCAAAAAATGTACTGTTTTATACCTTAATTGGTAAAACGGATTTTTTTTGAAGCGACAAGAAAAGTAGGTTTAATTCCGATTCAAATTTCTGGCTAATTCCAATTTGCTGCTCTTCATAATAATCAATTGCTTTCTGGATATCGCTTAACCCAGATGAAAGAATGGCAATTGAAAACAACATTTATTTGGATTTAAACTTTAAACTTTTACGTGCTATTTCCCAAGGAATGGCATCGGTTATTTTTTCTTTTTTAATCCTATCCAAAACAATTTTTTGTTGCCATTTAGGTATTTCTTCCTCATGTTGTTCTGTAATTACAACATTTGGTATATGTTTAAAAAAATCTAAAAACGATTGGTATAAACTATCAGGGATTTTAACAGATAAATGTTTCATATTGCAAGTTGTATAAACACATTACAAGTTTACGCAAATTTTACTAAATGGTTATAGTTGTGCTTATAGGTTAATCAAATATTGATTTCTTTAGGTCTTGATTTTTCTGGAGTTTATTTATTTAAAATAATTTTTTGGGTTTTATTATTAACTGAAATATAATAGATGCCATTGTTAAAATTAGAAAGATTAAGAATTTCTGTTCCAGCATTATCTTCATAAACTGTTTCACCGAGAATATTTAAAACTTTAACATTCTTAATGGTGCTATTTGATTTGATATTAAATATACCTTGACTTGGATTAGGATAAATTAAAAATTCATATTTATTAGATTGGTCACTAAGTGAAGTAACAGTTCCTGGCGTCCAAACTATAGACCAATTTGTAATATTAAGAGAATTTCCTGGATTAGAATTAGTATAAAAATTTGGTCCTTTAGTTAAAGAAACCCAAGTGTTAAAATTTAATGCCATTGCAGCATTACATATTCCAGAAGGGTAATAAGTTGCACTTTCAACATAAATTTTATATGTCCCATCTGGAACAACATTACCATTAACATCTGTACCATCCCATTGAATTGTTTTAGAACCGAATGCCGTAGGTGTTGAGTAATTAGATAAAGCATTGCCCCAACCACAATTACCAGTAGAATCGCAAAGAGCATCTGTTGCATTACTACTTGAAGGACATGCTGCATTTGCCCAATAAGGTAACATTGTTTGGTGATTTGTGCTAACGTATCGGATTCTGGTTTTAACTAGTGTTCCGTTAGAAAAATCTTGTACCCATACTGCAATTACACTACTATTAGCAGTACAAGAACCTTGAGTTTTAGCTGTTTGTGTAAACGTAAATGTCATTGTCCCTTGTGTTTGTGGAAATGATGATAGTGTTATTGCAATTGTTGCAATTAATGTTATTAATAATTTTTTCATATGTTTTATTAATGGTTGTATTTATTATTTTTGATATATTCTAGTTCCCAGTTTCTTAAATTTATTTTGCCCATTCAATCTAGGTTCCACAATTGTGATACAAAGGCTCTCCATTTTTTCTAAATTATCTTTTAAAATATTATTGTCTTTTGTGTCTTGAACAGCAAACCAACTAAACATATCCCATCTTCCTCTATGATGATTTTTATTGTGCTTTTCAAGTCTTTTTAAAATAGATATTTCCGCTTTCCCGATATAAATTGGGATAAAATTGTATTCTAAAACATAAATGCCTTTCGCTTTTGCAAGTAAGCTTATTTCTTCTTCACTAAATAAGTTATCTTCATTTGCATAATGAAATAAGTTGTTTTTCCAATGCAATCCGTGCGTCTTAATTCCTAACATTTTAAAAATTTACTTGTTAAAAAATTTATTGTCAATTTAAATAATTATTTTTTATTGATTTTATTACAATATTTTCTTGTTCGCTTAAACCTCCAGAGGTTTGAGCAACATCGTTTAATAATTCTGAGATGCTTTCCCTGATATCATAATCAAAAAATCGAATTGCTTCTAAAAATTCTTTCTTAAATTTTTCTTGATTAGAATTTAGAAATTCTAAATCTAACAAAAAATTACCTGTCAAATTATCATATTCTTGTTCAGACAATTCATCTTTATATAATGGGGTTAAAAAATTCAAAAGTATTTCTTTTATAAAAGATTTTTCATCATCATCAAATGTTCCATCTGCACTTGCAACAAGGAAAACAGGATAAATCAGAACTAATATTTGAAATTCTTCAAGTGATAATACATTAGTTGAAGTTTCTTCAAATTTTTGTTTTAAGCTACTTAAGTTCATACTAATTTTTTTAAAACATAAGAGAAAAAATGAAAACATAAATCAGAATTGCCCAGATTAAAATACCTATACCAATATAGATAGGCAAACGCTTTTTACGTTCTATTTTTTTTATCTTTTTCTCATAATATGCGACCTCTGCAACACTTCCAAATTGTATCAATTTTAATAAACCGGTCTCTACTTTAGATAAAGCCGCTTGCCTTATAGTCTTAGATTGATGACTTTCAGCAAGGGATAATAATTCACCAACAGATTGTGAAACTTCATCTTTAGTATTTCCAAAAGAGGTTTTGGCAATTTCTTGCAAAAGCTTACTCTCTTCTTTATCTTTTTCAAGAATGATTTTCATTTCTTCAATTTCAAAATCAGCATTTACTTTTGCCTCAAATGCTTGTGCCTTTGCCTTTGCCGAATCAGCTCGTATCTCTGCTGTTTTAACCTTAGCTGTAATCCTATGAGGCGTGGCATGCCCATCTCCGAATAATTTATTGGAGATAAGTTTACCTGTGTTTTTTCCAAGTTCACGACCTAATGCACGACCAAAATTACTTTTTGCCATAGTTTGTTTTTTATGTAAATATCGTTGCTAATACACAACATAAAAAATCCATTAATGTTCATTAATTTTCTTATTCGTTTAAGATGTTATATTTGTTGTTGTAATGGCAAGAACATCTAACAAAGTATCTAAGAAGCAACTTATTCAACTAAGAAAAGAAGTTGTTTCTAACGCTGTGTTTCCAATTCAGAATCCGATAGATTGTGAAAAATTGTCAGAATTAATATTCAGGAAAACTAAACTTTACATAAGTGCGGCTACTTTAAAAAGATTTTTAGGATTTTATAAAAGTGAATTTAATCCGTCATATCAAACGCTTGAAATTCTCTCTGTGTTTTGTGGTTATAAGAGTTGGATGGATTATATTAAGCCGAATAAACAACTAGAGTCGGTTACCAATGAAGAATTAACATTCTTTAAAACGATTTTTAATTTAAAAGATTATAGCATCATCTCCGACCACGATGAAACGATGCAAATGGTTTCAAGACGAATTGCAGAGAGACTTCGTGAAGACCCAAAAGCATTTAAAAGTATTTTGCCTGACTTAGCAAAAAATAAATTAGCTCAAGTTTTTTATTTTGAACACTTTCCTGATTACGATAATTTGGTTTCCTATCAATACAAAGGTTATATTGAGTACTTGAAAAACAAAAAAACGCCTGAAGCACAGATTTTTGGTAATAGTATTTTATTTTTTTGTGCCTATTTAAAAATGGATACTGAATTAATGGTGAAATACAACCATCAATTAATGAATATTGAAGTTCCAGAAGATATTCACCCAATGCCTCTTGGTCGATATTATCAATGTCTTATTCTATTCCAACATGTTGTAGAAAAAAAATCGATTGACAATACCCTAAAACACATCTTTGCTACCGAAAAACGATTACCTCGAACAGGGCTGCATTTTACAAATTTCCCCGGGTTTCATTATTTTATTGCAGATGCTTTGGTTTTAACGGGTTATTATAAAGAAG